>CALXMY010000002.1 GCA_944389595.1 uncultured Alphaproteobacteria bacterium | reverse complement strand
ATCAAACATACCAATTGTAATTTGCATCAATTGTTTGTTCACTTATTTATTTTATGACGAAAAATGTTAGTTGTCAAGTATATAACTTTGGAAAACATTCCGATAAATTATTCGCGCGCATCATGAAACAATATGCTATAATTTTATACAAATTGGGGGAAACAAAAATGGATTACAAAGATTTCGGATTAGTAAACACAACGCAAATGTTTGCAAATGCGTTGGCACATCATTATGCCGTGCCGGCATTTAATTTTTATAATATGGAAACATTGTCTGCGATTATTAATGCCGCACGCGATACACACAGTCCGGTAATTTTGGCGGTTTCCGAATCGGCATTAAAATATATGGGCGATGATTTATTGCGCGGTATGATTTGGGGATTAAATTTAAAACAAAACGAAAATGTTGCGCTGCATTTGGATCATGGCGCATCATTTGAATCATGCGTGCATGCAATTAAACTGGGGTTTTCATCGGTAATGATTGACGGGTCAAAAATGCCGTTTGATGCGAATGTGGAACTGGCGCGCACGGTTACCGACTTTGCGCATAAATATAATGTTTCGGTCGAGGCTGAACTGGGCACCCTGGCCGGCATAGAAGACGAAAACACACACGGGGACTCATCCAGTTACACAAACCCCAATGACGTGGTAAATTTTGTTACCGCCACAGGCATTGATTCATTGGCCATCGCCATCGGCACCAGCCACGGCGCATACAAACGAAAATCTGATGACGAAGAATTAAGATTTGATATTTTGGATGAAATCGCAAAACAATTGCCTGACTTTCCGCTGGTTTTGCACGGGGCATCAACGGTGCCATCGCATTTTGTGGACACAATAAATAAATTTGGCGGAAAAATGTCAAATGCACGCGGAATCGCCCCCGACCAATTACGTCGCGCGGTACAAAAAAATATATGCAAAATAAATGTGGACAGTGACCTGCGCCTGGCGTTCACCGCCGGGGTACGCAAATCATTGGCGCAAAATCCGGAAATTTTTAACCCACGCGAATATTTAACCGCCGCAAAAAATAATATGTATGAAAATTGTGTAAACGAAATAAAAAATATAATGAACAGTGGAAAATAAATTAGAATGATGCAGATAACAACGGGGAATATTGCGTAGTGTACACAATGCTACATGAGCAATATTCCCCGTTGCTAGATGCATTATTATAATTTATTTAGCCCGTTCAACATATTCCAGGGTTTCAGTATTTACCACTATCTTTTCACCCTGTTCAATGAACAAAGGCACCTGAACACGTACACCGTTATCCAAGATTGCAGGCTTACCACCACTGTTGGAAACCGTTTGACCCTTTAATGCGGGTTCTGTTTCCTCGACAACAGCAATGACTGTTTTTGGTAACGAAACCGATACCGGTTGACCCTCTACGAAATTTACACGAACTGACATTTCTGGTGCCAAAAATTTCATTTGTTCGCCCAACGATTCGACCGGCACTGTAAATTGTTCATAATCATTTAAATTCATAAAATATGCATCTGCGCCATCAGAATATAAATATTGGCATTCGATATCTTCGACCATCAGTTTTTCAACCTTGTCTTCGGCACGCCAACGATCATTTCCCTTGTTTCCGGAATCAATATCGCGCAAATCAGCCTGAACAAATGCGCCGCCCTTGCCCGGTTTAACCTTGGTTATAGACATAACAGAATAACGTTTGCCATTATGCGAAATCACCCAACCCACACGCATATCATTTGCAATATATGATGCCATTGTTTTACCCCTTGGTTTTTTTAATGTGCTTATTATAATTTTCAATCATCCCAACGCAAGCATTTATTGCGCAGAACATTTATGATACCGGTCGATACTGTCCATAATCAATTTATCGGCCGTCGCACGATCGGCCCAGCCCTTTACCCGTGACCATGCGTTTGGTTGCAAATCTTTATAGTGATGAAAGAAATATTCTATTTTATGTCGTAAAATTGCCGGTAATTGTTCAATATATTCCGTTTGCGTATAATATGGATCAATATTATCGCGCGGAACGCATATAATTTTTTCATCGCCACCGGATTGATCCTCCATCAACAATGCGCCAATGGGCCGAACCTCGATTAATACGCCCGGATTTAATGGCGCATTACACACAACAACACAATCCAACGGGTCGCCATCATCACCCAATGTTCCGGGAAAATATCCATAGTTTGCCGGATATGCCATCGGTGTATGCAAAATTCTGTCAACGCGCAACAGTCCCGTTGATTTATCAATTTCATATTTAACATATCCGTTTTCTGGGACTTCTATGATAGCGTTCATTTTTTTTGGTGGTTCCTGACCTGGAATAATATTTTCTAAATTCATCATTTTTATATAACCTTTTTTACAATTAATTTCAGATTAACATAAAAAAACAAATATACAATTGCGAATTTGGCAAAATAAAAATCCCCATTATGGGGATTTTTATTTACGCAAACACTACATACGCATTGGCATTAAAACAAACAACGCGTCGGTATTTTTATCGGTCGACTTAATAATTGTTGGCGATAAAGGATCCTGCATTTCCATTTGGAATTTTTCACCTTCGACCTGGCCGGCAACATCCATCAAGAATTTAACATTAAACACAACGGTAAACGAACTGTCACCATTGTATTCGACATCTAATTCCTGGGTTGCAGTTCCGGCATCCGGACTGGATGCATTAACAACCAATTTATTCATTGAAAATGTCAGTTGCACCGATTTAGTTTTATCAACACTGGCCACCGATACCAAATCCACAGCGTTTAAAAATTGCTTTCTGTCCAATATTGCGATTTTATCGTTACCCTTTGGAATAACAACGCGATAATTTGGATATTGCGCATCAACCAATTTACTGGTTAATGTTGCGGCCCCAACGGTAAAACGTGCCTTGGTATCTGATAATTCCACCGTCACATCATCAACGGTCGCATCCTCTAATAATTTAGACAATTCACCAATAACACGACGCGGCAAAATCACGGCCGGCATTTCCGCACTGCCCGCGGGGGCCGGCATTGCGCACAATGCCATACGCTGGGCATCGGTTGCAACCGCAGTTAACATTTTTTCCTTGCCCTCGTCAGATATATGGAAATAAATTCCCCCCAAATGATAGCGCACATCATCGGTCGGAATTGCAAACTTGGTTTGATTAATCAAATGCGCCAAATCGCCCGTTGTCATTTGGAATTTTGTGGTCAAATTACTGCCCGCCATCGCCGGGAAATTTTCGGCCGGCAATGTTGGCAAATGAAATACAGCACGACCACTGGAAACAACCAATTGATCACCCGATTGCTTGAACGAAATTTCGGCATCATCCGGCAATTTGCGAACAATATCGTATAACATCTGAACCGGGACAGTTGTTTTACCGCCCAACGTAATATCAGCCGCGACATGTTCAACCAATTCCAAATCAACATTTGTCGCCGACAAAATTAAATCATCGGCAACCTCTATCTTTACATTAACCAGTATCGGTAAAGTCGCACGTTTTTCAACAATAGACTGCATATGCCCCAGCGCACGAATTAAAACCTGACGAAATACTGAAAATTCCATAATGTGCTCCTGTTATAAATATTTTCGTCCCTACATCCTTTTCTGAATCAGTTTATCAAAAAATGCCGATTCGGTGCAAGGGTTATTCATATCATTTGCACCATATACAAAAATATCAAAAAGTATATTTATTCCCGGACGTTTGGATTTATTATTGATTCCGCCAAATCTGTCACCGGCATATCCATCCATTCGGGGTCATCTGGGCGCGACGGCGCACCACGTGACAATGCCGTTTCACATGGTTTATCATCGGCCAGCCAATTTTCCAATAAATCGCCCGCCAACAATCCGACCCCGGCCCCGGCAACCAACCCAATTCCACCGGTAAATGGTGCCAATAACAAACCTATACCGGTTGCTGATGCAACCTTGCCTGCGACGGCGGCACCGCTGATTTGGATGGTTGGCTCTGCCAAATTTTGGGTAATTTCAATTGAATTTACAACATTGCCGGTTAATGATAATTTTAATCCACGAACAGGAACCGTTGTCAAAGATAACTGAATAGTTTCGCGTCCCAAATCCAAATCGCCCGCCAATCTGACATTTATGGCGTTTGTTTCAATCGCCACCCCATTTTCAGTTTCAATTAATCCATTACGTAATTTAGTATTTACCGATACACACGATATTTTCATTTGATTATATTTCTTTTCGGAACTAAATAAATCCTGGATGCTATGGCGCAATGTGGTCAGGAAATCTGTACCATATATATTTGATACTAATGCCGAATGCGCATACCCCGGTGCATCAGAATACGCGCGCACTGGCCCCGTTATTGTTTGCATCCATTCAGATAAATTGTTGCCCTCGGCCTCGACATACATATCAAAATTCACCGGCAATTCCGAAATCAAATTTTTAACATTTATTTCATCCAACAATTGCCCTATTACCAAACCGCGCCCAACACCGCCAACACGTGCATACATTTTACCATCACTGGCAATATTTATATTTGCCCCCACGCGCGTTGCACCACCGGCAATCACCATTGATGCATCAACCCGTGCATATCCATTTTTTAAATTTAATGTAACATCAGTATCTTTTAAATTAAAATTACGGTATACAATAAAATCATCCAGCATAATATGCACATCGGCATTAAATTTTAAAAATTCATCACCAAATAATGGAATATCTTTGAATACGTTTAAATCCCTGTTTGGCCGCGTCCAATTTCCATCATATAAGTCCGGAAATAATTCAGACAAATTAATATATTTTGATTCAAATGTAGCGGTTAAAATTGGTAAATCGCCCGACCAATCAACAACCCCTGAAAACGCCAATTTATTTCCACGTACGGTAATTGACGAACTTCGCAACGATAATTTTTGCCAATCGTATCCACCGGCAATATTAACACTCATTGTCGGCATAGGTTCCAAATCCATATTAAATATTTTCCCAATTTCGGCAATATCAGGAATATCGCCCTTGATAATAAAATCTATTGGGGCTTTACTGGTGCCTTCCAATGCAACATTTGCAATCAATGCATCGCCACTGGTGGCAAACGCAATGCGCATTGGATATACACGACGTTCAGAATTGTATTCTGAAAACACCAAAATAAATGGAAATAATTTACCATCATTTTTTATCCATCCGCTGTATTCGCGACTGTCATCATGCGACATATATCGAATTTGAAATCCATCAATTGCATATGATGCATCCACTAAATTTATCTTTAAATTTTGAATTTCCAAACCGCCCAACCCCGGATCTGCAAACGGGAAATCATCCGGCACAGCGTGCTTTTCCTTTGTCGTACTGTCGGATTTTATACTGCGCATAATATTTGACATCATGGAAAAATCGCCATCCAAATTTTTTTCCATATTAATAATTGCGTCATAAATTTTTATATTTTGAATTGTTGGTCTGGCCTGAAACAGTGAAAACAAATCCAATGTCACATCTATTTTTTTTGCTACAAAACCATCCTTGTTTTTTGCCCACGCGGCATTTGCCACACGCACCTGATTTAACTCAACCTGGGGGCGCAACGATAATTTCCATGACACGGCCCCATCTATTTCCACGGGTAAACCTGTGGCATCCTGTAAAACCGCCACCAAACTGCTGCGCAACGATTCCAAATTTATCTGTGATAACGCTATTACCACCGCCACAACCAGTCCCATTACAAACAGGACCAAAACGCGCATTATTTTAAAAAAAGTACCCTTTTTCTTTTTTTTCTTAACCATTTTTTCATCACTAAATTTTACGGCAATTTAAATTCCAAAAATTTTAATACCGGCTGCATAAAATCCGGCACAGGCGCACAAAATGTCATCATTTTGCCGCTGCCGGGGTGCCTGAATGTTAACCTATACGCCAATAAAAACAAGTTATTTGTTGATAACATTGAACGCAACATTCCGTCCAATTTACGTTCCCGTCCATAAATATCATCGCCAACAATTGGCGCATGCAGTGATAATGCACTGTGTATTCGTAATTGGTGTGTACGCCCAGTTTTTGGTGAAAACAACACCCACGACAAATGCCCACCGGCCGTTGACAATACACGATATTCCGTAATTGCCCGCTGGGGCCGCTGACCCGTGCCATCATTTAACCGATTTGGACTGTCAAAAACCTGGCCTTTTATCATATAATTATCAATCACACCATATTGTGGCCGAACATCACCATTTAATAACGCCAAATATTCCTTGTGCGCAGTTTTATTTTGAAATTCATTGGATAATTCCTGGGCAGTACGCTGATTTTTTGCAACGACCAAAACACCGCTTGTTTCCCTATCCAATCGATGAACCAATGAAACTTTATCATACGGGAATAATGCCGCCGCCATTTTATCAACAGACTTGCGTATACCCGTTCCACCCTGGACCGCCAAACCGGCCGGTTTATTAAACACAACAATATCATCATCATTGTGTATAATACTTTGACGCAAGGATTCCAAATCGGCCAATGAAAAGTGCGCGCCGTTTTCTGTTTTTTTACCCGGCACGTCCGAATAACTGCCCAACGTTGGTGGCACACGTACAACATCACCGGCACGTAAAATTTCCTGACCTTGCGCACGTGATGAATTTACACGAATTTGCCCACCGCGACATAATTTATAAAATTCACGCTGGGGCATGGCGGGATATCTCCGCAAAAACCAACGCAACAACCGCGTTCCATCCTCGGTTTTGGGAACTTCTATCATTTCCGCCATAGCAACCACCCGTGGAATTATTCGCCATATGTTATTTGGACAACATTTTGCCCATTTGGATTTGTACATGTGCCGCTGGCACCACTTTGTGTATGCCCCGACATTTCATAACCGACCGAACCATTCCATCCCTTGATTACAAAATGTTCACAATCAGATTGCGACAACCCCGTTATTGAAACAACAAATTGCCGCGTATCAGCCGGATTCACAGATATTTCATATGTTCCACCATACGGATTTTGATTAGACATTCCAATTGCACCAAATATAGTCGCACTATTTATGTTTGAAAAATCGTCATATTCCGTGAACAGTTGACGTACCTGGGTCACCATTTGTAAAACCTGGTCATTAACCTCGTTACGCTTTTGTATATTCATCGCGCTGGAAATTGCGGCAATTGCGGCAACGGTAATAACCCCCATAATGGCCAAAACACCCATCATTTCAATCATTGAACGTCCAGATTCATATTTCATATTTTTAACCTCTATTTGCTATTTGTTTTTTTATATTTTATCATAAATATCATGAATATTCAATTTTCTGATTTAATTGAAAACAGTCCTAATGCCCCCGGTGTCTATAAAATGTATGACGCGGACGGGGTTCTGTTATACGTGGGCAAGGCTAAAAATCTGTCCAATCGGCTAAAACAATACATGGATATATCAAAGCTGGAACCCCACAAACAGGTTATGCGCACATTGGTCACACGTGTCGAATGGGAAATAACACCAACAGAATCTGATGCACTGATTTTGGAACAAAAATTAATCAAGACACTAAAACCAAAATATAACATTATGTTAACTGATGGGAAAATGTACCCTATGATTGCATTAACCCAATCAGAATTCCCGCGCCTGTTAAAATTTCGTGGTAAAATATCACAACGTCGCGATGTATACGGTCCATACCCATCGGTCACCGCACTAAACGAAACAATAAAAACAATTCAAAAGGTATGTCGTCTGCGCACATGCACGGATACATTTATGCGCAATCGCACCCGACCATGTTTATTATATCAAATTGGCCGATGCAGCGCGCCATGCACAATTCAACAAAACAATTATGCCGAAAACGTCGCGTTGGCACGACGAATATTGACCGGTGACAGCGAACCTATTATTGCCGATTTAACCAAACAAATGAAAAAATTTTCCGACATGATGGATTTTGAATCGGCCGCAATCATTCGTGATAAAATTGCCGCATTAACCCAAACATCAACACGCGGTATACGGCGGAATCGTGCACACAGCGCAAATTTCAATTGGACCGACGCAGTGGCCGATTTGGAAAAATGGTTGGGCATAAAAATTGAAATGGCGGGTGTATTTGACAATTCGCACCTGTTCGGGCGAAATCCTGTTGGTGCAATGATAACATTTGGTCACGATGGATTTATAAAATCCGGATACCGTCATTTCAAACTGCGCGATGCGGCACGTGCCGGCAACGACATTGCAATGATGGCCGAATTTGTACAGCGCGCAACCGCACGTGGCCCAAAATTGGATTTATTAATTGTTGATGGTGGCCCCGCCCAATGGAACATTGCCCATAAAACAGCACCCGATATACCAATATTGGGCGTAACCAAGGGCGAAGTTCGCGATGGCGACGAACATTTTATTATGCCCGATTCCACCGTATGTCGTGACATACCAAAGGATTCACGCCTGTTTTTATTATTACGCGCCGTACGTGACGAAGCGCACCGTTTTGTTATCACATTTCATCGCACCGTGCGCGCGAAACAAATGACATCATCGGTACTGGATGAAATTGATGGCATTGGCCCAACGCGCAAACGCGCATTGTTAAACCATTTTGGTTCGGTCCGCGCAATTACAGATGCAAATCTGGATGCACTGATGCGCGTACCAGGCTTGGGCAAATCGGCCGCAAAAAAAATATATGCCCATTTTCATACAGAAGTGGTATAATATCATGGTATATAAAAGGAGTATATTATGAAATTTTTTGTAAATTTTTTATCAGCATTCCGCATTGCATCCGCATTTGCGCTGATTCCATTATTAATGTTTTCACTGTATAACCCGGTACTATTTTGGTGGTCATTTGGCTTATTTGTATTGGCGGCAATGTCGGATTGGTTTGATGGATTTTTGGCCCGTAAATATAATGTATGCACAAAATTGGGCGGCGTAATGGATCATATTGGTGATAAATTATTGGTCGCAAATACATTAATTATGTTGACCGTTTTAACACCACTGTGGTTTATAATCGTGCCGATAATAATAATGATTGCACGTGAATTGTATATCAGTGGTCTGCGCGAATTCCTGGGCACACAAAAAATTGAAATGCCGGTACCCAAGGCACGCTTTTCAATGGGTAAAATAAAAACAACATTACAAATGATTGCAATATGCGCATTCTTGTTGTTATTTGCACTCAGCACACTGGTATCAGACATAAACGCCGAGGGCACCATCATGCGTATAATAAATATTTTGACATACATTGGTATATGGGGCATATGGTTGGCATTATTTGCATCAGTATGGTCGGCAACCCAATATACATTTACGTTTGTTCAAAAATTAAAACAAATAAAAAAATAACATATAAAAATCCCGTCAAAATGGCGGGATTTTTTATTACAAAAAAAATGCGCTGTATGCAGTATTTCATGCATCCAGCGCAATTTTTAAAACCATCCTTTCTTGGTACTTTTTGTGCCCGCAAATTCGGCCAGAATTTTTTTCTGTTTATCTGTTAATTTTGTTGGCACCGGCATATTTATTTCAATATACAAATCACCAAATGTTCCCGCACGCCGCCCTGGCATTCCATGCCCACGTACGCGCAGTTTTTCACCAACCTGTGTACCGGCCGGAACCTTGACCGATAATTTCTTATCGTCAATTGTATCAATTTCAATTTCGCCACCCAATGCCAATGTAGTAAACGGCACATCTGCGCGCGTTATTAAATCTGCACCATTACGCATAAAATGTTTATCCGGACGGATATGAATATCTATATATAAATCGCCCGCCGGCGCACCATTTTGCCCGGCCTCGCCCTGGCCGGCCAATCGCAGACGCGCCCCATCTTCGATTCCGGCGGGAATTTTCACATCCAACGTACGTGTTTTCCGCAACACGCCCGCCCCATCACACTGGGTACATTTTTTATCAATCTTGCGCCCCAAACCATTACAGTCCGGACACGGTGTTTCCATTGCAAAGAAACCACGCGATGTGCGCACATAGCCCGAACCATGACAACGCGGACACGCGGGTGCCTCTTTGCCATCATCGGTACCAAAACCGTGGCATTTTTCACATTCAACATTTGTTGTAAATTTTACTGTATGTGTTGTTCCAAAATACGCATCGCGCAAATCAATTGTTACATCATCCAACAAATCGCGACCACGGCGTTGGGCATTCCGACGGGCATCCCCGCCGCCCATATCAAAACCGAATCCGCGCATTGCCTCGCGCAAGATATCGTCCATTCCGGCACCGCCGCCCATATTGAAATGGAACGCGCCATCCCCAAATGGATTTCCACCGGCCCCAAAGGGATTTGCCCCCGATGCATTTCCACCGGCAAACGCGGCATCACCGAATCTGTCATACGCAGCCCGCTTTTGCGGATCTTTTAATATATCAAACGCGTTATTTACTTCCTTAAACTTTTCTTCGGCATCCTTGTCACCCGGATTTCGATCAGGATGATATTTCATCACCAATTTATGGTAAGCCTTTTTAATTTCATCATCCGACGCATTTCGTGCAACGCCCAAAACTTCATATGGATTTTTATTCATTTTTCTGTCCCAAAATTATCTTGTCCCAAAATATATAAGTATAACTGTAAAAAAATCAAGATGATTTAAAGCACTTGCAAGAATTTTCGAAATGTATTAATAATATTATGCTATGACTGAACAAAATACACATACATATGACGCATCAGATATCCAGGTACTCGAAGGGCTGGAACCGGTTCGCCTGCGCCCTGGGATGTACATTGGCGGCACAGATGAAAAGGCATGGCATCATTTACCGGTGGAAATTTTGGACAATTCCATTGACGAGGCTGTTGCCGGCTATGCTAAAAATATCACCGTGAACCTGATTGATGCCAAAACAATTGAAATTACCGATGATGGTCGCGGCATTCCGGTTGATGAACATCCGAAATTCCCCGGCAAATCCGCGCTGGAGGTTATTTTAACCACACTGCATTCCGGTGGCAAATTTAATAATAATGTGTATAAAACCAGTGGTGGTCTGCACGGTGTGGGCAGTTCGGTTGTAAACGCCCTGTCATCTGAAATGATTGTAACAATTTCCCGCGATGGTTACGAATGGCGGCAAACTTTTTCGCGCGGCAAACCAACCAGTTGTATGACCCGTGGGGATGCAACAAAAAATCATGGCACAAAAATTCGTTTCACATTGGACGATGAAATATTCGGCATAAACGCGGTATTCAAACCGGTTAAAATTTATCGCATGGCGCGTGCTAAATCATTTTTGTCACGCGGCGTGCGCGTAAAATGGATTTGTAATCCGGAATTATTAACCGACGATATGAATATTCCCGCGCAAACAGATTTTTATTACCCAAATGGCGTGGCGGATTTTTTGGATGAACGCACCCGCGACAAACCGCGCATCTTGCCAAAAATTTTCAGTGGCACGGTTGATTTCCCGGATTCATCAGGCCGTGTTGAATGGGCATTAACATTTTTAACAGATGAAAATGGCGCGGCATCCGATGACGGATTCTTTGCATCATATTGCAACACCATTGCAACTGTTGATGGCGGCACACATGAAACGGGTTTTAAATCCGCGATTACCCGTGGAATAAAATCATATGGCGATAAAATAAATAATAAATCCGCCGCCAATATAATCAGCGATGATGTGTTCGATTCCGTTGCGGCGATTGTATCCGTATTTTATAAAACACCGCAATTTTTGGGCCAGACCAAGGAAAAACTGTCAAACCCCGAAATTGCGCGCTATACGGAAAACGCGCTGCGCGATCCGTGGGAAATATTTTTGGCATCTGATCCCAAAACGGCAAACGCCGTATTGGAATTTGTAATAAATTTGGCAAACGCCCGCATAAAAACCAAACAGGTCAAGGAAATTGCCCGCAAAACCCCGACCAAGCGTATTCGCATGCCGGCCAAATTGGCGGATTGTTCAAAACATGGCGTGGACGGCACCGAATTGTTTATTGTAGAGGGCGAATCGGCCGGCGGCACCGCCAAACAGGCACGCGACCGCGCGACCCAGGCAATCATGCCCCTGCGCGGCAAGGTGTTAAATGTTATTTCCAATTCCGACGAACGTTTCAGCGCGAACAAGGAATTAAACGAATTAATTGATATCATTGGTGCCGGCACGGCACGTGATTGGGACGAATCAAAACTGCGTTATGAAAAAATTATTGTTATGACCGATGCCGATGTCGACGGCAGCCATATCGCATCATTATTAATGGCGTTTTTTTACCAGGTTATGCCCCAGTTAATCTATGGCGGCCATTTATACCTGTCGTGTCCGCCACTGTATAAATTAACATGCGGCACCGAATCGGTATATGTCGATACGGACGAAGAATTGGAACAATTAAAATCCACAAAATATAAAAATAAAAAGGTTGAAATTTCACGATTCAAGGGCCTGGGTGAAATGATGCCAAATCAATTAAAGGAAACAACCATGTCGCCAAAAACGCGGCGATTAATACGCGTTGAATTACCCCCGCGCACGGACGACGGTGCCGAAGATACGGAAAAAACCCGCACAATTGTTTCCGAATTAATGGGTAAAAAACCGGAATTTCGTTTTAAATTCATCACCGAACATGCCCAATTTGTAAAGGATTTATTCGTATAAATAACCCGTTATGATAATTTTAATTTTACCAACATGTTAATTATACACACAATGCAACTTGACAATTATAATTTTTGTATTATTTTATAACAGAACAAAGGACACATGATATGAATGATAGCAACAAAAAAAATCCTGTCATAGGCAAGAAAGATAAAAACACATATGTTGTAAAAATCCCGGGCAGCGCATTTTATTATGAATCACAGCGTTCAACACCATTTATAATCGAAACAATAAATGGCGAACCTGTTGTCGGACAAACAAATGGTTTAATGCGGCTGGATTTTCCAAACCCGGCCGCATACAAAATGGCATGTTCATTTAAAATATTTAAACCGGTTATGGGCGAAAAATTGGCGCGCACAATTGTTGAATATCTGGACAAGGATACCCGCGAAACGGTTGCACTGTTATTTCCGACAAATCGCGTTGTTCATAACCCAATGGATCCGGATTTTATATCACGCATGAATCATGCCACACGCCGTGACTTTAAACGGCAAATGGCAATTCGTCAAAAATTCATTGATAAAATCAACGAAAATCAACACTAATGAACAAACACCGGCATATGCCGGTGTTTTTGTTTTCCCCATCTTACTCTCTCTATTGGATACCGACGCGGAACTCGTCGCCCCATCCGGCCACAGCCTGGCCACCGATGGCGCATTGTAAATCTTCGAATCCGTCTTCGACCTGATTTTTCTTTACAACATTACTGGTAATCAATCCGCCGGCGGTTCCCAAAACCACACCCGCAATGGAATCAGACAGCAAACGTGATGTATTAAATTTACCTTCTTCGTCACGCCACACGGTCACTTTCAATCCAGATTTAATTCCATCCAATGTTGAAATCGCACTTGTAATATTTTGGCGCGATGCATTTTGTGATTGCAACAAAGCGGTTGCCTGGGCTGCTTCTGCTGCGGCCTGGGCATTATTTACACATTGTTGTATTTGTGCATATATACTGTTTGCTTCTGATGCCTGTGGGTCGGAATCACAATATTCAATCAAATTATTTATTTGCACAACACAATCCGGGTAATTATCAATCCACACATTTAATTGGCTAATCATACTGGCCGAACATTCATAATCCGCAACTGGTTGAACCGGTTGGGTTGGTTGTGTTGGCGTTGGTGTCACACATTGCGCAGTTTCCACATCCCACACCTTGGTATTGTCAACACATACACATTTTGGATCCCGCCATTCCGCAACACTTCGCGACACGGCACAACATGTAACACACTGCGAACGTCTTTCCCCGGTCATGCCCTTGCATCTGGCCTCGCAATTACTGCTGGTGCCGGGCGTTGTGGTATTTGCCGGTGGCGTAACTGTTGTTTGTGCCGGTGGTGTTGTCGCCTCTACTGGCACAACAACTACTGTTTCCGGTTCATCACTAACACATTGCATTTTTTCTACATTATATGTCATGCCATCTGGACACGTATAATAATAACATATATCTTGTCCGGCCCTTGTCGTTGTGGAATTATTCAATGTATCTTGTGTTTCCCCATATTCAACACCATTAACCTTCCAGCGTTTGTGTAAACCATTCGTATTACCACGATTATATGCAGCGGTTAAATCTTCTTCAAGTGCGCAATGCTTTGGCGTAAATTCCAGCCAGCGATCATTGCCAACCCACCCATGCGACTGTCTGCAAACTGCAAATTTTGAAAAATCGGCGGTATAAACAATATCACCATCTTCGCAAAAACCGGGTTCACAGATAAAGCATGAACCCGCCTGTCTTCTGGCCTTGCCAGAAATCTCCAACGTACTTGCATTTAACCTGTCGTCCCCCATACTTTCATCGCAACTGGTCGGCACACAACCCACGTTGGCCATGCCGTGTCCAGAAAACAAGCATATTCCACAAAATGCCGTCACAATTAAAAATAACTTTTTCATATTTATCCCCCATTTTATGACGAAAATAACAAAATTTATTTTCGCATAATAAAACTACATTCATTATACTGCATTTTATCATATTTTAATTATCATTCCAATAATGAATTTTCATCATAAATAAAAAAAAGTGCCACATTTTGTGGCATATTATTATTTGCATTCCGCAATCAATTGATTAATTTGCGCCGCCAAAACCAAATCAGACTTTTTTAATTTTTCAATTTGTGCAATTGCATACACCACTGTTGCATGATCACGATCCCCGCATACGCACCCAATTTCACTTAATGACAAATTTGTCGCACTTTTCAACACCACCATCATAATCTGGCGCGCCAATACAATTGCCCGACTGCGCCCGCGACCACATACCGCATCATACGCCACACCCAATTTTTCACACATCATTTTAACCATTGCAATCGGTGTTTTTGATTTTTGCAATGTATCTGATAATAAATGCTGTGCAACATCCATTGTTACATTTTCACCCATTAATTCGGCATATGTTTTAATTTTCATTGCAACACCCGCAACCAAATGCCCATCGCCCGAAATATGCGATGCAATTTCCGCCGCAGTATTTGCCGAAACGCCCGCGCGCATCAACATAACACGACGCACATTTTCATTCGGCCCCATAACATCGGCAACCAACCCCGATGCCAATAATGATTGTGTACGGCGATCAAATCCGTTCAAATTACCCGGTGCCACATTTGCGGTTAAAACAACATTTTTACCCGCCGCACGCAAATCCATAACCAATTGTGCAAATTCCGCACATGTTGCCCGCTTGCCCGCCAATGATTGAACATCATCCAATATAAATGTGTCACAATTGCGACAAAAATCCTTGAATGCGAAAATTGTGCGATCATGCAATGCACGCGTAAATTCGGAAACAAACTGTCCCCCCGACATTTTTATTACACGCCCCGCGGCGGCATTTTCAATGCAATCCATCAACAACGATTTTCCGCACCCCGCCACACCATAAATAAACAGTGGCGAAAACGAAACCGTCCCCGCCGCTATTTTTTTACATGCCGACAACACAAATGCATTTTCATCACAACATACAAATGAATCAAATGCGTTTAATGTGTTTGTGTGCGTATTTGTTTCCGTCGCCGGTGTATATGATTGAATATTATTGTCGTTCGCAACCGATGCTGACACAGCCGTACCACGCACCGCAATTTTTAAACCCAAACCAAATTGATTTGCCACATCCGTTAAAACGTTTTTATGAACAGCCCCAATAAAATCAGCAGAAAATTGATTTTGTGCGGTTAAAACCAATGTATCATCACAAACATCAAACTGTAACGGCGCAATCCATGATGTAAACCCAGCAGAATCCATTTTTGCGGCAATGGCCCCCTTGACTTGATTCAAATCCACCATTGTTTTTATTGCCGCTGTCTGCATCATGTTTTTCCTCCTTTCCTTCCTTTGACAAAGGGTTTCACATGCCCCCAGGGGTATAAAAACCACCCGCACATAAACGCTAAATTTTACTGTTACATAAAAATTTAGTATTTATGTTATGCCCTACATTTAACTCTCTCTTTTGCGCCCTTTTATAAATTGGCATGTTGATTTATCACACTGCTGTTATAAATCGACACCGCAATTTATCATCTCTCTCTGTGCGCCGGGGTAACACGAAAATTATTTTATGTCACCCGCCTGTTTATTTTGATTGGGATTAACTCTCAATCGTTTGGATACGTCAGATAAGTTATAAGATTAATTCGACATTGCAACAGTTTGTTAAACAATTTTTCAACATTTATTTTTTGACAACGATTCGTTTTTTTGCCGGATTTCCGCGCGTTGTATATACAATGTATAGACAAGATTTTTTTCACACGCGAACATAACCACCGTCAACTTTTCGCACCAATCCCTGTAATTCCAAAACAACCAATTCAGACTTTATTTCCGAAATCGTTTTTTTGACAATTTCTGACAATACAGATTCAGACACAGGAATCATTCCTAATGCATCCAATATCGGATTTTCCGAATCGAAATTTTTTTCATTTTTAACATTTATGAATGTCTTTTTTTCATTTTTAAAAAAATCACTTTGTCCACTGCACAACCTTGCCGCGCCCGATTTTATCAATGAATTTGGCCCCGCGGCCCGGGAATCCGACGGATGCGACGGTATTGCCCATATTTCCCGATTTGCCTGTATTGCGAATCGCACGGTTGTCATACTGCCCGATTTTAAATCAGCCTCGCCCAATATTAATTTTTCGCTGATTCCGGCGATTAATCGATTACGTTGAACAAAATTTTGTGCCATTGGCGCAAACCCAACCGGCATTTCACTGATAACCGCGCCACGCGCAATAATTTCCCAATACAGCGATTCGTTTTCCAATGGCCATATTGAATCAACCCCGCCCGCCAATATGGCAATTGTTTGATTTTCACCATTGGCCCGCAACGCACCACGATGCGCCGCGGTATCGGTGCCCATCGCCATCCCAGATGCCACCACAATATTATGTTCGGCAAATTTTTGTGCCAATTCGGCCACAAACCCCATTCCCGCCGCTGTTGCATGACGCGTGCCCACGATTCCAACCGTTGGTCGTGACAAAGTTGTAATATTTCCACGAACACTTAACACCGGCGGATGATTTTTTAATTTCCGCAATTGGATTGGATATTCGGGCATATCATCACATATATAATATACATTCAATTTTTTGGCATTTTCAATTTCACGTAAAACAGCATCACGAATCGAATCGCTTTGTTCAACCGCATCGGCGGCCGCATCCACACCACCAAACTGTTTGATTAATTCACGATACCGCACCGGCCCAACACCGGGCGTACGCAAAATCAATAACCGTTTAAATAAATCATTATCTGTCATGTTTGTACTATAAATGAATTATCACATCTAATTCAAACAAAAATCCCGCGATTTTTTTCGCGGGATAAAAAGTTATTATAATTTACGAACTAATTTGCCGCATTCAGCAAATATTCATAATTATATTGAGTGCATTCGGCGGGCATGTCTGATTGCCATATATCCTTGTTGCATTCCGTCCTTAATGTGCGCAATGCCTTGATAAACTGATCAAATTCCGCAGAATTTTTATTTTTCAATGCACGCAATTGTGCCATTAACTGCGCATCACCAGATAAAGCCTTTTGCCCCTCAACCGAACCACCAATTAAACTGTTACCAAATAATTCCATCATACCGACACCCAAACCGGCACCGCCAACCGCACCACCAACGGTTGCCCATGTGCGCCCTGATTTTTTTGCGTCCAAAATACGTTGACGCAATACATCCGCATCGGCCCAGCTGCCACATGTTATGTTTTGCCCCATTTGGAAATATTTATCCGGCACATCAGATACACTTATTCTGGGGTCGGCCGATTTAATTTCCACCAACACAAAACAAACATTATTTTCAGGGTTATTTACATCCTCTACCATTGATGCATAATTATTTGTATTACTGTACCGCGAAGCCCAAACATATGTATTTCCCACGCCGATATTATTATTCAGACAAATTTCCTTTTGCTTTTGCCACTCTGGCTTTTCATTATTATTGCCACCATTACCGCCCTGGTTATTATCGCCGCCATCACCACCATTATTATTATCAACCGTTCCATTACCAACCGGCACACGAATACTGGACATATCAACAACCGCACTGCCGGCCGGTGCATTTGCATTGGCCATGGCCGTAATCTGATTTGTTGACGCGGTTGCACGTGGTGCCGGGGCCACCATTTGTGCCGCCACAGAACGCCGTGCCTGATTCGTCACATTCATTGCCAATGCGGGCGATGCAACCATTAATATTGCAAAAAATGACAGTAATTTTTTCATCTCTCTTTCCCTGATTTTCTTTTTCGCATTATACCATAAAATACCCAAGAAATAAAGACTAAATACATATAATAAAAAAATATATCTTTCTTTTTCACTTCTTCCACTTCCATTCTATTTTCGATTCTGTCCCGTCAAGCAACCGTTTAATATTCCCACGATGTCGCCACAGGCACAGCAACGCAATTGCCAAAAATGGCCACCCCATATTAATATCTATTACAAATCCCAAAATTGGCATTAAACAAAACGCAACAACCGCCCCCAATGACGAATAACCAGATGTCAACGCCACAATCAGCCATTCAACCCCGCACGTTATAAATGCCAATGGCGATGTAATTAACAACACCCCAAATAACGAAGAAATCCCCTTGCCACCACGAAAGCCCAACCATATTGGGTAACAATGTCCAACAATTGCCGCAAATCCACACCATGCGCCAAATATCGCCCCACCAACATTTGCGCCAATTAAAACCGCAATTATCGCCTTGGTCATATCCAAAATCCACGTAATTGCCGCCAAACGCAGCCCACCAACGCGCAAAACATTCGTTGCGCCGATATTGCCACTGCCCACACGGCGCAAATCGCCCCGCCCCGTGATTTTTGTTAAAATTAATCCCATTGGAATTGAACCCAACAAGTACGCGACCACGATTGTTAACACCGCAATCCAACCATCAGATATTGTCATCATTTTATTTTTCCTTGATTTTATGTTTGTTTTCTATAAAATAACAAAAAATGTGACCAAATAAAAGGAAAATAAAGTGGCAAATCACAAATCGTCTAAAAAAAGAATTCTGGTAACGGCAAAGAAAAACGCCGTTAACAACGCACGTCGCAGCACAATGAAAACCGCTGCGAAAAAGGTTTTGGTGGCTGTCGAATCTGGTGACAAAGCGGCCGCAACAACGGCACTGCGTAATGCCGAAAGTCGTATAATGAAATCTGCGGGCAAAATTATGCCGAAAAAACGTGCCTCGCGCAAGATTTCTCGTCTGACCAAACGTGTTGCCAAAATGGCATAATTACGTTTTCAGAATTCTGAAAAAAATCGCCGCCCATTTGGGCGGTATTTTACGTATACAAAATTAAAATCGCCCAACTGGGCGATTTTTAATTCAGCGGTGCCCCCCAATGTTGTTGTATTGTGCGTTCTGCATCCATTGGACTGACCAATACCTGGGGTGTCAATATAACCACCAACACATCACGCGTGGCCGATGTTTCACGCGACCCAGACAACGCCATAAAGTCCGGATCACCCAATCCATAACGCGTGTCGTTGTTTTCCTGTTTTTCAAAACCAGAAACAACCAACATTTGTCCGGATTCCATTATAACTTCCTGCATGAAACTGCGCTCTTCAACCTCGGGCAATTGCAATGTAACTTCGCCAATTGTTTGTGTCTGCATACGCAGCAATTCACGCACCGACATTCTGAACAACAACAATATTTTGCCGTTTTCCAAAACATTGGGCAGCAGCTGCATTGAAAAACCGGTTTCCAAATCATCCTGGTCAACAGTGCTGGATTCCACAGTTGTAAAGTTACGCGATTCAAAACGTTTGATATACCCCGTTGTACGCGTATTATTTACCGGCGCAACCCGATTGTTTCGTGTTGTAACACCAACATTTGTAACCAACGACACTTTGCCCTGCTTGGCCAGTGCCTGAATCAATGCATCCGTGCCCGCCAATCCAGACAACGAACCATTTTTAATTTGATCCTGGGTATATGCCCCTGAAACAGTGCTGTTGCCTTCTTGGTGCGTGGCACCCGTCATCGCAGATACCGTATTTGACAGAACCGCAATATTCATTGAACTGGCATCTGTGTTGCTTAAATTATTTTTCGGATTTGCAACAATATTTAACCCCGACGCAGAATTAATCGCGGCCGCCAAATTCAATCCAAATGCCGAATCATTGGATACAGACACCTGTAAAACCTTTACATCAATTGTCACCAATTGCGACAACCGTCTATTTTGACGTGCAATATAATCTTCGACACGTGCCAATGTTGATGGTGGCGCGGTAACAGTAATTGTCCCCAAACTGCGCGACACTGTAAAATTAGCATTATCAACATTTCCGATGATGGTACCCAACGCGTTTTCAATTTCATCCCATTCCTTTAATGTGGATTCCAACGACACTGTATTTCCATCGTCTGTTTCAACCGCGGTTTGATACGAAACATCCGTCCCCAATGCATATAATGTAAACGTTCTGGTTTCTGTTTCATAAAAAACGATTGCGGATTTATCGTAATACCATAATAAATCTAAATCAGTTGCGATTTGCGATAACAACCCTGATAAGCTGCCTGTATATGCAACATTTATTGTTTTTCTTAATTTTTCAGAATTAATTTGATTATCAATTTTTACCGGAATTTTGGTAATTGACGTAATATCGTTTGCCAATGCCTGTAATGTTACCGGTTCATTTAATAATATTGTAATCCCGGTATTGGATTCAAATTGTGACGGCAAATTATTACGATGTTCCAATAACGTTGACGACGCACCCAACCACACACCTTCGGACATGGTAACAGTATCACCACTGGCGACCTTGGCCGGCGGATTTTTTGACATTTCAAACGCATCATATGCATTAATAAAATCCTGGTCAACAGATGCCGCAACCTTGGCAGATTCTTTTGTTGTGCACCCCGCGACACTCAGCCCCATTATTGCACACATAACAAAATATTTTATCGGGTTGGTCATACTTCTTTTCTCCTACGGCAAGAGTAATTATTCTTCGGTTGTTGAAATCACCAAAACACGATTACCCTTATAAAATTTAGCATATGGTATCGGTGTTGCGCGCGCAAAATTACGCACCAGCGCAGATGCCACATCAACAAAACGTCCCTTGAATACGGCACTGGCCTCTATTGGGTATTCGCGTGATGTCGCCCAAACCAAATCCCATCCTTCTTTATTACACCAATCTTGTAAAACCTGGCGCAAAGTTTGGCCACTGGCAACAACCCACGAACGCACCTGGTCTAAAACAATGGTTGGGGCCTCTTCGTCCGCATTAACATCCACAGCAATTTCCATATTTGCCGTTGTTCTGTCAACAATATTCCCGGTCACGCGATCGACCACATTTCCATCATTATCAACATATAATGCCAATTGCACTTCATCTGTTTCACGGTCAACCACATTTCCATCAGTATTCAAATAATATTTTTCACTGACCAATTCCACCGTATTACCATCGGAATCAATATAAACACTGGTATTTGCATCGTTTGCGGCGGCAATTTCCTCTTTGCTCATACCGATTTTTGCCATAAACGCCTCGTACCCATTGCGATATTTATTGCAATCCTGGCGACTGCTGCGCGCAACAGACAAAACCGAACCGCCATCATCCTCCAACATTTCACGCGACAGCAACGGCATTTCAGTTCCACTGTTGCACGGGTCATCAAATCCGGCCGGCACCTGGGAACCATGCAACATATTTGCCCCCCCAGACCAACCATTAAAATCACCGTCCGCCGTGGACCCTAAATTAAAATTATTTTCAACAACCAAATCGGCACCTATTTTCGACACAATGCGAATATTGTCCTTGTCACTGGCGGACAAAGGATTACCCTCGTACGCAATTTCGATGTCCGCATCGGTGCCCGCAATCGGCCACACTGGAATTTGCTGTGCGGCATTTTCATCCGATGTCTGCGCACTTTGTGCATCCGTTTGTACCGGTTGCTGTGAATAAAAAACTTCTGATGTCACAACCTGGGGTGGATTTTCAGCCGCGAAACAATAGCCCGCAGCGGTTGCCAACATTGCAACAATTAAAAATTTACGGAACATAAAAACTTCCTTTCCTGAACGCGTTATCATATTATTATGTATTATTATAACAACTTGACCGAATCTGTGCAAGACTAAAACGCATCAGATTTTTTAACAAAATTTATGCAAAAGATAAAATCGCACGAATCGCTAAAAAATGCTATACTAAAACGATAACAAAATAAATTACGGGGTGTTTTTATGCAGGATATGATTATCACTATTGGAATCGGCGTTATTTTATTGATTCAAATTATTATGGCATATTTTATATATTTAATAATTGCCCGCGAACGCGGCATGGCAAAAACATTAAATTATCAAAACAACCTTATAATAAAAATACAATCAATATTAAAAAATAAATCTGCGACAAATGCGGTTGCCGAAAATGCCGAAATGATTTACCAGGATTTATTACAAAACCTGATTCCAATTATGGCGGCAATTGATGTAATGCCGCGCAACACAAACGAACATCCATTATGGCGCGCACTGGGTGGTATAATGGATGAATACGCAAAAAATCCATTTGCATTGGAAAAATTACGCCGCTGCATAAAATTGGATGCCGAAGTTTCGCGCAGTATTGATAATTACATGAACCGCGCAGACGGATTTTTAAATCATTTAACAACAACCGACCCCGACGGAATCTTGGCTGCGACATTCACAGACGGTTTGTTGGGGCAATCGCTGACATTTTTTGCCCAGGCAAAACAACTGGCCGCACAAACAACAGAATAACAACAAATGGCAAAATTATCTGAAAAACTTGTCTGTGAAATATCAAATATGCGTGGCGAACCAAATTGGTTGCTGGATTGGCGAATTGCCGCATTACGTGCATGGCAAAAAATGCACGAACCACATTGGGCCGAAATTGATTATGCCCCAATTAATTATGATGAATTAAATTATTATAACGAACCAAAGCCAATTGATAATTCAGACTTGCGGGCAACATATGAAAAAATGGGTTTGCCCAAAAATGAACAAAACGCCCTGTTGGGTATGGCAACAGATACCGTAATTGACAGTCGTTCTGTTCATACATCATATACAGACACATTGAACAAATTGGGAATAATATTTTTACCATTTTCCGATGCGGTAAAAATACATCCTGATTTGGTAAAAAAATATTTGGGCACTGTTGTCCCGGCCACAGATAATTTTTTTGCCGCATTAAATGCTGCGGTATTTTCAGACGGTACATTTGTATATATTCCACCACACACCAAATGCCCAATTGATTTGGCCAGTTATTTCAGAATCGAAACCGCAAAAATCGGACAATTTGAACGCACATTAATAATTGCTGATACGGGTGCCGAATTAAGTTATATGGAGGGCTGCAGTGCGCCACGTCGCCCAAATCACCAATTACACAGTGGTGTTGTGGAAATTATCGCACATGACGACGCATACGTAAAATATGCAACCGTACAAAATTGGTACGCCGGCAACTGGACCAATAATAAAAAAAATGCATCAACTGGTGGCATATTAAATTTTGTAACCAAACGTGGGCGTTGCGATAAAAATGCCCGACTGGATTGGACCCAGGTTGAAATCGGTTCTGCAATGACATGGAAATATCCATCAACAATTCTGGCGGGTGATGGGGCGGCATCAGATTTTTATTCACTGTCAATAACACGTGGCGGGCAACAGGCCGATACCGGAACAAAAATGATTCACATTGGCAATAACACGGTATCAAACATTGTATCATATGGCGTGGCAACGGACACATCGCGCCAAACATTTCGCAGTTTGGTCAGTTTTACCGGCCGTGGCGGAAAAAATGCGTCAAAATGCGACACCCGCTTAATTGGCAACAATGCAACCGCAAACACAATTCCAACAATTGTACACGGAAACGGCGAAAATCTGCAAAGTCACGAGGCAACAACCGGTGCAATCGATGCGCGCCAACTGCAATTTTTAATGCAATCGGGTATTGACGAAGATACGGCCACTGCATTAATAATTGGTGCCACGGCGGCCCCCGTAATATCGCGATTACCAATGGAATTTTTGGTGGAATCGAAACAATTAATTCAAATGGCATTGGAACGAAAATGAAAAAAACAAATATTTTGGAAATAAAAAATTTATCCGTATCATTGGACGGCAAAAAATTGCTGGATGATATAAATATGACTGTTTCACATGGTGCACGACATTTACTGTCGGGCCATAACGGTTCTGGGAAATCCACATTGGTTGGTACAATTGCGGGAAATTCCGAATATACGGTGGATGCGGGACAAATTATATTTGATGGCCGCGATATAACGCATGAAAATATAACCACACGTGCATTGATGGGAATATTTCTGGGGGCACAAAATGTTCCGGAAATTCCGGGATTAACCGTACTCAGTTTTTTAAAACATTCCATGGTTGCACATCAACATTTTAATACCGGTCGCGATTTATCAATGGGGGAATTTTTAACCAAATTGGAATCAGTACGTGAAAAATTAGATATACCAAAAGAATGGCTGAATCGCGGCATTAACGTTGGATTTTCCGGTGGGGAACGAAAACGCCTGATGTTATTGCGGCTGATTATGACGGAACCGAAATTGGCAATTTTGGACGAACCGGATTCCGGCGCAGATGCCGCAACACAAAACCAAATCGTTGAAGCTATGCGTGAAATGCCAAATACAACATTTTTATTCATCAGCCATCAAAAAAACTTTACGGATTTAGTTCATCCAACAAATATAACAACTTTATCACATGGCAAAGTTATGATAAAATAATACAGATTTATAACCTGAACACACAAAGGGGATTTTTCATGAAACCTGAACCATCACAATCAATATTAAAATGGTTACTGTGGCACCCATTTAAATTTGCGGTTATTGCATTTCTGTTAATAATGCTGACAACAATTATTTTAAATCTGACCATACCAAATGTGGACAATAACTGGCCAATAACCATGGCAATATTAATATCAATGGCATGTGCCGCCGCATTAACTTTTTGGGCCATGCCACGCGGTAATATGGACAGACGGGGTTTTGTCGCATTAAATAATGCACAAATATTTTTGACCACTACTTTATTTTGGATTGCCGCATTTTTGATTGCATACGCATATCAAAATCAAATGGTTGCAAAACTGGCATTATACGGGTCAATAAATCCGAATGTCTTTTTCAGCCTGATAATTTTTGTTGGTCTGTTTTTCATGTATTTATGTGGCATATGTTTAACAAACCTGTATGCAAAATATCAACGATGCCGCGAAATGGGGTTGGCACCATGGCAAATAATATTAACAATTCCATTTGGATTGGGCATGTTGTGGATACCCGGATATCTGATGGACGATAAAAACAAAAGCAACTCATCGGTTTCAGTGCACGCAAAATGGTATTCAAAATTAACAGATTGGATTATTGCAACACCGACGCATGTAACGGCATCTTTTGTATTAATAACAATTTATTCCGGATTCTTTTTTGGTTTTCGCATGACAATGCTGACAATGTGCAGCGCGATTATATTTGCATTATGGTATCGCTTTGCCGGGCTGTCCACATTTCGCCAACATTTCAAAAAAATATATACATATGTTGCAATTGCGGTAAACATATTAATATTAATTGGCGTTATATTGTTTGCTGCCACCGCACCAAATAATACCATGAACATTGCAATGAACATCAGTGATATTGCACCAACCAGTGTACAATAAAAAACGCGCTGGATGCACATATACAACGCACAGGAGGTTTTATCATGAATGGAATAATTTTATTTGTCGCATTGATTATGTTCCTGTGGCTGGGCCGATCAATTCTGATACCATTGTTGGTTGCAACATTCTTATGGTATTTGATAAATGCCACCGCAACGTACGTACGAAAATTATTTCCATTTAATTCGGCAAAGATGCGTGTAACACGGCCAATTGTGGCACGCACATTTGATTGGGTATCAAATATTTTGTCGGTATTGGCTATGTGCGGATTGTTATATTTCTTTGCAACACAAATTCAACCAATGTTCCGTGAATTGGCGGCCGCCCTGCCCGAATTACAACATAAATTTGTACAGTTTGGAAACTATCTGTCCCAATCATTGGGCGTGCATTTTGATGCGGGCATGATACCAAACATCGCAAACATAGCCGCGGGAATTGGCGCATCTGTTGCCGGCATAGTCACATCCACAGGCATGATTTTGGTATATATGATATTCCTGTTTGTTGAACAAAGCACGTTTAACAAAAAATTTTCAGCATTAATTCCAAATAAAAAAGAATATAAAAAGGCCCGCTTTATCGTCGACAGTATTGACGATAATATGAAAAAATATTTATTTATGAAAACGTTACTGTCGGGAATCACGGGCGTGCTGTCATATTTCTGGCTGCAAAT
Organism: uncultured Alphaproteobacteria bacterium; assembly: GCA_944389595.1. Classification (GTDB taxonomy): domain Bacteria; phylum Pseudomonadota; class Alphaproteobacteria; order Rs-D84; family Rs-D84; genus Enterousia. The sequence continues at coordinate 188,417 of CALXMY010000002.1, read as the reverse complement.
GATTGGCGTTGAATTTGCGGGTATATGGGCGTTTATAGTTTTTATCACCAGTTATATTCCAACAATTGGTGCCATTGTCGCATGCGCATTGCCAATATTGTATTCATTGGTCACCGCCCCATCATTACAACAGCCATTGCTGACCGCGGCGGGATTAATCGCATTACAAGTTATATTTGGCAACATATTGGAACCCAAATTAACGGGAAAAACATTAAACCTGTCAACATTGGCAATATTGATAAACCTGGTATTCTGGGGCATGATTTGGGGTGTGGCCGGCATGTTTTTCAGTGTGCCATTATTGGTTGCAATATTTATCATCACCGCACAATTTGATTCCACACGTTGGATTGCGGTACTGTTGTCCGCCGACGGGAAAATTCCGGATAAAAATGACGAATAATAAACGGTGCTGTATGCACCGTTTCCGCCATTTTTTATTATTTCAAACGACGCATAACCGCAATTGCATTTTCCAAAATGACACGCGCAGATTGTGAATCCAATCCACGTTTTATATCAGCAACACGCACGCGTCCCATATCATCCTGGGCGGCGCGACTGGTTAATGTTTCATCTATAAACGCAATTGGTAAATCGACGTATGTACACAATTCCGCCGCACACGCACGAACCGCATCGGTTGTATCTGACGGCGAACCATCCGCATGCAACGGCAACCCAAATACAATACCAACCGCATTTTCCACACGCGCCAAATCTGCGATTTGTCGTGCAATTGATTGCGCCCCCCGTCCCGATAAAATCGCCGGACGAACAAACACAAATTCACGCGACACATCAGACACCGCAACCCCCGTGCGACGCGCGCCCCAATCAATTCCAATTATGCGCCCCATGCGCGGAAAATCGTTGAAATTCGGCAAAATCATTGTATAATTCCCCTTGATACTTTTACAGATTATAAACAGAATAGGATTCAAAATGGCATTTAGCAAGCAACAATTACAAAAATTTGCTGATTTGATACACATTGAAATAACAGATGACAAACTGGAACAAATGAATATCGATTCGGTTATTGAATGGCTGGATAAATTGCAAAAAATCGACACGACCGGTGTTGAACCAATGTTAAACCCGGCCGAACACAAATTACCCCGCCGTGCAGACGTGGTGACCGATGGCAATATTCGCGATGCGGTTTTGGCAAACGATCCTGATACCGCCGGGGTATCCCGCGGTTATTTTGCAGTACCAAAAGTTATGGACGAATAAAGGGGGCACGTATGGGCACAAAAAAAACAACCAACATCACAATTACCAATATGATGAGCGAGCGTAACATTTGCTTCCCTGTGTCATGCAAAATAAAACAAGACCCCCAAAGTGTCACAGATTACATAGAAACACTGGCCGGCAAAAAAATACCAGAAAGCAGTTGTATTCAATATATAAAAACCAATTATCAATACAACAAAAACATAGCCAGACTAACCCGACCCCATTGTAAGGAAAACACGCCACAAAATTCGGATGGTAAATATATTGAATTATTATTTGGGTTAAAAAACAGCCCCATGTGTTTTTATGGGGATTGTATTAAGAATATTGCTGCCGGAACATGCCGCGATAAATTTGTTATAAAACACATCGGATTAAAATTTTTTGCAAACAAATACACAAAAACAAAATAAAAGCGAAATACAATGATTGATTTAACAATTACAGAAGCATTGGAAAAATTAAAATCTGGCGACATCAGCGCAACCGAATTGACGCGTGCACATTTGGAACGCATCGAAAAATATGGTCCCGAATTAAATTGCTATATAACCTTAACACCCGAACGTGCATTATCGGATGCAGCGGCCGCCGACGCACGCTATGCGGCGGGCAATCCCCTGCCTTTGGACGGTATTCCAATTGGTATGAAGGATCTGTTTGCAACACGCGGTATTCGTACAACCGCGGCATCACATATGTTGGAAAATTTTGTTCCACAATATGAATCCACCGTTTCGCAAAAATTTATCGATGCCGGCACGGTTTTGTTGGGCAAAACAAACCTGGACGAATTTGCCATGGGCACATTCAGTAAAACCAGTTACTTTGGCGCACCGGTCAATCCGTGGCAATTGGAACGCAAATTAACCGCTGGTGGTTCATCCGGTGGCACAACCAGTGCGGTCGCATCCGGTTTGGCCATGGGTGGCACGGGCACGGACACGGGTGGTTCGATTCGTTTTCCTGCATCCATAACGGGGTTGGTTGGTATGAAACCAACATATGGCCTGTGCAGTCGTTGGGGTTGTGTTGCATTCGCATCCAGTCTGGATACACCGGGCCCCGTGGCACGCACTGTTGATGATGCCGCGTTATTATTAAGCGCGATGGCGGGCCATGATCCAAAGGATTCAACCAGCGCGGATGCCGGATTTCATGCACATACACCGCTTGAACCAATTTTGGGCGACGGAAAAAAATTACGCGTCGGTGTGATAAAGGAATTTGCAAATGTTGAAATTTCGCCCGATATGAAACGAATATTTGATGCGCGCATCGCAGATTTAAAATCATTGGGCGCAGAAATTGTCGAAGTATCCATTCCAAACATTTTGGACGCATTGGCGGTATACTATGTTGTTGCCCCGGCCGAGGCTTCATCCAACCTGGCGCGTTATGATGGTATGCGTTATGGTCTGCGGGTTGATGGCACCGATTTAATTGATACATATAAAAAAACCCGCGCCGCGGGATTTGGAACCGAAGTCCAACGCCGCATTCTGATTGGCACGGCCGTTTTATCCAGCGAATCGTACGATGTCTATTTTATGCAGGCCGCACGTGTTCGCAGATTGATTGCCGATGCATTTGATCGCGCATTTGAACAATGCGATTTAATTGTATGCCCGGCGGGCGCGGGCACGGCACTGCCATTGGATTCAGATTTATCGCCCCTGGAATATTACGCATTAGATTTATTCACAGTGGCGATGAACCTGGCCGGCATCCCGGCATGCAGTGTTCCGGCGGGTTTGGCCACTAATGGGTTACCATTGGGTATGCAAACGGTTGGCCGCAAATTTGATGATATGCGTGTGATGCAATTGGCAAAGCATATCGAGCAATTCGCCGGCGTTGATAATCGTCCAACAAAAATAATGGGGAAATAAAAAATGGTGGCCAGAAGTGGAATCGAACCACTGACACAGGGATTTTCAGTCCCTTGCTCTACCAACTGAGCTATCTGGCCAACGTGAAACGAATAATAAAGTATCAAATGATAAAAAGCAAGGAAAAATAAAAATGTTTACGATAAAGGGCAAAACAACAGATTGGGAATTGGTTATCGGACTTGAAACTCATATCGAGGTTCTGTCCAACAGCAAACTGTTCAGTGGCGCATCCGCGGACTATAACCCGTCGATATCCCCCAATACCCAGGTTTCAATGGTTGATGTCGCCATGCCGGGCATGTTGCCGGTATTAAACGAGTACTGTGTTGAGCAGGCGATAAAAATGGGACTGGGACTGAATGCGGAAATATCCCGCCGCAGTAAATTTGCCCGTAAACAATATTTTTACCCTGACCTGCCCCAGGGATATCAGATTTCCCAACCACCCGCAGAACCACCAATTGTTGGTCGTGGCTGGGTTGAAATTATGGGCGATGATGGTAACACCAAAAAAATATTTATCGAACGCGCACATTTGGAACAAGATGCCGGAAAATTAAAACACGATGTACATCCAACCAAATCATTTGCTGATTATAATCGTACGGGGGTTGCCTTGCTGGAAATCGTGACATTTTTGGATACCAAAAATCCGGAAAATAATTCATATATATCATCCCCGGACGAGGCCGAACGTTACCTGCGTGAAATTCGTGAAATTGCGCGTGCACTGGGTGTGTCCAAGGCAAATATGGAGGAAGGATCCATGCGTGCCGACGTTAATGTATCCGTGCGCCCCGTTGGTTCAACCGAATTCCGTACACGCACCGAAACGAAAAATATGGTATCATTTAAATTTATTAAAACCGCCATTGAATACGAGGCCCGCCGTCAAATCGAAATATACGAAAACGGTGGCACGGTGTCCCAGGACACAATGCGTTATTCCCAGGCCGACGGCACAACATCGGTAATGCGCAGCAAAGAAGACGCATTGGATTATCGTTACTTCCCGGACCCGGACCTGCTGCCACTGGAAATCAGCGAAGAAACGATTGAACGCATTCGCAGCAATATGCCCGAATTGCCGGCGGCAACCCGCGCGCGCTATGTGCATGATTTCGGGCTGTCTGAATATGATGCCGCGCGTCTGACGGAAACAACGGACATATCAAAATGGTTTGATGCGGCGGTTGGAAACAACCCAAAACGCGCGAAATCCATCGCGAATTGGATGATTTCTGAATTGTTCGCACACCCAGAAAATTGGGATGCAAAAAACGCGCTGGATACATCTGAGCACGGCACAGCGCGGATTATCACTCCGTCTGATTTGGCCGAATTGGTCGATATGATTGCCGAAAACGCAATCAACGGAAAACAGGCCAAGGAAATATTTATCAAAATGTTGGATGGCGAAACAGGCACCCCGCGCACGATTGCCGAAAAATTCGGTATGCAGCAAATTACCGATACCGCCGCAATCGAATCGGTTGTTGATGATGTAATTGCCAAAAATGCCCCCCAGGTTGAACAATATAAATCCGGCAAAACGGGATTGCTGGGATTCTTTGTTGGTGCGGTTATGAAATCAACCGGTGGCAAAGCGAATCCGGCCGTTGTAAATGAAATACTGCGTAAAAAATTATCATAAAAAATAATGGGAGTGCAAAATGTCAAACGAATCAACATTTTCTATTGTAACCATCGTCAAAGACGATCCAATTACTGGTGTTGAATATGGCACAGCCAATGTTCCGTATAAAACACTGCCCCCCACTGAAATTGACACGTATCAAAAACGCTTGCATGCGATAAAATCAAAACGCATACGCGCCGAAAAACAAAAGCAAAAATAAAATACCCATTATGAAAAAATTTTTTATTCATACATTTGGTTGTCAAATGAACGTATATGACGGGCAACGCATTGCATCCATGCTGCGTGGCCGTGGATATACCCAGACCGACGATTACACCGATGCAGACATAATTATATTAAACACTTGTGCCGTACGTGCCAAGGCAACCGACAAAGTATTCAGCGCATTGGGGCGTATGCGCGCCGAAAAAAAACCTGATGCACTGATGGGTATTGTTGGATGCGTGGCACGCGAATCGGGCGCGGATGCATTCCGTCGTGTGCCCGAATTAAATTTTGTGTTGGGGCCACAAAGTTATCATAAATTACCGGAAATTTTGGAAAACCCGGATTCCAGACTGTTTAACATCGACCTGGGTGGATTGGAAAAATTCGACGAAATGCCACAAATGGATGCATCGCCCGCGGTTGCATACATACCAATCCAGGAAGGATGTAATCATTGCTGTACGTACTGTATCGTGCCATACACGCGTGGTCGTGAAATATCGCGCCCATTTGATGATGTTGTGCGCGACACTGTACATGCCGCCAACACGGGCGCAATTGAAATCTGCTTTCTGGGGCAAAATGTAAATGGGTATAAATACACCGATGACAGTGAAAAAATATATCGCCTGTCGGATTTAATTGACGCGGCCGCCAAACTGGATGCAATCAAACGCATTCGTTTTACATCCAGTTACCCAACCGAAATGACCGATGATTTAATAGAGCGGTTTCGAACCGAACCAAAACTATTGCCGTTTTTAAACATGCCTATACAAAGTGGGTCGCAAAATGTATTGACAAGAATGAACCGTCCATACACGCTGGATCTATATATAGATATTGTTGACAAATTAAAATCCGCCCGACCAGATGTTCAAATTTCCAGCGACTTTATCGTTGGATTCCCCGGCGAAACCGATTCGGATTTTGAACAAACATTGGAAATTGCACGGCGTATAAAATATATTAATTCATTTTCATTTAAATATTCGCCGCGCCCGCACACGGCGGCGACGTTAATGCCGAACCAGATTCCTGAAAAAATCAAATCGGAAAGATTATATAAATTGGACGAATTATTAAATGAAATCCAACGCGAATTTAACGAATCATGCATCGATGCCGATTTAGAATGCCTGGCCGAGGGCCCCGACAAAACAGGTAAACATACAATTTATCGCACCCCATATATGCAAACCTGCATTGTAAACATTCCCGCGGATACAGCCCCACTAACCGCAAAAATAAAAATAACCGCGGCAAACAAGGCATCACTGCGCGGAAAAATTATTGAATAAATCAAAAGACCACTCTGCCGCCTAAACGCAATTTATACCCAAACCCACCAAAATCATCGTAAATCATTCCTGCCTCAAGGCTTCCGCCTGCACTGTCCGCCCCAGAAATAGCATTAATACGTAATGCTGCATCAATTTGGCCATTAAAATCCGCACCAACTGTTATACCATAATCATATGAAACATCATATCCCGTGACACGTATCATTATGTTTGCGCCGCCACCAAAACCAAAAACCGAATCGGCCACATCAAACATCGATATTTCATCAAATTTCATTCTGATAAATGGCGACGCAGTAACAGATTTCGATAAATTCAAATTTATTCCAACATCCGCCATTGAATATACAGATTTTCCACGCGGATTCACAATTAATTTTTCACCATCAAAAACCGGCCCTATATCAAATTCTGTATTTGTCATACCAACCAATGCGCGTGCGAACCATTTGGGTGCAATATAGCCTATATGCACATTTCCGCCGTACAGAACAGATTTATATACATCTGTATCACTGGCATAATCCATGCGCGCCGCATACCCAGATAGCCCAACAGAAAAACCATTTTCAAATGTATACGCGGCACCCAGCGTAACCCCACCGATATAAAAATCATCAAATGCAATAAACATTGGCGAAAAATCAAGTCCTTTGCGTACACCAATTGGCATTGATATTTCAAACGCATTAAACATACGAATTGCATCCATTAATTTTATCGGATTTAATCGCACAGATCGTGACATGATATCATTTAATTCAGACATATCTGATGCCGCATCCAATTCGTTCAACAAATTATCATCGGGACGCATAATACGTAATTCATCCAAAAATTCACCAACATTATTATTCAATATTTTTGAATAATCAGTATCACGCACAATATCAACATACAGCGCATTATCCCGAACATTGGCCGTAAACAAAAACATTGTATTTGCATTTGATACATCCAAATTTATCATACCGTCACTGTATATATTGTCCAACAATGGCGCACCCGATATGATATCGTCGGCATTTACGTATAATGTTATATTCCCATTTAATGATAAAATCGGGCGTTCAATACCGGCACCCGCACCAATTTCATCCAAAACCAACCCAGAATTTGTAAAACTTATTCTGGCGGCATCACTTGAAATATCACGCAACGCACCCCATGAAATGCGGTCTGCATTTTCAACGTTTATTTCATGCCCTGTTGCGCCACCAATTTTATTTACATCTGCGTTGTCATTTATAACCTGAACAATATTCGCGCCCGGTGCCACATTAAATGTGGTATTCATTTCACCGGCATTTTTAATACGCACCGCGCACCCATAGCCAACGTTTATTGCGCCCTCTATGTATCCATAATTTTCCAACGAAATAAAATTAGAAATATTGATATTATCAACATCAACGATAACAGAATCTGCAACAATAGTATCATCGCTAATATTATAAAAAGATGAAATTAAATTCTGGTCAATATACATTGTTGCCGCGGCTGGCAATTCACCCGCGACAACGGATACCATCAATGCAATAAAGATGCAATGTCTTAAAACCACATACCCAGGTTAGCATATAAGAAAAAAATCTTAAAGTATTTTATTAAAAAAACATTCCGGTTCCCCGGAATGTTTTTTTACCACCGAACAACTTATAACATCATGCCTTTTTCCAGCGTGCCCCAACCGGCTTTATAGCCGCCGTCACGTTCCAGATAGATTTTTGCATTATTCAACTGTTCCGCGGTCAAACCACGAATAATGAACGATTCTTTTAACTTTCCGCCACTTCTTTGTGAACTTAATGTCGGCAAATTAACAGACATCGGTTCTTTGTCACAGCACATACTGTTATTGTTGCAACTGCTGCATTGGTGTATACGAATGTTATACACTTTGCCCGGACGCAAATCTTTCAAATCAACTTCCATCTTCAAACCTGCATCAGTTTCAAAGAATTTGATATACCCCATTCTGGATTCGCCACCATGACTGCTGTGTGTGTACATTTTGGCATGCACATGGCTGACATCGGAATCTTCATATGTTTGGTAAAAAACAACTGTTTCTGTTGTTTGCGGTGCCGCCTGTGGTGCACGCCGTGGTTGTTGCTTGCCACATCCCGCACAACCCGATAACAATACCGCCACACCCAAAACATATGACAGCGTCAACATTTTTTTAATTAAATTTTTCATTATTTTCTCCCTTTGACTTTATTTATTGTATTTTGCGCTGTGTGCACTGTTTATGCATACAGCGCAATTTTAGTTAAAACATAAATCTGATACCGATATCACCGCCGAAATTATGTAAACCGGAATTAATATCTACATAATTATAACGTGCCGCGATATCAACTGCGAAACGTTCCATATCAAACGTTACACCCAATGCGCCCATTGCTGAAAAACGGGTGTTGCTTTCGCTGTGGTCACCAACAACCGGCACTTCGCGTTTAACATTGGTAAATGCCACACCGGCACCCAATCCAAAGAATGGACGAACAATGTGATATTCGCCAAATTCCCAATACATGTTCCATAACAACGTCTGCATTTTGGTTTCTATTTTAACATCGTTAATATCACCAAATGTCGCAGTATCTTTTGTCTTGCTGAATATAGACCATTCAATTTCGCCACGTACCGTGTCGCATATTTCCAATCCTAATGCGGCCCTGCCCTGGAACGCCATATCAGATACAGTTTCCCGATGGTCGTTATAGCGATAATTCAAATTTGTATAACTGGCACCACCACGCAGCCCAATATACGGATCCAATCCAAACAATTGCCACGAACTGGCGTTTGGATTACGTCCTGCTGCGAATGCCGGACATGCAACCAGCACAGCCAATGTTGATATAACTATTTTTTTCATTTTCTCTCTCCTTTGTAGGTTTGTTGTATAAAGTTTCTTTCATGTCAACACTGTAATTCTATCAGACAAAAAACAAAGTTTACATAGGTATGGATGCCCAATATCATGGCACGCAAATAAATACAAAGCCCTTGCATTTATTGAAAAAAGGGCTATAATTGCCCCAGTCAATCAAAAATTGATACATTTCAAGTGGACCCGGGTGCATAGCTCAGTTGGTAGAGCAACTGACTCTTAATCAGTGGGTCCAGGGTTCGAGTCCCTGTGCGCCCACCAAAAATATAAACCGCAACGCGGTTTTATTTTTTTGGTCCGGACAAACCGGACGAGAACCCTGCCTCAGGGTTCGACAACGAGTAGATTTGACAAGTGCAACGTGGTCAAATCGTCACGAATGCCCCGCAGCCGGTGTTCCACACCGTGCGAGGGAGTCCCTGTGCGCCCACCACAAAATTTCGTTAACGAACGCAGTGAGTTTAAGAAATTTTAGTGCCACACGAAGCCTTGTGCGAAGTGTGGCTTTTTTATTGCTGTATAACAGTAAAATTTCCCAAATAAAGTGTGGCTTTTATTCACACAAAAAAGCTGTATGTGCAGAACTTCATACACATACATCATTTTTATTATTTTAAATAAGACGATGGATTATACGCCTTGGTTCCTTTACGAATTTCAAAATGTAACTGTGGTTCATCAACCTTGCCTGTTTCACCAACTGTGCCAATTTTTTGTCCCACAGATACCTTGTTTCCACGACGTACCGACATTGAATCTAAATGCGCATATACGGTCATCCATCCACCAGAATGTTGAATAATTATTAAGTTTCCCATACCTTTTACTTCATTCCCGGCATACGCAACAACACCATTTTCGGCCGCCCCCACAGCTGTTCCCCGCACAGCGGCAATATTAATTCCGTCGTTAAATAAACCATCCCCCTTGGCACCATATGCTGATAATACCTTGCCCCGCACCGGCCATGAAAACTTTGATGACGAACGCGCGCTAATTTTCGGTAGCTTTTGCGTTGGGTCCGACGAAATTTTTTGTTTTGGCTGGGCGGTCGATGTACCCGATGATGTGGCCTGTACCACATTTGTTGTGCGAATCGGTGCATCGGCCAAATTGGGCACCTTTAATTTTTGCCCGACCGACAGCGTAAACGGCGCAGATAAATTATTCATAACCGCCAAATCATTGACCGGAACAGAATATCGCCGTGACAAAGAATATAAAGTATCACCGGCAGCAACCGTTATTTCCGTTAAATCAACACGTGTTTTTGTATTTGTCGCGGTGCCCACATCCACATCTGCAACCGGCACAGTAACAGTTTGCACACCATTGGCAACAGTTTCCACCGGCACCTTTAATTTTTGTCCGACCGATAACGTAAACGGCGCAGATAAATTATTTTCATTTATCAACTCATCAACTGTTGTCCCATACATCTGGGCCAATGAATACAATGTATCACCGGCGGCAACTGTTATTTCCGATGTTGTTTGCACAGTTTTCATTCCACCATACATTGGTACACGCAAATAATCGTCCCCGGCAGTATGACTGGTTACAATCTGGCCCCCAAAATCAACAGACGACACATCACCATACATTGCCGCGGCACTTGCACTGATCGTTTGTGGCGGAACAATATAATCATTCACACTGGCATATTCAACATAATCAGAATTCCCAACCGAGCCATACAATGTCGGCGATGCATAAACGCCATAATCAATTGATGCGGCATTATAAATTTCTGGTTCAGTTTCCGGATCGGCCAACAATGCCGGATAACGCGACGAAATAAATTCACCAACTGTATCAGGCAACGCCAATATTTTTGGTTGTAAATCACATGCCGCAACCAGCAGCACAAAAACACCCGCAAAACCAATCCAGATTTTTTTCACACGACAATTATATCACAAAAAAGAAAATAAATCTTATCTATTTTCATCATCGTGCATAAATAATAAACTTAATTCGAACAGCCCCCACATTGGTAACGCCAACAATATTTGCGACACAACATCCGGTGGTGTTAAAACAGCGGCCACAACAACAATTAAAACAATTGCATACCGCCGCATTTTAACCGCGCGCGCACGCGATAAAATCCCAACGCGATTTAATAAAACCAAAACCAATGGCAATTGAAACGCAATTCCAAATACTTTCAACATACCAATCGAAAATGATAAATAATTTGTCGCGGCCGGCAACAAAACTGCCGGCACGGGGGTATTTTGGTTCAACTCGATAAAAAATCCAAACACAAACGGAAATAAAATATAAAACGCAAACGCCGCCCCGATTAAAAACAATATTGGCGATGCAATTAAAACAGGCCATACAATACGACGCTCGTTCACACGTAGTCCCGGCGCAATATATCGCCATAAATGCCACAACGCAACAGGCACAGTTACAAATAATGAAAACAACACGGCCAATGAAAAACGAATCATTAACCCATCTGTTAATCCGGTATACAGCAATTCACCATTCGGCCAAACATTCATTAATGGCACGGTCAATAATGCCTGCAACCATGGCGCAACATACCACCCACCAACCAATGCCGCCACAAACACTGTAAAAGTCCATAATATGCGCCGGCGCAATTCTGCAAAATGTTGTCCCATGGTCATACGGGTATTTTTTTTCATTTGCGCCGCCCCCCTGACTTAACACGTGTTTTTGTAACCACACGCCCCCGGGTGACGGATTGCTTTTTTCCAGTTTTCTTTATCTGTTTAATTGGTTCGGAAAATCCATCCAGCATATCAGATGTGGTTGTACGAATTAAATCATCAATTGGTTTTTCCAAATCAATTTGATGCTTTATTTGTTCAGATGCATCCGTAATTTTCCAAATTAATTTACGAACAAATGTTACCGCCCCCGCCAAAAACCGTGCAACATCGGGCCACATGCGTGCGGGAATAACCAACACACCAACCAATAAAATCACTAAAAATTCGGCCCAACTGATTCCAAACATTTTTAATCATAAAACGCGTCACCACCACTGGTACTGATTGTTCTGTGCCGTTGAATTTGGAAATAATCAGACGGAAAATCTGTCCGCACCCCCAAATTATAAAACGCCACATCTGTTTTTGCCCCCGTTGCATCAACAACTGTCCATGCGTTTAATTTTACGGGGCTTTTATCAAAAATCACATTCATATTACCAATGCCTTCCTGGCCACGCAGGTTCATTTTTAACGAAAACGTTTCACCCATATCGGCCGTTTCAACAACATTAATATCCGCATTTCGCAAATCTATATTTTCACGAATTAAAATTCCGGCCGGCGTACTGGTCAATGGCACAGTTGTAATTTGGTCCAACGATTTATCAAAAAAATATAAATCACGTCCATCCGAAATTAACTGTACCGGCATATTATCATAATCCAAACGCACACGCCCCGGCCGCAGCATAGAAAACACACCCTGTTCCTGTTTACCATTTGCTGTTTGAACAAATGTACCCGTCAGTCCCGTTATGGAATTCAAATATTTTTCGGCCATTGTCACCAATGTACCATTCACATCCGCATACGCCACACCACACATCATAATTCCGCACAATCCAAATATTAATTTTTTCATTTTTTCGCCCCCCTGAACAATTCCAAAACACGCGTGCGTACATTTTCCAACGAATCGGCAACAACGGCACCAGCGGCATACGTATGCCCACCACCACCCAATTTGGCCGCAATTTCATCCACAGGCATTGTTTTCCCACGCAACGAAACACCAGTTTGCATTTCTTTTTGTCGTTTTAATAACGCAACATATTCAACACCCTTGATTTGTCCCAATAACGACAAAACCATTTCGCCACGTCCATCTAAATTTTTATAATCATGTTCATCTATGATTGCCAACGCCAACCGCCCGTGATAAAAAAATTCGGCCCGCGAAACAACCCCCGCCTCGGTCAAGACGGTTTTCCGTGGTTTATTATTTAATGCATTTGATATCTTTTCAATATCAACACCCGCATCAACCAAATCAGCCATCATACGCAATACACGGCCACGACGCACATATTTAAAGAAACCTGTATCGGTCAAAACAGATGCGGCCAATAAATCGTTTACGGTCGCATCGTGTGTCCATTTTAATTTATTTGCGATATTAAATATAATTTCCCCCGTCGCAGCGGATGCATCATCACAAAACGCCAAATCGCCAATTAAATCACAATTATTATGATGATCTATTTCAATAACATACCGGGCCGATTTGACAAACGGCATCACGCCACCAATATGATTTTTCGTTCCATAATCCAATATAAACACCAAATCAAATGGTGTGCCCGCATCGATATGTGCGTAATATTGCATTTCACTTCGCATCGGCATATTATCCAACATATCAGGTATATTACCATCATATGCGCACACCGCATCTTTACTAAAATTTAATTTAATTAATTGTGCCAACGCCAATACAGAACATAACGAATCGCCATCTGGATTTTTATGTCCGGCAATCAAAATACGTTTTGCATCGCATATTTTTTGTGATAAAAATTTTAAATCCACGGTCTTCATTTTTATACCTATTTGGCAATATCCTCGACAAAAAATTGTGCGTTTACATGTCCATTGTATTCATTTTCTTTTAATTTACCTAACATTTTTATTTTAGTGTTTGTGTTTGCATCGTCCAGCAAAAAATCACCAACGGGCGTACCAACCAAATTAAATCCCACAAATGATAATTGCGTGCCACTGCTGGTCATAACGGCCCCGCGCAAATGCGCGCCATGCCCCATTGTTGTTGCATATCGTAACGATGCCCCATGTAATATCAACGTTGGTTCCGGATTGCCCTGGCCATACGGTTCCAATGATGCCAATTTATTTACTAATTTTAAAGTGGCACCCCCGGCATCCATTTCTGCATCTGCAACTATTTCCTTGTGCGGCAAATGACCATTTAATTGGGTTCTGACGGCATCTTCCAAAAATTCACAAAAACGCGCTTCGTTATCTGCATTTAATGAAAATCCCGCCGCCGCTGCATGCCCGCCGCCTTCGGTTATAATACCTGCCCCTAATGCGTCATGTATGATGCGCCCTAAATCAACACCCGGTATTGAACGCCCCGAACCATTTATTATTCCATCACAACGGGTTGCCACACATGACGGCAAATTATATTTATCTTTTAGTCTGCCGGCAATAATGCCCATAACCCCACCATGCCAATTATCACCACAAACAAACAAACTGCACCGTCCCGAATCGCAACATTTTTGCGCCATTTCACCGGCGGACAACATAATTGCATTTTGAATATCAATACGTTCCTGATTCATACGATGCAATTTTTGTGCCAAATCATTTGCAATTAATGGGTTATCAGTCAACAACAAATCCAATGCCGGTGCCGCCGAATCCAAACGCCCCGCCGCATTCAACCGCGGTCCTATTGCGAATCCGGCCGCATACACAGACGATTTTTTTATCCCCGCAACATCCATTAATGTACGCAACCCCAAATTATTACGCAAATCCAAAACTTTTAATCCCGTTGCAACAAAGGCGCGATTTAATCCAATTAATGGCATGGTGTCACATATTGTACCCAATGCGACCAAATCCAAAAAATTCATTGGATTGGCATCTGCGATTTTCTGGGCCATATCTGGTGATAAATCACGCGATTTCAATTCGCGACGCAATGCAACTATTGTCAAAAAAGCAACACCAACCCCCGCCAAATACGACAACCCAGATACATCATCCGCGCGTTTTGGATTTACAACCGCATCCGCAGCGGGCAAAACCTCGTCCGGGGAATGATGATCCGTCACCACAATACGTAAACCCAACGATTTTGCATGCGCGACCTCGGCCACACCACTTATACCGCAATCAACGGTTATTATCAATTTCGCGCCATGTTGGGCAATCTCGTCAATGGCACCAATATTTAACCCGTAACCTTCGCCTTCGCGTGTGGGCAAATGCCACATTACATCCACGCCCAACGAACGTAAATATTTCACAAACACAGCCGTGGATGTTATTCCATCAACATCATAATCACCATAAATTGCAATTTTATCACCATTTAAAACACTGTCCGCAATTATGGCGGCGGCCTTGTCCATATCGCACAACACCGATGGATTAGGCATATAATCTTTAACACAAGGGTTCAAGAATTTATCCATCGCGGCCATATCGGTAATACCGCGACTGATTAAAATTTTTTGTAATAAATTATCTGCCGAACTTGGAACATCGTCCGCACCCGGATACGTCGCCACCGCCCATGCCTGCCCCAGCATGGACTTGTCCACTACTTTTCTCACACTTTACTCTTTTATTATTATCGGAATAATTATAATCAAAAATTATTCAAATAGCAACGGCAGTATACTATCAAGAATTTTTCCCGTTGTCGGCACGGCGTTCCACGCCGCAGTACGCAGACCAAATGATTCTTTGGTTCCTTTGGGTTCATCCAATATAACTAAAATTGTATACTGTGGTGCAGATACCGGAAAGATACCCGCAAACGCCGTCAGATTTTTTTTACTGTTTCCATATTTTTCGGCCGTGGCGGTTTTACCACCAATTTGTATTCCGGCAACACGGGCCTGTTTACCGCTGGTTTGTTCGGCAATATTAAACATTATATTCCGCAATCGTGCCGATATTTCATCGGACACCACGCGTTCCCCACGAACGGGCCCCACCCCACGTTTTAAAATTGTTGGGTAAATATAAATTCCGCCATTTGTCATCGCATTTACGGCCAACAATAAATGCATTGGCGTAACAGAAATACCATGCCCATATGATACGGTTGCGCGTTCCACAGGCCCCCATTTTGCCGGTGGCAATGGCCGCTCTGTTGTTCCAAATTCCAGTTCCAATGGCTCATCAAAATGTAACCGCCGGAAAAATTCCTGTTGCGTGCCATCCGGCAAATCCAGCGCAATTTGCGCACTGCCGGCATTACATGAATGCAACATAATTTCTTCTATGCTTAAATTTGGTCGCGGTGGTTTAAAACTGCTGACATCACGCACACGTTTTACAACACGACCGAATTTGTCAGTAATTGGGAACGGTTCGGCCACATAATATTCTTTGTCTATGCCATTTTCCATGGCCATTGCGGTGTTAAATATTTTAAATATAGATCCCATTTCAAACACCCCGCGCAACGGCATAAACATACGATTTGATACAGGGTCCAGTTCCCTGTTTTCCGGGTCAAAATCCGGCAAAGAAACCATTGCAATCATTTCGCCTGTGCGCGAATTCATCAACAATCCCATCGCGGCGCGTGCCTGATATTTTTGCATTGCGATTGTTAATTGGTCATAAAAAACCGCCTGAATTCGCGAATCCAACGATAATTGTAACGGATCAGAATTTTCAGACAAATAATCATTATATATACGTTCAATACCCTCCAGCCCATATCCATCGCGCCCAACAAATCCTATAATATGCGAAAACAATCTGCGTTTTGGGTACCGACGTTTTTGCTCTGCCTCGATTTCCAGTCCGGGCAATTTTGCTTTTTCAACAACAGTCCGTTGATCATCAGACGCATATTTTTTCACATATATAAATTTACGCGACGAATTAACCAAATTCAATGCCTGGGCCAATGTATATTCATATGGCAAAATTTGGTGTATAGTTTGCGCCACAGCATCACGATTTTCAACATACGGCGGCCGCAAAGTAATATGCCCCGACATAATATTTTTTGCCAATATATCACCATTTCGGTCAATAATATCCGCACGCTGGGCCGTCCATGCACCATCCGCCCCGGCACGTCGCGCCCTGTCTGTACCTTCGATTCCCAATGCCAATGTGCGCACAACAAAAATTGCGAATGCAACAACAAACACATAATAAACGATTCGCATACGCCGATGTCCACGTCTATCACTTGACGCGTTTAATGACCCATGCTTAAAAATATCGCGACCTATTTCAAACATTATTGCTGCAATGCCACTTTGCGTGCCGGCAAATCGTGCACAGACACATGTTTATGAAAACTGATAGTTTCGGCGTTTGGGTATACACTTGTTACCATATTACGCAAAATTTCCGGTCTAACATATGATGCAAAATCAGCCTGTGCAACAGCAATATCCTGTTGTGTTTGGACAATTGCGTTGCGAACACGGTTTCGCGCCCTGTTTTGTGTACGATAGCAAACCTGTAAAATCGCGGACAACATCAACACCAAACACAATGCACCAAACCCAATATGTAACATTTTTTTTGATTCGCCCATATTTTCACCATATAAAATATACCTGCATTTAATGTTATCACAAATTTTGCAAAAAACGAATCATAGAATTGACACCACCCAGCCGGCCGGTACCCAAATTTATATTCAACGATGCGAATTCACCGGCCAAATCCATTTTTTTTATCTGTTGCGGGCTTTTCCCATCAACCATTGCGGTAATAATTGCAACAATTCCGCGCACCAATGCCGAATCGGCCCGGCCATAAAAGTTATTTCCATCGCGACATATTTCAACCCACGACGCACATCCATGAATTTCACTGCATACGGCCGAATCCGGCACTGGGGCCATTTGAGTGCCAAAATCCATCACGGCGTTCAGCCGTTCAACCGGGTCTGATATCATTGATAAAAATTTTTTCATTTCCGAATAAGTCATCGCATTACCATCCCTGTTCTGTTAAATCCAGTTCCAATCGCGCCGCATCAGACATACGCGACAAATCCCATGGCGGATCCCAAACCAAATCAACATGAACATCACGCCCACCCGATATTGCAATAACGCTGTCATGAACCTGTTGTAATAAATCCTCCATCATGGGACATGTCGGACTGGTAAAAGTCATGGTAATATTAACCAACGAATCGGTTATATTAATATCGTATATCAAACCCAAATCCCAAATATTCACGGGTATTTCCGGGTCATACACGGTTTTTAATGCATCTATAATATTTTCACGTGTCAAATCTGTCATTTTATTTAACCACACTTTCGATTATATCAGCCCCGCGCACCACATCATCCATCGTATTCCACGGCCCAACCGAAATCCGCGCAGTACCGGCCACACCCAAACACTTGTGAATCCAACTGGCACACATATTACCAATCCGCAAACATACCCCGCGCGCACCGACAGATGCCCCAAAATCCAGTATATGCATACCATCAATATAAAATGTGAATAATGCCGAATCACGCGGGGTAATAATTTTTATACGCGGATTTTTAGACAATCTGTCATATAAATATTTTATTAAATCCAAATTGGGCCGATTCGCAGACAAATAATCAATGGCCGCCGGCAAACCAATAATTTGGGTCAATGGTAACGTGCCCGCTTCAAATTTAGCCGGCGCACTTTCCCATTGAAAACAGACATTATGTTCAACCGCGCTGCCCGTTATTTTTGAAATCATTCCGCCACCAAACTTATCAGGACTGACCCATCGTTCAGGATTTTTCATATACATAATTCCCAAACCTGTATCAGCCCCGATTTTATGCGCCGAAAAACACACAAAATCACAATCCCATTTTTGAACATCAATTTCGTTATGCACAATATATTGCGCCGCATCAACAACAGTTATAACATCTGGATTTTTTTTACGCGCCGCAGCAATCAATCCTGCGACATCTTGGGGCACGCCCATAACATTTGACATAGCAGTTATGACAAAAACATCTGCCCTTGGTAAATCTGAACACATCAAATTATATTGTGCATCCATTGGACACAAAACAATATTGCACAAATCAGAATCATATAATAACTCAAATGGCAAACGCGCACTGTGATGGTCCAAATCAGACACCATCACGGTTTTATTTTTAACCCCCGCCCCACACACACGATCATTTATTATATGGGCGATTCTGTTCATACCATCAGTTGTACCGGACGTGAAAACAATCTGGTCTGGTGCCGCATTTATAAACCGTGCAACGCGCGCACGCGCATTTGCAACCATATTGTCCACATTACTGGCCCGTGCACAAATCCCCCGCCCTGCGTTTGCATAGTCATTCTGTAAAAAATCAATTTCCGCCTGTATCACGGATTCAGGCTTCAACGCACTGGCGGCAGCATCTAAGTATATGATATTATTCATTTTATGATTTCTCTTGCATTTTGTGGGGATTATAATACACTCCTGTGAAATATCAACAAGGAAGGAGCAAAAGATGGCTATAGAACATGCAACCGATGCAACATTCGAATCATTTATTGGATCCGGTGTAACGCTGGTTGATTTCTGGGCACCTTGGTGCGGTCCATGTCGTATGTTTGGACCTATCTTTGAATCAACATCTGACGCAATAACGGACGTAAAATTCGTCAAATTCGAAATTGATGAATCAAATCGTCGTACACCGGCCAAATACGGCATTCGCAGCATCCCCAGTGTTTTGGCATTTCGCGATGGCGAATTAATAGAGGCACGCACCGGTCTTATGGACCAGGATACTCTTGTGGATTGGATACGTGAACTAAAAGGATCCTAAAGATGGCAACCAAAAATTATAAAAACATTGAATTACCGCCAAAATACGTTCCAAAAAAATCGGAACCATATATGTGTCCACAGCATTTGGCATATTTTTATCATTTGTTAAATGCACAAAAGGCAGAATTATTACAGGATTCCAGATCGGCGTTAAACGCTGTTCGCACCGCTGACCAGGCCGATTCTGCGGGCGTTGGCGACGAATCAGACAATGCCACATTTGAACAGGAAATAACCATGAATCTGCGCATGTCGGAACGTGATAATAACCTGTTAAAGAAAATTAATGCGGCATTGGAACGAATCGAAAACGGCACATTTGGATACAGTGTTGTATCTGGTGATGAAATTGGTTTGTCACGCATGTTGGCACGTCCGTTGGCAACAATGACCGTTGACGAACAGGAAGAACACGAAAAACGAAATCCATAAACTTTATCAATAACTAACGCGCGCCAAATGACGCGCGTTTTTTTATTATCTAAAATTTTACAATTTATTTTTTCCCGTTAATAATGACATTACCAATTATTCCAATGCCAACACCGGCACCACCAACTATACCACCTGTCTGCGTTTGTTGTTGTGATTCTGATTTTTGCGCCGCCCATTCAGTCGCATCATCGCCACCGGGCTCGCTTAATGCGCGCGATATTGATGTATACGCACCATCTGTCTTTCCTAGGCTGGTGTTGTTATATAAATTATATTCCGTTGCATCATCTATTACTGCTGATTCTATCCCGGGACTTAACCCCAACATCGTTTTTCGTTCCTTTATATCCGCCGCCAATGTTATATATTCCGTCCGCAGGTTTAACAATATATTTGCACCCGGTAATGTTATGTTTGTTTCACCACCACGAATGTTTTTACCCGCCCCATAATCACAACGAAATGTTGCCAAATATGCAGACATATCACGTTCCGCCGCCGCATCGGCCGATTGTTCCGCAATGCCAGATGCCAACATCATCCCACCAATACCACCGGCACCAATCGATACCGCACCCAGCATACGATTTGCATATGATTGTTCGCGGCCAACCGCCAAATTATATTTTTCTTCTAATTCTGATATTTTATCGTATGTATTAATAATTAGTAATGAATTCGTTTTATTATAAATGGATGCATACGGGTTATCACCCAACCATAAAACATCCAATTCCGCGGCAAACGTTACATTTATAAAAAAAATTCCGAACAAATATGGGACTAATTTCATTTATTAAATACCCCCATACCATTAACACTTACCCCCCACACATCACTGCCAGGAACAGTATTATCAATTTCACCATTCATATATGATTGACTATATTGTTTAATAAACTGCCTTTTTTCACGTCCTTGTAATTCATTCAACGCCTTATAAAATTTTATTGATTGATTATCATGCGTTATCCATTCAGACAAATCACCAACCGTTGCCGTAACATCCAAAAAATATTCCTGTTCTGTTTGTGACAAAACAATATCATAAAAAGTAAATGTATTATCTGTGGCATCACCCTTGATAACGAATATATTATTTGGTGACAACGACAATGTATATTCTTCAAAATCTAATGCATATTCACATATGCCAAAATCGCGGTAACCATCTTTGGTATAACATTCAGGCGAATCATACTTGCCACGATCCAGCCAAAATTGACACGCATTATCATCACCACAATTTACAGCGATATAATCATCAAACTCTTGTTCATTTGAAAAAATATAATCTTTATTTTGTTCACCTATTTTTTTTATATTACGCCCGGTATTTTTACTTTTTAATTTTAAATCGGCAATCAAACGTGTTTTATACCAATCAAATGCCTGCCTGGCCAACCAACTGCGATACGCATATAACTGTTTCATTGCTGATTCAGACTGCATTTGATTATATAAATCCGGGTTTAACTGTTTAATTTGTGCCGCAATTTCATTCAATTCAGAATTTATTAATTCCGCCTGTAATTCTGCGGCGGCCTTGTATTCTTCTGTGGTTAAATTACTATTTTCTGTTTGTAAACTATTCCTACCCAATGGCAAATTGTTTGTACCGGGCACGATTTTATCGGCCGCAACACATTTGCCACAACCCAACGCATAAAGCGCAAATATTAACAGAAAATACTTCAATTTGTCCCCCTGCTTTTTTTAATAAAAAACCACCAAAAATTATAAGGTGGCAGGAGGTTAGCAACTATATTCAAGAGATAATAGTATGGTGTATTCTGTATATTCCACACATCCTCCTGCCTGCAGCAGGAGTTTTTACGTCATAACAGACGCTCTTGAATAAGGGTTGCTATACCCCGACACAACAATACGTTATGTCACAAAATATGATACCATAAATTTAAGTATAAAAAAATAAAAAATGCGTGACGCACGCGCACCACGCAAATTAATAAATTTTCTAATTATTGCATCGCCGATATTTACCGGCTTTTTTATACATTTTTTATAATAATTATTTTGTTGTCGACTTTCTGCCCGGTGTTTTTTTGCCCCCGGCTTTTACCGGCTTTTTTACCGTTTTTTTATCTGTTGCATGATTTTTGGCACCTTTGTCACCCTGGGGGACATCACCGGCCTTTGCCGGCTTTTTAGTACTTTTTTCCGACTTGTTTTTTATTTCTTTTTTAAATGTATTAATGCCATCGGCCAAATTTTTCATCATGCCGGGAATTTTGCTGTGCCCAAACAATATAACAACCAGCAAAACAATTATCAGAATTTCCCAACCGCCCAAACGTCCAAACATTTTTATACCCCCGTATGAATTTATTTCGTCACATAGCATTCCAAACCATCTGCCTTGGCATTACGACAGAAATTATTTGCCGCGGCCGATGTATCAAATCCCACACGCAATCTGTATGTGTTTTTTCCATTTGGTAAAACAGCCGCCAAAATTACAAATTGATGTCCGGAAAACAGTGATTTATGCGATGCGGTTAACTGCCGTTGGCCACTTTCCGCCAATGCACGCGTACTGTATGATCCAATTTGTGCATACCACGCCGCGCTGGCCGGTGCAGTTTGTGCACGTTGCGTTTGTGCGTTTGCACGCCGCACTGGTTTTTCAACATTTTTTGGTTTGGCCACTGGTTTTGCCGCCGGTTTGCTTGCCGGCTTTTCAACCGCCACATTCGGATTAAACGTTACTTCCTTTCTGTCCTCTATAACACGCACGGGCACCCCAGGCGTGGTATTTTGAACAACAGGTTGTGGCACTGGCGCGGGCGCGGGTGCAACCACCGCCGGTTGTGGTGCGGGTGCCGGTGGCACATTTGGTACATTTGCATCTGGTGCCCCGGGGACAGCATTTCCAACAACCAATGGCGCATTTGGATCAACACCCTCGACAATAACGGCCGGTGCATCCAAATCAATTTCCATCGTAGATGACGAATCACCGCCAACGACACGGATAATAACATATGTTGCCAATATAATTATTAATACACCAACCCCCAGCAACAACCACGGTTTTTTTGGCCGTGGTGCCGCCAATGGCGCGGCATCAGGTAACGAATCGGCACCATCCGTATCATCATTTAAATCCAATAAATCCAAATTGTCGTCATTATTCATTGGTTGTCCCCCATGGTTCTGTCCCATATATTATATCATAAAAAACCATGAATTCCAAAAATTATGTACATTCCGTTATTTCGGCATTTGCCCAAAATTTGGTGGCACAATTAATTTATGATTTTCTTCGACTATTGGTTCCGTTTCACATGAACCGGCACATGCCGTCAAAACGATTGGCGCGACCAATATTGCCAACAATAAAAATGCTTTTTTCATAATTCCATTCCTTTGCTTATACACATATTATAATGGCGCGGACACGCCGCGCCATATTTTTTTGCGTTTATGCAGGCATTTTAACCGCATCCACCATTTGCGCAATAAATTCATCGACGGGAATGGTTTCTTGCTTTTCCACACCCAAACGGCGCAGCGTCACAGATTTATTTTCCATTTCCTTTTCGCCTACTATCGCGATGATTGGCGTTTTTGCCAACGACAATTCGCGGATTTTATAATTAACCTTTTCATCACGCAAATCAGCACGTGCATACACACCCGCGTCGCGCAGACGGTCCGCGATTTCAACGGCATATTCGCGGAATTTTTCCGAAATCGGGGTCACAACCACGGGTTCAGGCGATAACCACAGCGGCAAATTTCCACCCGTTGATCCCAGCAATATACCCATAAACCGTTCAATAGAACCCAACATAGCACGATGCAACATAATCGGACGATGCTTTTCGCCATCTTCGCCGATATACGACAAATCAAAGCGTTCCGGCAAATTCATATCCAATTGCACGGTGCCACATTGCCACGTGCGCCCCAGCGCATCTTTCAGATAGTTATCGATTTTCGGCCCATAAAACGCGGCATCACCCGGTTCGATTTCGTATTCGATACCATTTGCATCCAACGCGTGTTTTAATGCGCCTTCGGCCTTGTCCCAAATTTCGTCCGATCCGATACGGAATTCAGAATCTTTACGCGTGGCCAACTTCATGGAAATATTGGTAAATCCGAATTTAGCATAAACATCCTTGATAAACCGCAGGATTTTTACAACCTCGTCCTCCAACTGTTCTTCGGTACAGAAAATATGCGCATCATCCTGGGTAAATTCGCGCACACGCATCAGGCCGGACAGACCGCCTGCGGCCTCGTACCGATTAACTTTGCCAAATTCGGCCAAATACATCGGTAAATCTTTGTACGATTTAATACCCTGTCCAAACACCAACATCCCACCCGGGCAAGACATAGGCTTTACACAGAATATTTTACCATCCTGGGTTTTTCCGGAATAATTGTGTTCACCGTATTTGGCCCAATGCCCACTGCGTTCCCACAGCGACCGGTCCATAACCGACGGCGTGGAAATTTCCAGGTAACCAGCGCGTTCCTGGCGATGACGAATATAGTCAATCAGTTTGCGATAAATTTTATATCCCTTGTCATGCCAAAACACTGCGCCCGGCGCGTAATCTGGTTCAAAATGGAACAAATCCATTTCTTTGCCCAATTTGCGGTTATCACGCGCGGCGGCCTCGGCCTGCATTTTCAAAAATTCGTCCAGTTCTTCCTTGCTTGCAAACGCATCAACATAAATACGTTGCAGCATTTTATTTTTTGCGTCGCCCTTCCAATACGCGCCGGCAACAGTGCGAATTTTGAACGCGTCACGCGGTAAATCCTTGGAACTTTCAACGTGCGGCCCACGACACAAATCCACAAAATCGCGGAAAGTATATATCGATAAAGCCTCGCCCGCGGCATCATATTCGTTCAACCATTCCATTTTATACGGTTGGGATGCGAATATTTCCTTGGCCTCGTCCAGTGATACATTACGCTGTTCAAAACGACCGTTTGATTTGATTAAATCGCGCATTTCACGTTCGATTTTTTCAAAATCCTCCTCGGAAAAACGGTGTTCAGTATCAAAATCGTAATAAAAGCCATTTTCGATGGCCGGGCCACCCGCGAACTTTACATCTGGATATAGTTTTTTCACCGCCGCCGCCATAACATGCGCCAGCGAATGTCGTACAGTTTCAATTGGATATGACATAATAAATTCCTTTGTCAGTTATTTTGTTAAATTTCGAATTGATTAAATTATTGCATTACGCGGTAAAAACCGCAAACAGAATCTTACACCCCCGCGGGGGTTGTAGTTGTTGTTGTGACAAAGAAAATAAAATATTTTTTCATAACAAAATGAATAATAGTACCAATTTATATAAATGTCAATATGCTAAAAATCAATTATGCATCCGAACAAAACCGCGAAAAAGAAACACACACTGCCCCCGATTACAAACAGATGCCAAATCGCATGTGAAAACTTCATTTTCCGCCACAGGTAAAATATTACCCCCAACGAATACGACAATCCGCCCGCCAAAATAAACCACAATCCACGCGGCGGAATATTATGCAACATTGCCGGCAATATGAACAACAATGTCCACCCCATAACCAGATACAACGCAACAATCCATTTTGGTTGCTGTTTTGGACTGCGCATTTTCATAATCGCGCCCAAAATCACAATGGCCCATAAAATGCCGAACACAGTCCATCCCAATCCACCACGCAAATTTACCAGCAAAAATGGCGTGTATGTGCCGGCAATCAATGCATAGATGGCAACGCTGTCCCACACTTCAAAAAAACATTCGCTTTTTTTGCCAATCGTTGCATGGCACATTGTGGAACCGAAGTACAACGTAAACATAGTTACGCCAAATATAGCACAAGAAACAATTGACCACGCATTACCAGACAAAGCCGCAAAGACAACCAATAAAGTTAAACCGGCTATTGCAAGACCAATACCAATCCCATGCGTCAAGATATTTAAGACTTCTTCCGACTTCGTACTTGGTCTTTCCCAACGAAACAAGCCCGTAGCACGTAGAATACGTAATAAACGACTACCCCGAGGATTGTGTTTAACTTCTTTCAATTTTTTACGTATAACTTTTGTTGTTTTTGTCATTTATCGTACTCCTGTTCCAATTGCTTTAAATTTACTTTATTTTTACGATTATTCGCATAATCAATATAATATTTTGGCATACCCATCCACTTAACAAGATTTTTATACTGGCTGCGGAAATGCCCTTCACCAAAATGACACCATACAGTATCATTTTTATTTAACGCATCAGCAATTTGATTCAACATATACGGATCACGAAACAGCATAGTCATTTGCAGATATGCATTTGGATTTTGTTTCAAAAACTCAAAATCCTGAACCCACTTTGAATTCAAAATATTATTCATACCATTAATATCAATTGGTAAATCTGGGAAATTTTCATTCCATGCGCGTACCATATTTCGTCGTAATAACTTTTGAACCGAAATATCCGCTACATTACAATTTTCCCTGCATCCAGCATTAAAAACACG
This sequence comes from uncultured Alphaproteobacteria bacterium, assembly GCA_944389595.1. Taxonomy (GTDB): domain Bacteria; phylum Pseudomonadota; class Alphaproteobacteria; order Rs-D84; family Rs-D84; genus Enterousia. The sequence goes on along the minus strand of CALXMY010000002.1, from coordinate 161,672 downwards.
CAATAATTTCTGCCTATCAAATTTATAACCGGGATAAATTTCTTGCAACGCATTAAAAACCTGAAGCTCAAACGCCTCAACCATATTAGTACATCCAGTTTTCGGCGTCGCCGCAACCGCTGCCCGAACATCTATTTTATGCCCAGGAAATGCATCATTTAATGCCGCTTGACGCGCATCGTGCCCAATATCTGCCAAGACGACTGGAACACCCAGACTTGTGGCCATAGCCGCTCCGTACTCTAATGTATTCAAACTCTTATCACTACTAATTGTAAATTCTTTACCGGGTTCCAATTTTTGCATCGCCGATAATATGTTATAAAACTTTATACGAGATACCAATGCATCGCTATCTAAATCATGTAGTTTTCGCCCGGAACTTTCATACTCAACAACAAAAACATCAGGCAAATCTTTATGTTTAAAGCAATCATTAACCATATTAAACGATTCGACAGTCGAATGCGTTTCCGCTAAATAAAATAATTTTTTTCCGTCTCGTTCAAATACTGCAACATACGGTGGCCGCCGCATACCAGCCTCCATTGGCTTTCCCATATCAATGAAAGTTTCGTCTGGTTTAAATTGCATTTTTTACTCTTTGCACAACACGTTCTTGCCCCATAACCCGCATAATCGAATACAGGTCCGGGGTATTTGTGCGTCCCGTCACCGCCACACGCAGATTCATCGCAACATCACCATTTTTAACACCCGCATTTGCGGCAATCGCAACAATTTTATTCCACCAAGTATCTTTATCATCACAAATGTCAAACCCATCCAAAAACGCGCGCAACAAATCATAATTAAACGCATATTCGGTATTCGGCGCGAATAAATCGTCCCAAAAATAAGACACTTCGTCCAAAGTTTGTTTCCACGTAATAAAATCTTTGCGAATGCGTTTTGGATTATCACGTTCAATTGCCAAAATATTTTTCAGATATTCCGGTTTATCACCGATTCGCGCCGCCCACACCGGGTCATATTCATTTGCCCAATCACGAACGCGCCGCGCCAATTCATCAACCGGCAACGTCCCGATAAATTCACGCGCCCACCATTCTAACTTTTTCATATCAAACAACGCGCCCGACATCGGAATTTTTTTGGGTCGCAATTGGTATTCCCAAATATTTTTAACCTGTCCTTTGTTTTTTGCCTCTTCATATCCAGATGCCGCAATATTGAATAAATATTCCAACACAGCCTCGACCGGCCAACCATCGGCCAGAAAGAATGCAACATTTGCCTCGGGGTCATGACGCTTGGATAATTTTCGCTGTTTTCCAGTATCCGCATCAATTTTATCAATTGTTGATGTATGAATATACATCGGCGGTGCCCACCCCATCATGCGAAACAATTGAATATGCAACGGAAATGACGGCAACCATTCTTCGCCACGCACAACATGTGTTGTGCGCATAAAATGGTCATCGCACAGGTGCGCGAAATGATACGTTGGCAAACCGTCATTTGATTTAATTAAAACAATATCTTCGTTATTTTCTGGGAAACCAATTGAACCACGAACGGCATCTTTACAGAAAATTCGCTGTTGCGGATTACCGGTTGAATACAAACGAATCGATGGAACATCTCCCGCGTCCAGACGGCGAATTATTTCATCATCAGTAATATCGCGGTCGCGCGCAAATTCACCATAAATGCCGGTGGCAAAGCCCGCAGCCTTTTGATTTTCACGAATACGCGCCATCTCGTCCGCGGTTAAAAAGCACGGATACGCCAAACCACGCGCCAATAAATCGGCCGCCACACTGTGATAAATATCGCGCCGCTGGGACTGATAATACGGCCCATATTCAGGCATATCATTATACTTCAACCCGAATCGTTGCATTGAATTTTTGATTATTTCTACGGCATCTGCAACCTCGCGCTTGGTATCTGTATCTTCGATGCGCAGCATAAAAACACCACCCGTATCATATGCCAATTTGCAATCAATCAATGCCTGGTACAGGCCACCAATATGCATATAACCCGTGGGACTGGGTGCAAAGCGCGTTACAAACGCACCATCCGGCAAATTGCGTGGCGGGAATTTTTCCTCCAGTTCCGCCAAAGTATATTTTGGCGCGTCGCCCAACACACGTGCAATTAAATCAGCCGATAAACCATTACGCATTTTTATTTTCCTTTTCCCATTCTGATTTTAATTTTGAATACACCGCAACATCAGTTGACTCGTCGCGCAAAATATACGCGCCACGCAAGACACCTTCATACACGTATCCGGCGCGTTCGGCCACCGCACATGATTTTTTATTACGCACATCCGCGCGAATTTCCACCCGGCGCATTTCCAACATATCAAACGCCAATTTTTCCATTGCACGCACCGCACGCGTCACAATTCCACGCCCATTATAATCGCGCGATAACCAATACCCAATCTCGGCCGTTTTATGGTTTTTATCCATTCTTACGAAATCAATCGAACCGACAATTTTACCATCCATAATGATATAGTAATTCGATGTCGTGATTTCAGAAGACTTCAACAAATGCGGATACATATCTTCTGGGCAATTTGACTTATCCACCCATCCCAACCACTGGGCCATATACTCACGTTGGGAATCCACCAATTCAAACAGATAACGCGCCGTATCGAATGTTGGCGCAACTTTTTCCAAACGGAAATCACCACAGTCTATTGTTTTTGGAAAATCGGTCATTTTATAAATCCTTGTTTTATCAACTTTTGAATTTTATACTAAATATATGGAAAAACAAGAATTAAGAACATTTGGCCGCAGACACGGCAAAAAATTATCAGCCCGTCAAACAATGCTGATTGACCGGATTTTACCGACAATTTCACCAACAAATTTGCCGGCAAATACCGGTAAAATACTGGAAATTGGTTTTGGTGCGGGCGAACATTTGCGTGAAATTGCCCGGCAAAACCCGGGTAAAATCATAATTGGCGCAGAACCATTTATGAATGGCGTTGCATCATTATTATCGGCAATTACAAACGAATCGAATACTGTTCGCGATGAATATAAAAATATCAGAATTTTTGCCGACGATGTGCGTGATTTTTTGCGCCAAACCGATTCGCAATTTGAACAAATTTGGATTCTGCATCCCGACCCCTGGCCCAAGGCACGACATGAAAAACGTCGCCTGTTAAATGCCGATTTCTTAAAAACATTAATAAAATACCTGGCCCAAAATGGCGAAATAATTATTGGCACCGATCATTGGGAATATTTTGATTGGATTTGCGCACAATCTGTTGCCGCGAATTTAAAATATTACACCCCAGACATCGAAACAATACAAACCAGATACCAGAAAAAGAACAAGGCCGGCACCGAATCGCCCAGGTATTTAATTATCAAACATTAAACATTCACAAAAAAACGTAAATTCTGATATAAATCGGGCCGCACAGATTTTACCAATCGCGCCGCCTGTTCCGCACGCGCGGGATTTTTACCAATAACAAAATGCAAATTAATATCCCTGGGCACATCCGCCGTATTAATTGCCGCATATACCCGACCAACAAAATCAGATTTGTCCCCCCTGTCGGTTACCAATGCCAATACAACCCCCGTGGCACGCATTTTGGCCACCGCAGCATATACATTTGCCCAATCAAACGGCCCTATTTTTTCAATATCAAACCCGATATATACATGCCGATTAAAAAATAAATCATCACGTATTAAATATAATTGCGACACAAACGCATCCAAATCACGCGGGGCCAAAAAAATCTGTACCCCATCCGCACCACGCCGTAATGCAGTGTTAATTTTTTCAACACTGTGCGAAATATTTTCCGAATCAGCCGCATTCAAATAAAATCGGGCCATTATTTTTATTTTCTTATTTTCCAGCCACGGCCATAAAATTGGCACAGAATCCGGCACCACCGATATGATATCCAATCCCGCATCAATTGCAATTGATGCCGCACGCGCCAAATCAGCGGAATCATTATCCGCCCCACACCATAATCCGGCGTTATAAATCTTATCAAGAATTTCATCAGAATAAATCATTACTCTTTTTACTTTATCATAAATATGATATAATTAAAGCCAAATGAGAATACGTACCGACAACATATTAATATGTATTTTATGGGTGGTGGCTGTAACACTGGCCACCAGTTTTTGGTTCAACACCGCATTTGGGTTTAACATATTTTCCGCGGCACACTGGGAATACATCGCATCGCTACAGGCGGCGCAAACACCGGTTAAAAATGGTTTTTATGTATCAATTGCGGTAACAATTTTTATAACCATATTGGGGCTATACATGGTGTTACGTCCCCGCACCCGTCGTATCAGATTACCAATTATGCGCGTATCAAAAAACACGCATGAAAAAAACAATATTGAAAAAGCGGCGCACGAATTACCCGATAATGACGCATCTGTATTGGAAATACCGGCAACGGAAACGCACCCTGCACAAATGTCACCCCAATCTGAAACAATGGCACCATCGACATCCGCACGCCCACCCAGATTAATGCCATCAGCATTGGGCAATCAATATTCTGCGCCACCACGCGCCACACACACCGCAACGCAAAATGCGCCGATTGGTACCACGCCCGTGATACAAACAACGCCAACAAAAACAGAAAATTGGCCCGAATTGCGCGAAATATTTACAAACGCCGGATATGTTATAAAACCATCCCCACGTGTAAATGGAATTCAAATTGCCCTGACCGCGATTGGAACCGAACAAACAATATGGATTGGATGCGTTGGTGTTAAAACAACCGATGTGCATAACATAGTTGAAAAATTCCGCGGTATATTCACAGATACATTGGACGAAACATATATTGACATAAACGCTTTTGCGATAACCGCACCCGATGCCGACACATCGGAATTTCAGGATATATTAAAATTTAATTCAATGGGTGAGTTACGTGAATATATGGAACAAAATCCAAATCCACCGATACCACCGGACGATGACGGTATGTTTGATGCATATTCGCAATACATCGATGCCGTCATAACACATATGGGTAAAATGTAATGCAATTAAGTCATGAATCTGCACAAAAGCGTTTATCTGATATGCATATGAACGATATGCCGGTAATGGAAATACGCCCAAAACCAACGCGTGTGGATTCTGATTGGTTTCTAAAATATAAAAAATTATGTCATGAATTTATGGAATCATTAACCGATTCAATCGAAGAGTTGGCCATGTTCATGGGCCTGACCCAGGACGAATTCATGGCACTGATTATGGGACGTGCAATGCCACAAAACACATCCATACGATTCCGGGTTCCATTGGTATGGGGCGGCAAATTGGAATTAAATAATTTGTTCATGTGCCGCACTTTCCCGCAATCGTGGCGTTTGGATACATTTATAATTGAACAATCCGGGGCGGATACAATATGGCTGCCCAATCCTGCGAAAAAGGTGTACGTCACATCACACGAAACATCGGGGGGAGATGGCGGAAATGCAACATCTGACCGATTAAGCCAAATCGCGGCACAAATTGTTGCGGCACGTGGAAACGGACAATAAAAAAATGACACATGATGAATTTATGATATTTGTAAAAAAACAAAATGCGTGGTGCGCGCCACCGGCCACACCACAATCTGTTGCAATTGCAAATACCACATTACAACATATGCGCTCGGCAATATTACCCCAACAAATGATTGATTTATATACACAATGTAATGGAATAAATCTGGGGAATGGTTATATATTTGGCACAATCGACGCAATGGAAGGACCAAAATTTTTATTCCCATCAATTCAAAAAATAAACAATGATTTAATCGGGTTTTCACGTCTGCGTGGACATACGGTTTTTGGCCGTAATGATTTATTTTGGTTTTCTTTTGATTCGTTTGGCAACTTTTTTATGATTGATAATTTAACATTAAACCCATTGCGCAAGTATGATGATGCATGGCGCGCATTATCGGATTGCCTGGCTGCGGGGAAAATATAATGAAAAAAATATCGGTATCTTTATCGGGTCACCAAACCAGTATATCACTGGAGCCTGAATTTATTGATGCGCTGCATGATTTGGCACATATACAAAATAAATCCGTTGCATCAATAATTGAACATATTGACGACAATCGCACCCCAGATACAAATTTATCCGCCGCCATTCGCGTTTGGATTTTAAAACAATACAGACAATAAAATTATCTTATAAATATTTTTTCTGTTGTATTGTATACAGCGAAATCGTGCATATACACGAAAACATCAAAATAACAAACATCCACCAATCACGACCAATTTTACGATATAGTGTCATATGTGCACCAAATACAACACCATCGGCGTATCCTGCATGACCAACTGGTATTTGCGATGTAATTGTACCATCTGATAAAACAAACGCACTGATTCCGGAATAATTCGCCCGCACAATTGGCAGCCCCGATTCAATTGCATAACGACGCACCATATCCAAATGTTGGTACGTACCCGGCGTTGTGCCAAACCATGTATCATTTGTAATATTAATAATCGCATTCGGATTTTCGCCAACCGGAATCAACGAATCTGAAAAAATAATTTCATAGCAAATTGCCGGCGCAAATGAAAAATTCCCAATATTTATAACCGTCGCACCCGCCCCGCGCGACAATTGGCCAGGCGTTGGAATAATATCACCAAATGGTCTGTATTCACCAAATGGTACTAAATGCGATTTGCTGTATACGGTTTCTATTTCCCCATCTGGGGATGCAACAATCATTGAATTATACATATTTCCATTTAAATATGAATTCGCACCAATAACTGTATCGCGTCCCAACATTTTTGCCAATGGCATATTATCACCATCCACAATAACAAATGGATACGATGTTTCCGGGAACACAACCACATCCGGATTGCCGGGTGCACCGGCCAAATCGGACAACATGCGCACATTTTCGGTTGCATTTCGTAATGCATCTGCACGTGAATGTGTGGCTTTTTGTGATGCGCTGCGCGCGGGTTGAACTATGCGCATAACCGGGCTATTTTCAGATACACGATGTGATAATTGTATATTTTTATGTCCCCATGCCACGCCTAAAAATACCAATAACATAAATATAACCAATGTCGTCCAACAATATTTATCACGCCGTGCCCCCAATATTTCGACCACTGTGGCAATCAGCCCAATTATTACAAATGTTAATCCCAATGCCCCCCACAGCGACATAGAATTTGCAATCATCGGCATCGGCATTGTTATATTTGCAATCGGATTCCATGGAAATCCGGTAAACAACCATTCACGCAACCATAAAACAAATGTCCACATGCCGGCAAACAAAAATGGTCTGCATGCCGGAAACGTGCGTATACGTGAAATTATAACAAATGGAATTGCAAATATTATTCCACCAACAATTCCAATTCCAATCAATGCCGGCACCGTCCATATTGCAAACTGTGCCGCCAATTCGGGCACAACATATATCGAATTTGTAACCCACCAAAACATAGTAATTGCATATACCGCACTGAACGGTAAAATTCGCAAAAATGCCCGCCATACATTTCGCGATGGTACACGAACCATTAATTTATATGCCCCCGCAATTGCAATTAATGTCGCCCACCATATATTAAATGGCGCAAACCCCAATGCCGCAACCGCACCCAAAACAGCCATAATAACATATTGCCAAAATCCATCAGGACGAATTTTAATGCGCTGCAACAATGTAAAAAATTTATTTCCCGGGCAACATGATAAATCGCTGCATACGGCGGAATCGTCCATATACGGATTTTTTACGTTTAAATTTTTCAATATTTTTATTTCCATATTTTCCATACGATGCGCATCACGATTTTTTATATGATCATACCCCTGTAAATGTAACATACCATGCACCACCATATGCGTCACATGATCGTCAAACGAAATATTTTGCGCATCCGCCTCGCGCAAAACTGTATCAAACGATATATAAATATCACCCAACAAAATATCATCGCCCAATTCAAACGATAAAACATTTGTTGGTCGGTCAATTCCGCGATACTCGCGATTCAAATTATGAATTTCGGAATCATTGGTTAATGTAATCGAAACCTCGGCATCGGGGCCACACTGCAATGCAGCCGCATTTGCAATACGTTCAAAATCAATTTTGCATTTACGCCATCGCGTATCATTATAATTTACATATACTTTCATTTTGCTATACCCGTTTTTGCCCGGATTGTTTAACGACTTGATTTATATCAACCCCAGACGTTTTACCATTCACATTTAATTTATCCGCCGCATCATGGAACGCGATGGTTTTGCCCCTTATCATTTTTTGTACACGCGCCACATCATTTGCCACACGCGAATTACCATTTTTTACGGATAATTTATAGTTCATTAACGCCCTGTCATAATCGCCAAGTTGCTCGTACGCGACACCTGCGTTATATTGCGCCGCGGCATATTGGCTTTTATCCCCGATGCGATGCAGTATTTCACGCGCCTGTTGTACAGCATCATTATATTGACCTAGTTTGTTATAAGTCGCGGCCAAATCATTATGCAGCAACGCATTGTTTGGATATTTTTTTATCATATCTTGGAAAGATTGCGCCGCGCCCGCATATTCGCCCGCATTATACTGTGCGATTGCGTTTTTATACTGCGCATCATATCCCAAAGTATAAGTTTCCAATTCTACTTTTTTACGTTTATCAATATGCTTATTAAAATCTTTATTGTCAAATTTGCATTCTCCACTTTGACAATACGCCAATATATCGCCCGGCAGGCAATCGCCAACTTTGTTCCACTTTGTCAGTGAATGCCCCTTTTCATCCACAGGATTTTTTAACCACTGTTGGAATATTTCGTACGTATCCAAATTAACCTGGCGCGAATTAACCGCACCGGTAAAAAATGCAGACTTCTTTTTGCCCATATATTTGTAAAATTCATACATTCCATTCGCAGGACAATCCAACATCATCTGGGGCGTTATCTTTCCGGTCAGCAATCCAGCCTCTAACCACCGTCGCCATTGCATACCGCGCCCACCGGCCAAAAATTCACCCAATTTATCAGCCATCATATTTGCATCAGAATCATTGATCCAAGCATCACCAAAACTGGTTAAATTTGTAACGGGATATTTATCAAACACATGTCGCACTTGTTCATCAGACACGGCATATCCATATTCATCCAGCAATTTTCTTAATTCACCAAATCTGTTTTGATAATTTTCATCGTCTGGTTTTTCAATTATATCAGCGTACGTATTGTACATAATTGAACTCATACCAAACGCTTCACTGGTTGTATTAACATTTACATTTTGCAATCCAACATCATAACAATACAGAACGAAATAAGTTTCGGCCTCTTCCAAATGCCACCGCGCCAATTCGTATGCTTCTTCGGTGGTGATTGGTGCAGTATCCATTGTAACCCGACTGCCATCTTTTAACACAGTTGATCCAAATCCGATTGTTGCCACGCCCTTGGAATCCCGGTATGGTTTATGCAGTCCGTGTTCATCCAAATGCACACCTTCTTTGGCAATCAAATCAGCAATTATAAACGGTGTAATCGGACGTATTTTATTTAAAAACGCACGATATGTACCCTGGGCTTCTTGCTCGGCCCAGCGTTCTGCATCGCGCGCATTCTGCCACTCTTTAACCTGGGTAATTACTTCGGGTGCGATTTCTGTCCCAAAATAACCACCACCTGCGACCGCGGCCAATCCCAACCACCATAAAATATGTGCCGATGCGTTCGGATACTTTTTTGCAATTGCCGATAATTTTGTTGTTTTTCGCCGTTTGCCAGCATTTCGCCCAGCGAAATGATTTTCCATTTTTCGCAGGAACACATTATCCATCGTCATCCACCGCGCCAAAGTTAATAAAAACTGGGCACCACCCGCCGCCAACCAGGCAGTCCATTTTGCCGTCCCCAGTCCCATAATTGCGACGGTATCATTTAATTCCGGAAATCGACCAGTCGTACCATCAGCATTTTTTTCCGTACGACGTGCACGTACATATTTTTCTGGATGCGTTTTTTCAATTATTTTGCGTAATTTTGCGGTCGCCTGTTCCGGAGTTGCAACAACTTTTCGAAATTTTTCTGCCATTAGTTTTTCCTTTTTTTGCCCAGTCCTGTTTTCTTTGCAATTTTTGATCGTCGCAGCGAATAATTCGGCGCAACAAATGGGTAATCGTCACCCAAACCCCATTTTTTTCTGTACTGTTGCGGTGTCATATTAAATTTCCGACGCACATATCGCCGCAGCATGACATGCCATGTGCCATCCTCCAGACATTGAATTTTATCAGGTTGAACCGACGCAGCAATTTGTTGCGGACTAACCGACACGCCACACAAACTTTCACGTGCGGCACGCACAGCATCGTCCATGCTTAATGCCGGATTGGCCGCAATTGCCGCAGCGGCCAAATTCGCCACCGCCAATGCAAATTCAGACGAATCTTTATTTACACTTACCAATTGAAAACCCCATGTTTATTTACTAAGATTTATTATATCACAAATAAAGACTAAATAAAACGCAAGTAAAACAATAAAATGCAATCAGAAAACAGACCATTGGCTGATTTAATGCGCCCATCAACAATTGATGAAATTGTGGGTCAATCACAATTATTGGGCGAAAACGGATTGGTTCGGCGAATGGTTGATAATCATAAATTATCAAATCTGATTTTATGGGGCCCACCGGGATGCGGCAAAACGACAATTGCGCGCGCATTGGCCAAATCGGTTGATATGGATTTTGTACCAATGTCTGCGGTATTTTCAGGAACATCGGATATCAAAAAGGCGATGGAGGCCGCACGTATGAATCGTGAGATTGGCCGTGGAACATTATTGTTTATCGACGAAATTCACCGGTTCAATAAAACACAACAGGATACATTGTTACCCTATCTCGAAGATGGAACAGTGGTGTTCATGGGTGCCACCACCGAAAACCCCAGTTTTAATTTAAACAATGCGTTATTATCACGATGCCATGTCGGCGTATTACAACCACTGGGGACATCAGATTTAATGACACTGATGTCACGTGCCGAAAAATTTTTAAATAAAAAATTACCATTGGATGATGCCGCGCGTCTGCATTTGGCGCAAATGGCCGATGGCGATGCACGATTTTTATTAAACACCATTGAATATTTAACAAATGCAAATTTTAAAAAGAAATTATCCCCCGATGCGTTAGATTCCGCCATACAGAAACGCGCCCCATTATCCGACAAAACAGGTGACGAACATTATAATTTAATATCGGCGGTGCATAAATCATTACGCGCCAGCGACACGGATGCTGCACTGTATTGGACGGCGCGCATGATGACATCGGGCCAGGATCCAATGTATTTATTTCGTAGACTGACACGATTTGCGATGGAAGACATTGGTCTGGCCGATCCAAACGCAATGCAAATTGCCCTGGCCGCATGGCAGATATATGAACGCATGGGCAGTCCCGAAGGTGATCTGGCATTAACCGAACTGGTAATATATCTGGGCACTGCACCAAAAAGCACGGCCAATTACCGCGCACAAACCGCCGCATACCGCACCGCACGTGACACGGGCAGTTTAATGCCCCCAAAAAATATATTGAATGCACCCACACGCATGATGCGTGAAATGGGATACGGCGCGGGTTATATATATGAACCAGACACCGCATCTGGATTTTCGGGACAAAATTGTTTCCCCGAATCAATGGCGCGGCAAAAATTTTATCACCCAATTGAACGTGGATTTGAACGTGAAATCAAAAAACGTTTGGAATATTGGGATACACTGCGCGAAAAAATAAATTCCGGGAAAAAATAAAAATTCCACAGTTGTGGAATTTTTTATCAGAACAATATATTTACATCAACCCCAACCTGTAAATTATCACTTTCGAATTCATAATCTAAACGCGCTGCATACTGCGTACGTCCATATTGACGAATAATCTTTCCACCCAACCATTCCTGGTTATAATGCGGATTTGTTGCCTTGCGTAATGTAAATTGGGTACCCAAACGCCAATTTTGCGAAATACGGAAATATGCCTCTGGCATAAGGTCAATATATGCCATGCCACGATCGCTGTCAAAAATCCAACTGGATTTAATTGTTGCGGCCAATGTCATACCCGCCCATTGGCGGCCAAAACGATACCCCGCATAATATGTTGAATCGGCATAATCAGGCGTACGCACACGCGATGAACCACCAAATTTTAAACCAAATAAAACATCAGATATTATATGCGCACTGTTCCCGGCGGCCGTGCCAACACGATACACACCGCCCAAATCAACGGCACCGAATCCATCCTCGGGTCCGTCAAAATCCTGTTGAAAATTGGCATTAATCCCAATTGATAATCTGTCGTTTATTCCATACGATAATGTTTGTTGTAAACGTAAAATATTATCCCAATATGTTAACGAAGTTTCCGATAAAATATCGCGCGTCTGCATCATAAACAATGGATCAGATGTATCAAATTCCAATCCATTCGCGCGCGCCGCATTAATCCCGGGCATAATACCGATAACACCGGCAAATAAAATCGCTATAAATTTGCGCATATTTCTCTCTTCCTTATTCAGTTACACATTGGACAATTTCGGGCACTGATTACCAGCGCCCGAATATTTGCCCAAAATTCATCAGAACATGAATATTGCCTGCAGGCCGACAGATGCCTCGGAATAATTATCTAAACTGGCCGTGCCCATACGTACAAATTGTTTATAATATGGACTGTCCGGATTTGTATCTGTCTGCCAGAAAGATAATTCTTTGCCATTTGCGGAATCCCACAATGCCATTTTGCCATACAGATTCAATGCAAACCATTCATTTGGCTGCCATCCGATTGCGGCCTTTAAACTGGCCTGGTTATGCCAATCATAATTACCCATTATGGCCTCTATATTCAATGTCCAGTCTTCGTCCAGCACACTGAATACACCCAATCCACCTTCTATAAAGAATGTATTATCGGCATCAGTATTATACGCCAGGAAGAATATTGCATCATCACCCTGTTCTGTTTTGCCGTTCACACCATTACCATATGAATTGCCGTCAAAGTTCAAATACCATCCACGAACTAAACCATATATTGTTGATGAACTGACCTTGTACCCGGCCTTTAATTCCAATATGATATTGTTTGAAATATCATTCTGATATTGATAGTACGCGGCCGCATTTGCAATCCATTTTGCGGTATCAGCAAAACGCCATTGCACCCCCAGCCCCAATATACTCAAACTGGTATCATCCATTGAATCGTCCGGTGCAACAGACCAATCAAATTTATAATCAGATATATCTAAACGTGCCGTGGCCAAAACAGCAACCGTATCAGTTATACCAAAACTGAAATCTTCTTTGATTGAAAATTGCCCCATATCCCATTTGCCGTTTGTATCGGACAATGCACCATTTTCAACCGGTGTTAACAGCATATCATACGAATTCATATTATATGATAAATCTGTCACAGAACCAAACTTGCCCCCCAATGGTTGAAAGAACGGATGTGCCAAATAATATTTACGTTTTAATTCCGTCCGATATGTTTCTGCACGTGTTGTACGCACCGTATTGTTGGTATTACCATATTGCTTGTACAATTCACCACGGTTTGCAGGCTGGGTATAATAAATATTTTTTGCATCAGCCTGATCATATGTTTTCGTAGATGTACGTGTTGTGTACTTTTCGTAATTAACCTGTGTACGTTCACGCACCGCCGGTGCACCGGTTAAATCAGCACTGGATGCACCATACATTCCGGAATTTGTTGCGGCCAATGCGGGCGATACCGCGATTGCCGCCATCAACCCAAACAAAGATAAACTTTTTTTCATCTGAAAATACTCCTTTTGATATAAATTATATCATAAAAAAGTGACATAAAAAAGCATAAAACACAAAAATCCGCCATACAGCGGATTTTATACATATTATAATATGTGACGTTTATTATTGGCATCAGGCGGGCTAACTATGCCCTCTTGCTCCATACGTTCCATAAATCCGGCCGCCTTGTTATACCCAACCCCCAAACGTCGCTGGATGTATGAAATTGTCGGTTTTTTATCACGCAAAACGACCTCTTTGGCCTGGGTATATAAATCAGCATCCTTGTCGGCCTTGGTTGGTGCCGCACCCGGTATTCCAACACCGCCACCAACATCGCCGCCATCCCCATCTGTAACACCATCGGCATATTCTGGTTCGCCCTGGGCGCGCAGGAAATTACCAATTCGATTCAATTCATCATCACTTATTAACGCACCATGTATACGCACGGGTGCACTGCCGGCCTCGCTGAACAACATATCACCACATTTTAATAATTGTTCGGCACCCTTTTCACCCAACGTGGTCATTGAATCAATACCACTGCGGGCCTGGAATGATACACGTGTTGGGAAATTAGCCTTTATAACACCGGTTATAATCGTTGCGTCTGGACGCTGGGTCGCCATAACCAGATGGATTCCTGCGGCACGCGCCTTTTGCGCAATACGTTGAATACATGCCTCGACTTCTTTGCGGGCAACATTCATCAAATCTGCAACCTCGTCAACTATTATAACGATATACGGCATATCTGATAAATCAACTTCTTTGGTTTCAAATAATAATTCCCCGGTTTCTTCGTCCGTGCCAACGGCCACCTGTTCGGTCACAGTTTCACCATTTGCACGTTTTTGTGCCGCAATTTCATTATATGTTTCAATATTCCGCGCCTGTAATTTTTGCAGTTGTTTATAACGATTTTCCATTTCGTTAACGGCCCATTTCAAGGCATTCACCGCCGCATTCGGATCCAATTTAACAATTGGGGTTATCAAATGCGGAATATCGTCCCAACAACCAAAATCAACCCCCTTTGGGTCAATAATAACTAACTTGCACTTATCAGGTGTAAAATGATACACAATTGATGTAATTATTGATTGAACAAACACAGATTTCCCCGATCCCGTACGTCCAGCAATTAACATATGCGGCATTTTTGCCAAATCGTAATACATGGGATCACCACCAATACTGACCCCCAACGCCAGTGGTATTTTATATTTTGAATTAACAAATGTATCATTTTCAACCAACGATCTGAACCGCACAGTTTGCGGTTTCAAATTCGCCATTTCAACACCTATTAATTGCGTACTGGGGATATGGGCAATTCTGATATTTGGTGCCGCCATGGCACGTGTCATATCAGTTACTGTTTTTTTAATATCTGCTATGCGTACGCCACTGTCCGGTAAAAATTCATATAATGTTACAATTGGTCCCGGCCTGATACCAACAACTTTACCGTATACACCATATTCGGTAAAATGAACCTCCATCGATGCGGCATTACGTTTTAATTCGGGCGTTACGACATTTTTCCCAAAATTTGAACGTTCCAAAAACGCAGGATCCGGCAATTCATATTCATGTATATTACTGCGCGTTTTTTGTGCGCGTGATGTACGATTTGCCGCATTACTGCGACGTGGGGCGCGTTTCTTTTTTGTATCATCAATATCTGTATCATCATCTTCTTCTGTGTCATCAATATTTTCGTCATCCTCTTCATCATCTGACACATATTCGTCATCATCCGCACTGGCATTTGACATTGGCATCAAATGGAATACAGACAAAATCCATTGCACGGCACGCCATAACATAAAACCAATCTTTTTTATATGTGTCCATTTTATATGCAGCAACACCGATGCCAATAAAACAAAAACAATAAAAGCCAATATTCCAATTACAATTCCCCATCCGCCAATCAAATTTCCAACATCAAATGCGGCAATTGCACCAATTGCACCACCATATGTCGACGCGGGCGCAATCAAGCCCAATCCAACCGCCCCCATACACAATGCAACCACACAACGCAGAAAATTATATTCCGGCGCGGGTTCATCATTTAAATTTACCAACCACGATAACCCACATCGCGCCACATATAACACCAGAAACAACGCCGGCACAAATCCAATACCATAACGCAGGAATCCAACAATCCACCCCATAACAGATTGATTTCCAAAATTACTGGCCACCGCGAATCCATCTAAATACGGGTCAAAAAAAATCAATGCGTACAGTGCCCACAACGCAACCGCCATAAAAACCGCACCCGTCACGCGTTTAACCAGGCCACGTAAAGCCACAGAAATACTTTCCGGTAAAAACTTAGATGATCTTGCCATGCATTGCATTTTATCACAAAAAAGAAAAAAATGTTAGGATTTATCAGATAAAATTAATATTTATTAATTTCAGCACCCCGATTTTTCAACCAAGATTTTACAACATCGGCGGCCAACATACCAATAAACGCTCCAAATATTACATCCGATGGCCAATGCGCCCCCACGCATATGCGCGACAAACCTATAACAATTGCCAACGTCCATGTAAACCATTTTATTTTTGGTGCTAATAACCCCAACATTACTAATCCTGCAAACGATGCAAATGAATGCCCCGATGGCATGGAATTAAACGCCCAATCGGTTGAAAATGGCACAAAACCGGTTTTATCTAGTGCCTCGAAAAATACCGGACGCATACGTCCAATTAATATTTTTAAAATTTTACCAACAATACTGGCCGCCAATACAGAACACAATACAAAAAATGCATAACTGTTACGTGTTTTACTTATAAAATCATTACAAAACGCGGCCAAACTTGGTTGATTTTTTGAATTTCTGTACCGTGGTTTTGATTTAATAATTTTTTTAATATAAAACACCAACAAAACAACCGCCGAAACAATTATCCATATTTTTGCATCAAATAACAAATCAAACATCCGGAACAACCAACAATCAAATTGGCGCATAAATAAATAAACAGGCTTATCAAACCAAATAATTCCCAAACACACCAACACAGTGGTAACAATTCCACCCCACGCAATCCAATTCCACTTTAAAGTTCCATTTTTTGCCAAAAACATTTTAATTCCCCGTTTACAAAATTATTCTGCGATTAATCTGTTATACACCTTTAAATCGGTTAATATTTTTACCGCCACGGCCGCCGCAACAGCATCTTCGTCACTGCCACTGGTAATAACCGGACATCCACGACGCACCGCGTCAACATCTACATCATCTTTGCCGTTAAAATCCTGGGAATTAAAATCGTTATTTATAACATTCAGAAAAAATGCATTTCGCTGTGTAACCGATCTGATATTTGATAAACACACAATCGGGAAAATGCCACGCCCATCAATTGTGCGCCCCTTGCCTGTTTTAATTGATTTGTTTAATAATTCCAATGCCCCCCCATTATCCAAATTAATTCGTGTTGCAATTCGTGCATTCCCCGCGGTTGGGGTTCCAACCAACACACCCCGTTCATTTTCATAAAATGCTGCAACTATTGCCTCGGCCGTGCCACGGGTCATATTTGACATTAAAACTACAACCGGCACATCCGTTACCGCATCACCACCGGGAACAACCTCTATTTCATCCTTGGCGGTTTCAACGATTCGCATAACAGGATTTTGCCCAATAAACAGTCCCGCCAATTTTGCCGCGGCCCGTTCATCATCACCGGTCGCCGCCCGCAAATCCAATATTATTCCGGACACATCCGGATAATTCGCCAACGCTTCATTTACGATTGATGCGGTATTATCAGATATTTTATGTACAATTATTTCCAAAATTCCGCCCGTTTCAGGGTCGCTGCGATGCACAATATCGGCATCTGCCAAAATTATTGTTGCACGCCGCAAAACAACATCCTGTTCACCAGATGGGTTCAAAATCTTTAATTTTGATGTACCAGAATTAAATCCCGACATAACGGCCGACATTTCGGCATCTGACATATCGGCAACATTTTTTCCATCAATTGAAACTATTAAATCCCCCTCGCGAATGCCGGCTGTATCAGCGGGCGCGCCCTTGAACACACCGGTAACACGCCAATTACCACGTTCATCACGCATGCCTTCCAAACCAACACTGGTCAAAATTCTGCCATCTTCGTTAATTTCGGCGGCGCGTGAATAAATATAACGCCCATTTTCATCAATACCACGCATTAAACTGTCCACGACCAATTGATATGTTTCACTGGTACTGGCGGCATGCAGCAACGAATCGTTTGCGCGTAATTTCAAAACCAATGCAGTTGTAATTTCACCAAACCCATTCCAATCCCCGGGATTGGGGCGCGGATAATTTGCAATAATTGCATCGCCCCAAACCAAAACAACCCTGTCATCAGTGGCCGCAATATGCGCATCAGGATTTAATTTTTCCAAACTTTCAATCGCGACATTTATATTTTTGCCGCCCCATTTTACACCATCTAATTTTTCATAAATTTCGGCAAAAGTATCCGACATTTCAAACACATTTAAACCATCCTGGATTGGTTCATCTTCGAAAAACAAACTGTCTGCTGCGAAACACGGCATCACCCCCAGGCCAAAGAAAACGAATAAAAATAATTTTATCATTCTCATTATAATGTGTCCCCCCTGCCAAAATTCGAATGCGAAACAATTAATTTGTTTCGTCACGCAAATTAAAATGGTACAAAATCACATTTGAAATATAAATACTGGTAAATGTGCCCATAACAACGGCAAATGTCATCGCAATTGCAAAATCACGTAATGCCGGCCCGCCAAACAGGAACAACGCAACCATTGCCAATATAGTGGACACACCGGTCATAATTGTTCTGCGCATCATTTCGTTCACCGACAAATCAATCAAATCATCCATCGGCATTTTGTGATATTTTTTAATATTTTCTTCTATGCGATCATAATTCACAACCTTGTCATTAATGGAATATCCAACGCCCATTAAAATAACCGCAATTGCCGTTTGATTAAATTCCAAACCTGTAATTGAAAAGAATCCAAACATTATCACAAAATCCAAACACAGTGATATAAATGAACCAATTGCATATCCCCCACGATACCGCACCCATACATAAACCGACATCAACAAGAACGAAAATAATATCGCCAAAATTCCACCACGCACCAATTCATCGCCAATTTTTGGCCCAACAATTTGTACCTGGGAATATTCAACATTATTTCCTAAAATATCCTTGATTTCCGTCACACGTTGATTTTGTTCTGCATCTGTGGCCCCCTTGGGCAGACCGACACGCACCAATATTGCACCGTTATCACCCACAGATTGCAATTCCGGATTAAATTGGTCCAAATCGGCACGCATTTTATCAATAGTATATTCGGCCGATACAGGTTTTACCTCCATTGAAATTCCACCCGCAAAATCAATACCATAATTTAACCCGCGGAAAATCAACGATATCACAGACAACAGAATAAATGCACCCGCAATCCAATATGATAATTTGCGATACTTCATAAATCTTAATTTCATAACACCAACCTCTTACTTGGTCTTTACATAACTAATTTTTTTATTCTTGCCGTTCATGTACCAATCAATTATCACCTTGGACAACGACACACAGGTAAACAATGTTGTTAACACACCAACCGATAACGTTACAGCAAACCCGCGAATCGGTCCTGCGCCAAATTGGAACAACACCAGCGAACAAATCAAATTCGTCAAATTACCGTCCAACACCGCCTTCATAGAACGGTGGAATCCGGCCTCTACTGCACGCAATGGGGTTGAACCGGCACGAATTTCATCACGTATTCGTTCAAACGGTAAAATATTTGCATCCACCGCCATACCCAACGTCAGCACAATACCGGCAATACCGGGCAGTGTCAGCGTTGCCCCCAACAATGCAGATATTCCAATAATCATTGCCAAATTTATCAGCAATACAAAACTGGCGATGATACCAAACCCGCGATAGCAAACTATCATAAATATGATAATAAATATAACACCAAACAGCGATGCAATTTTTCCGGCCTCGATAGTATCAGCCCCCAATCCGGCACCAACGGTGCGTTCTTCGATAACCTGTAACGGCGCGGGCAATGCACCACTGCGCAACAGCACCGCCAAATCTTTGGCCCCCTGTAATGTAAAACCACCGGAAATTTGGCCACGCCCCCCCGGAATTGGTTCACGAATCGTTGGCGCAGACAACACCATACCATCCAAAACAATTGCAAAACGTTCGTTTACATGTTCGGTGGTCAGTCTGGCAAACTTGCGCGCGCCGGCCGCATCAAACACGGTCGTTACAACCGGCATATTATTTTGATCAAAATCAGCCTGGGAATCTTTTAACGAATCGCCCGAAACCTCCACATGGGTATACACAGGAATCATTTGATCCGGCGCATCCATATATGGCAAAAATTCTGTTCCCTTTGGCGCATGCCCGGTTGCCAATTGTTCCGGTGTTATATTTTCATTTACCAAATGGAACGTCATTTTTGCGGTTTGACCAATTAATTCCTTGATGCGTTCCGGATTATCAACCCCCGGCAATTGCACCAATATGTATTTTCCACCCTGACTTTGAATAGATGGCTCCTTGGTTCCCAATGCGTCAATACGACGGCGAACAATTTCTATACTGCGCGATAACGCATCCTGGACCATTTCATCACGCGCCTTTTGTGAATAATTTAATGAAACGTTACGTCCGTCCACAGAAACATCGACACTGTCACCAAATTCGCTGCGCAATCTGGCGCGCGCATCAGATACATCCGATTCGTTACGAACAACAAACGAAACAACACCATCAATATTGCGCATATTTGAAAACCGAATTACACCCTTGTCACGGTTAATCAATGCACTGCGCGCCTCTTCGTATAATTGGGTTGCTTTTTCGCGCATCATTGTATCTGTATCAACCTCTAATAACAACTGTGCGCCACCCTTTAAGTCCAACCCCAATGGAATTGGTTGAATCCACGATGGGAAATATGGTGCCAAACTGGGGGCCATTGTCGGCACAGCCAGCAACACACCAAACACTGCGACAAAAATTATTGCCAATTTTTTAAACATACCGGATACCCCTCTTTATTCAACGTTTGCAATTGCGCCTTTGTTTACCTCTATGACAACGCCATCGGCAATTTCCATTTCGATTGATTTTTCATTTATTTTTTTCACTGTGCCATAAATGCCCGCCGCCATAATGCGATTACCAACCTGAATAGAATCCACCATTTTTTGATATTCCGCCATACGCTTTTTATTTGGGCGCACCATAAAGAAATAAATTATCGCAAATATAATTACACAATACAGCAACAGCCCCCACCAATCAGTTGTTTGCGTGGCTGCCTGTTCCGAAACCTGGTTAACTGCCTGCGTTGCCGTATCTGCGACTGCGGTTGTTTCTTGCATAATTTTCTCCTTAACTAAATTATATTATGGTTTCACAATAGTAAAAAAAGCCGATTGTGTAAAGGAAATATTAAAAATCATATACGTTCGAACCATCCATCAATTTCAACCAACGGAATAAATTTGTATACTGGCCGCCCATGATTACATTCACCACCACGTGTCGTATTTTCAATATCGCGCAGCAACGCATCCATTTGCGCCATATCCAATTTTTGACCCGCGCGCACACTGTGATGACACGCATAATTTGCCAATTTTAAATGCAACCGTTCTGATAATTGCGATGAATGCCCAAATTCACGCACCTCGTCCGCAATTGCATGAAATAAATCCCCCCAGTCCAAATCCCAATCAGCGGGCTTTTCAAAAATTGCAATCGCATCATCGCCAAATGCATCAATATGTAATCCGGATGCGCGCATTTCATCGGCAATTGTTAATACAGCGGCCACATCTTCGCCACGCAATGACACAACTATTGGCGTTAACAGCATTTGTGTTTTTACCGCATGACGACGCAAACGTTCGTATGTTATACGTTCATGCGCGGCATGTTGATCAATAATGACCAAATTTTCCCCGCTTTGTGCCAATATATATTTATTCCCAATCTGTCCAATTACCCGCCCCAATGGCATATATTCATTATTATTATCATTATTTATTTGGACACTGTTGTTGCCGGCCTGGTTCGTATTAACATTTTGTTGTGCATGCGCGGTATCAAACATAAATGCGGAATCAGGCCCCCGCCGTGGGGAACACACACGAAATTCAGATGCATTAAAATTCTGGGCATGAAATGTATTTGTTGGCGCATCATAATTTTGCGTTTGTGGCATCGATATATGCGTGCCCCCAACCAATGTTTGTGCCAATACATCACGCAATGATTTTATTATAAACGCCCGTACATGCGATGGTTCCAGAAAATGCACCTCGGTCTTGGCGGGCGAAACATTAACATCAACACTGCGCGAATCAATTTCCAAATATAACACACACAACGGAAATTCACGCGCATGCATAACATCCATATATGCCGCCCGCAATGCACCAACCAGAACCTTGTCTTTGACAGGCCGACCGTTTACAAATAAAAATTGATCAACCGATGACGCACGACGTAATGTCGGTTCAGAAATAAAACCATTCAACATTAATGACGAATTCGATTCGGAATGCGCGTTTACATTCAACATTCGGCCACGAACATCATCACCCATAACCGCAGCAATTCGTTCGGCAATATCCTGATTTTTTTGAAAAAACCATTTGTTATTTAATGTAAACCCAACATCAGGCCGTGCCATTGCCAAACGTTTTACCACATCCAACACCGACATCATTTCTGCCCTGTCCCCGCGCAAAAATTTCAATCGGGCCGGCGTGCGGGCAAATAAATTTTTCACACGAATGCGTGTTCCACATTCCCAATCAGACGGTTTTATTACACCACTTGTGCAATCCATTTGCCAACCATTTGCATCAATGCCATTACATGTATCAATTACCATATCAGATACCGACGCAATCGAAGGCAACGCTTCGCCACGAAATCCCATAAAATTTATATCTAACAAATCGTCCGACGGTAATTTTGATGTTGCGTGCCGCGCAATACTTTTTGCCAAATCATCACGCGACATTCCGCACCCATTATCCGCCACCGAAATCATTGTGCGCCCGCCGTCGGCAACATCAATAACAATCTGGTCTGCCCCCGCATCCAGCGCATTTTCTATTAATTCCTTGACCACACTGGCGGGACGTTCAACAACCTCGCCTGCGGCAATTTGATTTATCAGAAAATCCGGCAAGACACGAATCGGCATCAGAATAATTATTCCCTAAATTTTACTTCCAAAATTTCATATTCTTTTTCGCCACCAGGCAATTTTACAATGCATGTATCACCAACACACCGACCAATCATTGCACGTCCAACCGGCGAATTACATGAAATAACCTGTTTCCCATCCGATTCGATATCGGACAAAATACGACATTGCATACGATTTCCATCTTCGTCCTCGGCAACAACACGTGCACCGAACACCACGCGATCGCCCGTTAAACTGTCAACATCAATAACATCGGCATTGTTTATAAAATCTTCGATAAATTGAATACGCTTATCAATTTGGCGTTGTTTTTCCTTGGCCGCGCTGTAATCCGCATTTTCAGACAAATCGCCCAAACTGCGCGCCCACTGCACAGTTTTTAATATTTCCGGACGTTGTACTTCCTTTAAATCTTTTAATTCCTTGATAAGGCCGTCAAAACCGGCCCGCGAAATCGGTTTCTTTTCCATTTTTATTTAACCCTTGCCTAATTTTTTTCTTTGAAATTATAAGACTTCATTTTAATTTTGCAATTGTCAATTGAACAAGGTATACTTTTTTAATTGACAAATACACATGCGATTAAGACCACGAATTTTAACCCGATTTTTAACACGCCGTTTTTTCTATGGCGTGGGTCTGGTATTATTGGTCGTTTGCGGAATTGTAATGGCCGTAACATTTGTGGAACGATTGCCATCAAATCCGACCACGCTGGATACATTATATGATTCATGGCGGCGATTATTGGAATATGTTCCAATGTTTTTACCATTATCCGTATTTATGGGCACGTTGCTGGCATCATATAATCTGACCAAATCCAGCGAAAGCATTATTATTTCTGGTGCCGGCTTATCACCATACCAAATGGCACGCCCCTTTTTGGTTGGTGCCGCATTAATTGGCGTTGTTGCAACAACATTGATAAATCCGTATTCTGTGCACATGAACGCCCAGGATATTACACCGGATCACCTGGTTTTAATTGACGATGAAATTTGGTTACGCGAATCGTCGGAAAATGGGTACATAACAATGAATGCAAAAAACATGCATAAATCCGGCGACACATTGATTTTTGATGATGCAACCGTTTACCTGCAGGATACAAATTTCAAATTAATTACCCGTGTTCAATCCGAAACCATGACATTATCTGATTCCGGACTGGCCGCATCACATGCAACAAAATGGGACACCGTTGGTGCACCATCAATGGGTAAATGGCACACAAAAACATTACTGACCCCGCAAACTGTTTTGGACAGATATTTACAACCGGACCAAATTTCATTTTGGGATTTACCAAAATTTATTGAAAAAATGCGCAATATTGGTGTTCCGGTACGCACACACCTGGTTCAGTTTTGGACATTACTGTTTTTACCGTTAACAATGATTTCAATGGCAACATTGGGTGTCGCATTTTCACAAACGCGGCAACGCCGTAATTACAGTTTTGGTATTAAATTTGGATTGGGGATATTAACGTGTTTTGCGGTTTACTTTTTGATTAATATGTTTAATGCCCTGGGGGCAACGGGTGTAATTCCACCATTATTGGCAATTGTTGCACCGCCACTGATTATAATTGCGGGTGCGGGTGTCGCCATAACCAATTTTGATACAATATAAATAATTAAAAGGGTACGCAAAATGCCATTACGTAAAAAAAACACAAAACGTGGACATATAATAATATGGATACTGATTGCGATTGTAATCGTATTGATGATAGTGTCTTTTCCGGCCACACAAAATGTAACTGAAATCGTTTTACATCAATGAATTACATAGATATATTCTTAGAAGCCCTGGCCGCGGAGCGTGGACGCAGCAATAAAACATTGGAAAGTTATTCATGCGATTTACATCATGCTGATGCGGAAATACCGGGCGGATTAATGGGGGCTACTAATACAGCGATACAAAATTATCTGTCGCATTTACCGGATCGGGCATCATCAATCGCACGCAAGGCCAGTGCCATACGTGGATTTTATAAATTTTTAATGCTGGAAAAAATAATAACCGAAAATCCGGCCGCAAATCTGGAGTTACCAAAACGTACCCGTGCATTGCCAAAATTTTTATCGGTGGATGAAATTGAATTATTGATATCATCGGCCGGCGATGTAAAAAATGCCATACGATTACGCGCAATGTTGGAATTGGTGTATGCATCAGGACTGCGTGTATCAGAATTATGTGAATTACCAATGAGTGCAAATTTAGGTGATAAATTGTTGATTCATGGCAAAGGTGCCAAAGAACGAATCGTACCCATGCACGAACGCGCACAACATGCATTAAAAAAATGGTTGGAATTACGTGGTGATACCGAATCGAAATATGTATTTCCGTCATCGGGAAAAACAGGCCATATAACACGTGATGGTTTTTTCAAAATATTAAAAAAATGTGCCGTATTGGCCGGCATCGCCCCCGAACGGGTCAGTCCGCATGTACTGCGACATTCGTTCGCATCGCATTTGTTGGCGGGTGGCGCAAACCTGCGCGCAATACAAACTATGCTGGGCCACGAAGATATTTCAACAACACAAATATATACACATGTGTTGCCGGAAAAACTGCGTGAAACCGTTGTGGAACATCATCCACTGGGACATATTGGGGATAAAAAATAATGATAAAAAAATGTGATCATCCTGGATGCACCAAGGCCGGCACATGCCGTGCCCCAAAAACGCGTGATTTACGTGAATATTGGTGGTTTTGCCGTGAACATGCGGCCGAATATAATAAAAATTGGAATTATTATGCCGGCATGACCCCCGATGAAATCGAAGAAGATTGGGAACGCCAAACATTTGGCGCACCATTAAAAGATAAAAATCAATCGGCCCAGGATAACACCGATTACATAAAATTCTTAAACGATTTTTTAACCGGCCACGCAACATTTGATAAAATGCCATCCACGCGCAACGCCCTGCCCGGCCGCGTTACATCGGCATTGGCGGTATTTGGTCTGCCAATAACTGCATCATGGCGCGAAGTTTCGGCGCGATACCGCGCGTTGGCAAAACGTCATCACCCCGATACAACAACCGGTGATAAAAATTTGGCCGCAAAACAATTTACAAAAATAACAGACGCATATAATGTGCTAAAATCCCATTTTGGAAAAAAATAAAACCAAACCACATTGCACAGATGCACGCGATTCAACGGCGGCGGTGTACAATTAGTTACATGACCAAAGTTGAATCACGCGCAGATGTACAGCAAAAAATAAATCAATTAGAATTACACAGATGCACGCGATTCAACGGCGGGAGTGTACAATTAGTTACATGACCAAAGTTGAATCACGCGCAGATGTACCACAAAAAAATAAATCAATTAGAATTACACAGATGCACGCGATTCAACGGCGGGAGTGTACAATTAGTTACATGACCAAAGTTGAATCACG
Organism: uncultured Alphaproteobacteria bacterium; assembly: GCA_944389595.1. Classification (GTDB taxonomy): domain Bacteria; phylum Pseudomonadota; class Alphaproteobacteria; order Rs-D84; family Rs-D84; genus Enterousia. Next base: position 134,970 of record CALXMY010000002.1, on the reverse strand, counting down.
CGCAGATGTGTGATTATAATTGATTTAGGTATGCAATGGCATCCATGGCCGCGCTACACCCTGTTCCAACCGCCGTTGCAATTTGCATTTTTAATTCGGATTGAACATCGCCGGCGACAAACATACCGGTGGGCAATTCGGCCGGGATTAAACGTCCCATGTTGTCGCGCGGGACATCTTCGGTCAGATAATCGGTATTGGCCTCGTGCCCGATGGCGACAAACAAACCATCACAAATTATTTGCTGGTCATCAGTGGTGGTAACAACCAAACGATCATCATCAGTTTTTGCAATTTTTTTCAAATCTGTGTTGAACAAACATTCAATATTTTCACGTTCGGCAACACGATTACGTAAAACAGCCTCGGCCCGGGTAAAGGCCCCCTTGCGATATACAATTTTAACATTACGCGCAATATCCGCCAAATACAATGCGTCATTTAATGCGGAATTTCCGCCACCCATTACAATTACATCCTTTTCAGAATAAAAGAAACCATCACATGTTGCGCAATATGAAACGCCCTTGCCCAATAATTCGCGCGCACCATCAATTTCCAACTTACGCGGTGATGCCCCGGTTGCAATAATAACAGTTTTTCCAACATAACGATTGCCATCATCACACAAAATATTAAAACCTGTTTCGGCATCGCCCGCAATATTTTTTGCAGAAACAAATTTAATTTCCGCCCCGAATGTTTCGGCCTGATTTTTCATAAATTCCGACAATTCCAAACCACTGCCGCGCCACCCGGGATAATTTTCCAACACGGCAATACCGGCCGTCTGTCCGCCCAATCTGTCACCGCCCAGCACCAATGTCTTTTTCCCGGCGCGTCCACAATACAATGCCGCCGTTAATCCGGCCGGACCCGACCCCAGAATTATTACATCATACATAACTATTTCATTCATAACAGTTAGCTCCATATATAAACTATTTCGGGATTTAAGCATAACATAATCATGTGTTACGCGCAAATAATTTCGCGTCTGTATAAAAATGTTGATTTTTTAACCGTATAACAATAAAATAATCATTAATATGAAATTTATATTTTTATCTTTGCGTAATACATCATCCCCGTTTGGGGTGGGGATTTAATTTGTAAATAAATAATAAACAATACATATAAATTATTTTTCTTTTTTAAGGATAAAATCATGCTAGATATCAAATTTATTCGCGAAAATCCGGACATTGTAAAAAATGCATGCCGGGTCAAAGGCTTTGATGACCATGTTGATGAAATATTAACATTGGATGCGCGTGTGCGCGAATTAAAAACAATCACACAAACAATGACAGCGGAAAAAAATAAAATCACCCGCGAAATTCCAACCGCCACGGACAAGGCCCCATTAATCGAAAAATCAAAAAAAATCAGCGATGAAATTGCGGCTGATATGGCGGAATTGGCAGACAAAGAATCCATATTAAATGATTTAATGCACCGTGTGCCGCAAATACCGGATGCATCGGTACCAATTGGGCCGGATGATACGGCAAATGTTGAACTAAGACGCATTGGCACACCACGTGAATTTGATTTTACACCACGTGCCCAGTGGGATTTATTGGATATGAACGGATGGTGGGCACCGGAAAAAATCGCCCAAATTTGCGGAACACGCACATATTGTTTAATCGGCGAAGCGGCCGAACTGCAATTGGCAATCGAAACATATGTTATTCAAAAATTGATTTCTCGTGGATTTACATTTATTGAATGCCCGTCTATTACAAAGCCCCAAACTATTTTTGACGCGGGGCACTTTATGGGTGCGGATTTATCAGTTATGAATAACGATGTATTTATGTTAACCGGAACAGACAGATGTTTGGCCGGTACTGCGGAAATCATTTTAAATTCGTTACACAGCGGTGAAATTTTATCAGAAAATGATTTACCCATAAAATATGCCGGTTTTTCACCCTGTTTCCGCAAAGAGGCCGGTGCCGCCGGCCGTGATACACGTGGTCTGGCACGGTTCCATCAGTTTAACAAGGTTGAACAATATGTGCTCTGTAAACCCGAACAATCGGATGAAATGCACGAGCTATTGTTGAATAACCTGTGCGACGTGGTTGCTGATCTGGAATTACCATACCGCGTAATCGCAAATTCGACCGGCGACATGGGATTTAACAAGGTAAAAATGAACGATGTCGAGGCATGGGTCCCATCGGAAAATGCATACAAAGAACTGGGCAGCTGTTCGTCCATCGGCACATTCCAGGCCCGCCGCACAAATACCCGTTATCGCGAAAACAAAACCAACGATGTCAAATTCTGTGCGACATTAAATAATACTGGTATTGCGGTGCCACGCGCACTGGTGCCATTTTTGGAAAATCATCAAAATGCCGACGGCAGTGTAAACATTCCAAAAAAACTGCAGCCATTAATGGGTGGCCGCACAAAGATTGGCGGAAAACATTAAATAAAAACCGGCATTTGCCGGTTTTTATTATTTTTGATTTTGTTTAAACTTTACAGCGAATTTTGTTGGCAAAGACATTGAATAATATAAATCTTTGAACACATTTTTATTATTTTTACATGTAATATCTTTCAATGCATCCAACAATACATCACGCGCGCGCATACGATCGTATTCGTATGGCGTATTCAAATCTTTAACAACGGATAAAACAGATTCATATTTATGTAATACCCCACTTTGCCAGACATCATTTGGCAAAGTATCAAAAAATAACCGATTGTTTACACGTTCATCATAATCAGAAAATCTTTCCGGATGTGACGCAATACGCTTGATTATTGCAATTGCGTCGTTTATTTGCGCCGATGCAACCCCGTCACGGGAACGCGCAGCGCGTTTTTCCAAAAATTTTACACATTCGGCAAAATATTTCTGTAATGTGGCGTTATAATCAATCATCATTTTTACTCTCCCTATGATGAACATTATCTGGCGTTCGCCATTTTACGGCGTACCAAAACACGCGGTGACATTGCCATGGAAACAAATTTTTTGACCGCATTTGGTGCAATTGCGGTGTTCCATTTACGAATTTCATTCAACAATGTCGCATTTCTATTTTGCTTATCAGAATTATAAAATTCATCAATTGCGTTTAATACGGCAATAAATTTAGCATATACATCCCTGTTATAACATACAAAACCACAATTTGTTGGGTTTATCGCCAAACGCATACGCGACATATAACGTGTATGCAAATGCGGACGACGGCGAATTTCATTAACACATTTGATATTGCGTTCGATTTCCGCACTATTATTATCATTAATATTTTCCGACAACAATGTTTCAACAGATTCAAAAAATCCGTCAATTGTTTTTTCAAAGCTCTGTTTCATTTTTTTATTACTCCTTAATATTCCCTATAATATGTAGCACAAAAATTAAAAATGTCAATTTTTTAATATAAATTTGTTGAAAAGCCAAATTTATAGTATAATCTATTGTTTGCTAATTTTAATATAAAAATATACATCAAGGGCGCAAAAAATATGGTTATGAAAATTCGCAACATTGCAATTATTGCACATGTTGACCACGGAAAAACAACATTGGTCGATAATATGTTAAAACAGTCCGGCACATTTCGCGAAAACGAACGTGTTGCCGACCGTGTCATGGACAGTGGCGATATTGAACGCGAACGCGGTATTACGATTTCTGCAAAACCCACATCAATACAATGGCATGATTATAAAATTAATATTGTTGATACACCCGGGCACGCAGATTTTGGGGGCGAAGTTGAACGTATTTTATCAATGGTTGATGGTGTCGTATTATTGGTTGATGCCGCCGAAGGTCCACTGCCCCAAACAAAATTTGTATTAAGCAAGGCATTAAAACTAGGATTGCGACCAATTGTTTGCATTAACAAGGTCGACCGCAGCGATGCCCGCCCGGACGAGGTATTAAACGAAACATTTGATTTATTTGATAAATTGGGCGCAACCGATTCGCAATTGGATTTTCCATATTTGTTTGCAGTTGGTCGCGATGGATGGGCCGTACGTAATCTGAATGATGAACACACAGATTTAACCCCGCTGTTTCAATTAATTATTGATCATGTCCCCGCGCCTGATTGTAATGGCACACGTTGCCAAATCGATGCGCCGTTTTCAATGCTGGCCACCACACTAGAGGCTGATCCATACGTTGGGCGTATATTAACCGGAAAAATCGAATCGGGCACGGTACGTGTTGGCCAAACGGTCAAAGCAATCAATATGAACGGCGAATTGGTTGAAAACGCAAAAATCACAAAAATAATTGAGCATCGCGGTATTGAAAAAGTATCACTGGAATCGGCATCGGCGGGTGACATTGTCGTTGTTGCCGGTTTTTCGCGTGCAACCGTGGCTGATACATTATGCGCCCCGGATGTAACCGAACCAATTCCTGCAATGCCAATTGATCCGCCAACCCTGACCATGACATTTTTTGTAAATACGTCGCCATTGGCGGGTCGGTCGGGCAAAAAATTGACATCACGTATGATTGGCGAACGATTATTCAAAGAGGCCGAAACTAATATCGCCCTGCGTGTCACACAAAGCGCGAACAAGGAATCATTCGAAGTGTCTGGACGTGGCGAATTACAATTGGGAATATTAATTGAAACAATGCGCCGCGAGGGATTTGAACTTAGTGTATCACGACCACGCGTTGTAATGCAGGATGACGAAAATGGCGAAAAGTTGGAACCCATAGAGGAAGTTGTCATTGACGTAGACGACGAATTTTCCGGGGTCGTTATTGAAAAAATGACCAAACGCAAGGCAACCATTACCGAAATGAAGGCATCCGGCAACGGCAAAACGCGAATCGTATTTTCCGCACCGTCACGCGGGTTAATTGGATACCTGTCGGAATTTCGTACCGACACACGCGGCACCGGCGTTATGAATCGTGTCTTTTCAGGATATGAACCATATCGCGGTCCAATTTTACAATATCGTCCGGGCGTATTGGTATCGATGGAAAACGGCATTACAACAACGTATGCGTTGCATAACCTGGAACCGCGCGGTGTGCTGTTCGTTGGCCCCCAGACCGAGGTTTATTCCGGCATGATAATTGGCGAACACAGCAAAGAAAATGATCTGGAGGTAAACCCGGTGCGTGGCAAGGAATTAACCAATGTTCGTTCGGTCACGGCAGATGAAAAATTATTTCTGGCCCCACCCCGCAAAATTTCACTGGAAGAGGCATTGTCATATATCCAGGACGATGAACTGGTCGAAGTTACCCCAGCAACAATACGCTTGCGCAAGAAAGAATTAGACAGTAACATTAGGAAAAAGACCCGTAAAACCAATGAATTCTAGGCGACTATTTCTGATTGCGGCATACAGTAAAAAAAATATTGTCGATTCGGCACTGGTTTATATGGTCAAATCATTATCCCAATGCGGCGATATTGTATTAGTAATGGATAATATCGCACCACAATCGGAAATTGAAAAAATATCGCCATATGTTTTATATGCATCGGCCACACGCCACGGCGAATATGATTTTGGTTCATATAAACGCGCATACATATATGCACGGAATACAGGCATTTTATCAGATTATGATTTTGTATATTTAATAAACGATTCCGTATATGGCCCATTATATGAAATTGAACCTTATTTAAAAAAAATGGAAGCGTTCGGGACATCTGCATTCGGGCTTGTATGGCATCCACATAAAACAGCACCACATATTCAATCATGGTTTATTGGCATACGTCCCGATGTATTTTTATCTGATTGGTTTGATAAATTTATTACGTCTGTTACCCATCAACCAGACAAGGGAACCATTACATATATGTATGAACAGGGTTTCACACGTTTATTAAACAAACACGGTATTCAATATAAATGCATATTTTCTGCCCCGGGGCGCAGCATTTATAACAAAGTAAAAAAATTTTATTGCGATGGATTGCCATTTATAAAAAAAGTTGCATTTATACGACATCATGGATGTATAGGTAAACAGATTTTATATGTATTGAACCATATTTCACCGGATGTGCGCGATTCAATTTTAAATGCCGCACGTGATACATATGGGGAAAAATATATTAATTGGCTTTTAACAAAAAATCCGATTAAAATAATATTCAGAAATATAAAATATTTTATTCACAAAATATGCACTGAAAAACTATGAAAACAAAATTAAAAAAAATTGCTGCCATCACAATGGCGCGTAACGATGAATTTTTTCTGACCCGCTGGATTAAATATTACGGCGAAATGATTGGTACGGAAAATTTATATATATATCTGGATGGTACCGACCAAAAAATTCCCAAAAATGCCGGGACGGCAAATATAACCAAATTGCCACATACCGATATGACACGCAGCGTGGGTGACAAATATCGTATCGGGCTGATTAACGATTTGGCAAAAAAATTGTTAAAAACATACGATATTGTAATTGGATGCGATTGTGATGAATTTTTAATAGTTGATCCGGCGGTTAATAAAAATCTGGCCGAATATTTATCGGGATTGAAAATAAAAAATACAGTCTCTGGTTTGGGTCTGGATATCGGACAAAATATGAAAATGGAACAAACGTTGGATATTACAAAACCCATATTGGAACAGCGTGAATATGCATTACTGTCCACGCGTTACACCAAACCTGTTGTAAAAAATGCACCGCTTGATTGGGGCAGCGGGTTCCACAGCATATCGGGGCATAATTTTCATATTGATAAAAATTTATACTTGTTGCACTTTGGCGCGGTCGATATGCAAATGTTGGAACACAAGGCCGCATCACGTGGCCCAGATTGGTTAAATCATCTGCGCCGGCGCGGGAACGGAACAATTAATGCCGTAACCAACCTGCCCGCGCATGACGAAAAATGGATGAAACGTGCACGCATTATACAAACATTTGCACGCCCAATATATGCATTTGATAAACCCGGCATGTTTGGTATACAACGCGTTGTAAAAATTCCCGCACGTTTTAAAAATTCAGGCGTTTAAAAAATCCTGTATACGGCGCATATAACGATGCGCACGCTTATTTGGTGGATTCGAAAACGCGCCTGTTTCATATAAACGTTTTAATTTTTTTCTGATGTTTATACAATCATCACGATCTGTAATTTGCCAAACATGTTGCATCGCAATAATTATAAATGGCCATAAAAATTCACGTTGATAATGTGCCATTTCACGTGCATTGGCATAATCAGAATAAATTTTATACACACGTGCCAACCCATCAATAATCGAATTCGCCGTACGAAATGCCTTTGCGCTGTTTAATGTCGAATTTGGATTTGGCATATAAAAATATAATGGCAACTGTGTCATAACAGTACGCGGATTGCGCAATATCAATTCAGACCACCAAACAAAATCTTCATAAATTATTCCACGCACAAATGGCAAATCTGATAAAAATTCACGCCGATACAGCCCCAACACCGGGAAACAATGTCGCCGCACGGGATGCAATACCCGCAATGTATGATTTCGTTCAGTACAATGAAATAATATATTTTTTATTTTATGCACACGCACCCGGGTCGGATTATATATTTTATTTTGATTACCGGATTTTACAGCGATGTTAATAATGCCACGTTTCATTAACTTTGTCAGTTTACGATGAATTTTTTTATCATAATCAAACAAAAACATATCAGCATTATTTTTTACAATTTGTCCGTATGCAATTTCCAATGTTTGCGGATGAATAAAATCATCACTGTCTAAAAATAAAATATAATCACCCGCGGCATGTTTCATCCCGACATTTCGCGCATCTGATTGTCCACCATTTTTTTTGCTGATTATTATAAACCGCGCATCACGCGCCGCATATTCAGACAATATTTGCCCGCTATTATCGGTACTGCCATCATCCACACAAATTGCCACCCAATCTGTAAAAGTTTGATTAAGCACGCTGTCCAAACAACGGCGCAAATATTTTTCAACATTATATACCGGAATTATGATTGATATTTTCGGATTATTGTTTTTTATCATTTGTACAGCAATCCTTTATAAATTTGCAAATTTGATGCCGAATACGGCGCGCACGTTTGTTTGGCGGATTATCAAAAACCCCTATTTTTTCCAATTCACAAATACGTGCACGTGCAGAATTTAAATCCACCTGATTATCTAAATATTTTGTTTTTTTCAAAATACGTTTTACAAAATACCACTTGAAATTTCTGGTCCATTGATTAATTTGATAATCTGTCGCATTTGATTTGTATAACTTGTACGCAAATTCCATACCATCACATAAACTGTGTAACATACGCAATTGTTTTGCCGACAAAACAATTCCGCCAAAATTTGGAACATAAAAATATAATGGTAACGGCGCAATCGTCACACGCGGATTTTTCAGCATTACTGCCGACCACCATGGGAAATCTTCGAATAAAATTCCTTTGATAAATGGTGTATCTGAAATTAAATCACGCCGATACAGATTTTTCCACACCTGGCAATGTTTTACCAACCATTTACGCCGTGGGTTAAATGCATTATGCGCGCGTTCTGTTGCATACATATATATATCGTCTGTCACCAATGTTTTTACAGCCGCAGGTCTGTATCGTTTATGCAATCGCATTGGAATAACATTATCAGTATCCATTCCCAATTTGTGCCGTATCATTAATTGTGGGCGATAAATTCTGTCGTATGTAAATGACACAATATCAGAACCATCACGAGTTGCCAGGAAATATGCAATTTCCAATGTTTGCGGATGAATAAAATCATCGCTGTCCAAAAATAAAATATAATCACCCGTGGCATGTTTCATCCCGGCATTTCGCGCATCGGACAAACCACCGTTTTCCTTGGTCACAATTTTAAATCGTGCGTCACGCGCCGCATATTCAGATAAAATTGCGGCCGAATTATCCGGGCTGCCGTCATTAACACAAATGGCCACCCAATCTGTAAAAGTTTGATTAAGCACGCTGTCCAAACAACGGCGCAAATATTTTTCAACATTATATACCGGAATTATGATTGATATTTTCGGATTATTTTCTGTCATTTTTTTATCAACCTTTTATAAAATTTAATATTTTGCAAACTAATTTACAGTGCTTTTTTGTTGGCGGATCATCAAATACCCCCAACCTGTTCAATTCATCAAAACACCTGCGTGCAAATTTAATGTCTGTTTCATTCGTAAAATATTGAATTTTATTAAATCCCCAATTAATAAAATACCACTTAAAATTTTTTGACCATTGCCGCATCTGATATTCATTGGCATATTGTTTATACAATAAAAATGTTTCTTTTAATCCGGTGCAAATTCCACGAAATGCATCCATTTGCTTGGATGCTAAAAATATTCCGCCAAAATTCGGGACATAATAATACAACGGCAATGGTGCAATTGTAACACGCGGATTTTTCAGCATTACTGCCGACCACCATGGGAAATCTTCGTACAAAATTCCACTGATAAATTTTATATCAGCAATCAAATCACGACGATATAAATTTTTCCAAACCTGTGTATGCTTAATTAACCATTTACGTTTTGAATTAAACAAATTATGTGTGCGTTCTGTTGCATATGCATAAATATCATCAGTTACCAAACTGGGCACATGCGCGGGTAAATATTTATGCCGAAATCCGAATGGCTCGACCCCATAAATATTCAATCCCATTTTATACCGCAACATTAAATATGGCCGATATTTTCTGTCATATGTAAATGAAACGATATCAGACTTATCACGCACAGCTAAAAAATATGCAATTTCCATCGTTTGTGGGTGAATAAAATCGTCACCATCAACACATAAAACATATTCGCCACGCGCGGCGGCAATACCGGCATTACGCGAATCGGATGGCCCACTGTTTTTTTTATTAATGATTTTAAATCTGGGGTCACGCGCGGCATATTCATCCAAAATTTCACCACTGGTATCAGGGCTGCCGTCATTGATACAAATGGCCTCCCAATCTGTAAAAGTCTGATTAATTATACTGTCCAAACAATGCCGCAAATATTTTTCAACTTTGTAAACCGGAATTATCACAGAAATTTTTGGCATATTTCCCCCCGATTTATTTTTTATTCATTTTATTTATCATGACATCCGCAAAACTGCCGGGCACCGGATTTTTTGCCTGGGCATATGTTGTTTTTTGAAAAAATGCCCCACCGGTAAGTTTATCAAACAATTTTTTATCAAATGGTTTTTCTGCATAATCCCACCACAACATATGCGTTGGCCCCTGGTCAACATGTGGCATTTTTTCAAAATATTTTTTGGCCCGTGGATCATTTGTCACCAATGTTTTAAATAACAATTGATGCATAAAATAATCAAAACTGCGATTTTCATGAACCCAATAATCTAAAATCATTGCCCGCCACGCATCCAGCAAATACGCACCGCGCCGTGCACGAATAAAACAATTTTGCATAAAACTGTATGCAAATGCACCACCATTCCCAACCAGGTAAACAAAAAAATCTTCATCCGTTATCCATTTGGGAATCGGTGTGGTCACAAATCCGGTTGAATCCAGCCAAATTCCGCCATATTCATATAATAATTCCACCCGGCAAATATCGGCAAAATGTGCATTCTTTATTTTTCCCTGGGCCCGTTTTTTCCAAATAATATCAGGCAACGTAATATATTTACGCAACATTTCTTCGTCCAGCACCACCAATTCCTGTTTGCAATGCGCGCGCACACTGCGAAAACATGCCTGAACCAATGGTGGTGCCTTATCTTCGCCCTGCAGCCAAATTGTAAAAATTTTTTCCTGGGCATCGTTATGCACAACTTTGCGTTCCCGAATTGCTGCCGCGGCGGGCAAATAACGTTTAAAATACCGCACCGCAACACCCGATATTACATTACCAGACACGGCCCGCCGCCGCGCATGGTCACGCCAAAACCAATTAAGTACATGACCATTCAGTATTATGTTAAACCGCGCAACAAATCTGGCCAGGCCCACACCAACCCCCTTTTTATTATTCAACATCAGATTGTACTACATCCTGTGATACTTCGTCATCATCCGCGGGCCCGGTTGTCATTTCTTCGGCTATGCCATTTGCGCGCGCCATAATTTTATCCAACAATTCCTGTTGAACATCCGGATGTTCGCGCAACCATTGCCGTGCATTATTTTCACCCTGGCCCATACGTTCATTATTATATGAATAAAAACTGCCCGCTTTTTCGATAAAATCGTATTTAACACCCATATCCAAAATTTCACTGATACGCGAAATTCCCTCGCCATACATAATTTTAAAATCAACGGTACGGAATGGTGGCGCAACCTTGTTTTTAACAATTTTGACACGCGTTTCACTACCGATAACAGTTTCTTTATCCTTAATCTGCCCCGTGCGACGAATATCCAAACGCACAGACGCATAGAATTTCAACGCGTTTCCACCCGACGTAGTTTCCGGATTTCCGAACATCACGCCAATTTTCATACGAATTTGGTTAATAAAGATTAATAACGTATTACTGCGTGATACAGATCCGGCCAATTTTTTTAAACTTTGCGACATCAAACGTGCGGTTGTTCCAACAAAGGAATCGCCAATATTTCCCTCTAACTCCGCCTTTGGTACCAATGCCGCAACCGAATCGATAACCACAACATCAACCGCACCAGATTTTATCAGCGTATCTGCAATTTCCAACGCCTGTTCACCGGAATCAGGTTGTGATATAATTAAATTTGCAACATCCACACCCAATTTTTTTGCATACGACGGATCCAGCGCATTTTCCGCATCAATATATGCGCAGGTGCCACCTTTTTTCTGTGCTTCGGCCACGGCATGCAACGCCAACGTTGTTTTACCGGAACTTTCCGGGCCAAAAATTTCAACAATGCGACCACGCGGATACCCACCGATACCCAACGCAATATCCAACCCCAGTGATCCTGATGAAATCGCCTCTATATTTTGTTGGGAACCATCACCCATTTTCATAATTGCTTCTTTGCCGAATTGCTTTTGAATTTGTGCCAACGCAGATTCCAACGCCGGATTTTTCGCCGGTGCAGATGCATCTTTGACTGCTTCTTTTTTTGCCATAAAAATCCCCTTTGCTTATCAAAAAAATCATACAATTTATTTGCATCGCACGCAATTAAAATAAATACACACCCGTGGACGACAAATCTATTTTTTGGCAACGACCAATAATGCCGAAATCGTGCCAATTACTGCGGTCACCACCCAAACAGCCGACGTTGCACCAAACGCTGTTATACATGCCGCCCCCAATATTGGCGCAATAACATTTGGCAAATTTACACTGGTACGGAAAATACCGTAAAATTTTGTCTGTTCGGCCCGCGACGTACCATCAAAAAACAACAAATCATGCACAGATTCCATTAATGCACCCGATATTTGCCACGCAACAAATATAACCAACAATGGATACCCGGTAACAAACGTTGCCAGTGCCGACAATATTGCAAATGACGAAAACCCAATCAACAACCATTTATTTTTTCCATATCGCCGCACCAGCCCAGCCATTAAATCCGACAATATTAAATATGGAATAATTCCCAATGTTAAAACCCACCCCAGCGCATCACGCGAAAAACCATTTTCTATGACCACAATCGGAACATACAGATATCGCATTGCACGTAATGAATAATACCCAAAATTCACCGCATATGCGCGCGCCATACCACTGCGTCGAAAAAACGCCACCGCATTCTTAAGCAATGCATGTACTGTTTTACGCGGATTCACAGGTTTTATTTTTTTATCCTGTTGAACAACATGAAATAATTTAAACGCCATCCACCCCGCCAAATATATCAGCGCAGACGCAAAAAATGCCGCACGATTATTAAATTGATCCGCCACCGCCACAGCAATCATTGGTGCAAACAATGCGCCAACATTCATCCACAAATGATACCGTGAATTTAATCGCGCCATTCCAATTTTACCGGAAAAATCCGACATAAATAACGGTATTAACACCCCAACCAGTGTTATGGCAATACCCGTGGTATAATCCAATATAACAAATGTACTGGGCCGGATTGAAAAACTCATCATCGCATAACATACGGCCAACATCAGCATAACAAAATAAAACACGCGCACTTTGGAAAAGCGGCGCAAAATTTCATTTGCAAATAACCCAACCCCCATACAAAACGCCGCATAAATCGCGACATACACACCAACAATTGCGGAATTTGCAAAAATTTCCATTAAAACCAATGAATACACGGCATTATAAATACCGTCCGCAAACCCGGTAAACAACCCCAAATTTGCGAACGAAAAACCGCTAACGCCATTTTTCACATAAAGATATTTATCCCGTGCCATAGTGGGTTACATTATACCATAAAAATTGCTTGGCCGCCAGCCACTCGTTACAAATAAAAAATATGCGCGCCGATTTCGACACGCATAAATTCATTAAAATACCAACACATTATTTATTATTTGCCGGCGCAGACTGTGCCTGTTTTTGTCTGTCTTCGTACAGTTTTGCAAAATCAACCGGTTGTAATGCCAATGGCTGGAACCCAGATTCCGATGTCATACGCGTAATCAACGCACGCACCGCCGGGAATAACAACGTCGGAACATTGATTAATAAAGTGCGTTTTTTAACCTCTTCGTCTTTTTCCTCCTCCATTTGAACCAAACCTGAATATGTTGATTCAATCAGGAATATAGATTTTTCATCTTTTTCCAATTTTGAATGCACTTTTGTAACCAAATCCACCATAAATAAATTATTTTCTGCGCCCTTGATTTGAATATCAATATTTATTTCTAATTTTGCCTGGCCGTTGTCATTTTTAAACAATAATTCAGGCATATTCGGGCTTTCAAATGAAAAATCTTTTAAAAATTGGGTTATGATATTAAATTTAGCCATTGCGTTTACTCCTTTTTTTACGCATCATTTTATGATAATATAACATTATAAATATATTTTACAAGTGGGGGGAATAATAAAAATGGCGGATTTGTTAAAAAGAATTATATTCCGATGCATGGCGGCGGCAATGTGCGTGGCAACATTAACATCATGCGATTTGTCAACCCCAACCCATCATGGCGATAATTCCGTTATTCCGTCAAATCTGCGTATGGTTTCATATAATGATTTACCCGGCTGGCGTGATGATGACGTGCGCTATGCACTGCAGGCGTTTCGCAATTCATGCCGGGCAAAAATACAATACACCGGTCGTGTTATTCCGGATCGCGAACTGTTTGCGGAAAAATGCCGCATGTTACCATCCGCGTCGGCGGACGTGGCAACAATCCGCGCATGGTTTGAATCAAACTTTCAACCGTACCAGGTGTTTGATGACAATGGTGGCGACCGCGGATTATATACCGGTTATTATTCACCAATAATTCCTGCGTGCCGTACGCGCACCGCACAATGCAACGAACCATTAATGGGCGTACCAACCGATGGCCGTAATTACAAGGGTGTTGCAAAAAAACAAATTGTCGAACAACAAATCGGGCGCGTTTTGTATTGGGCAAACATCGTTGATGTTCAAAACATTCAAATCCAGGGCAGCGGAATGTTACAATTGGACGACGGAACAATGGTAAAATTAAATTTTGCCGCCGTAAATGATATGCCATTCAAATCAATTGGCGAACAATTACGCAGCCGTGGCATTCGCCCACCAAACGGCTATTCTGCGGATGCAGTATGGACATATTTAAAACAAAATCCAACATTGGCCCGCGAAGTAATTTATAATAATCCGCGATATGTATATTTTTATGAATCTGTTCCACCGGATGTAATCGGGAAACTGGGAACACCACTGTCAAAAATACGTTCAATTGCAATGGACGACGATATTTATACATTGGGATTACCGGTATATGTTGCAACAAACCTGTCCGACGGGCGCGCATTCCGCCGCCTGATGATTGCCCAGGATACCGGCAGTGCAATACGTGGTTGGATTCGTGCAGACATATTTTTCGGCAAAGGGGACGAGGCATATCAATTCGCCCATGGCCAGCATGCAATGGGAAAAATGTACATCTTGATGCCAAAAGAATATACATATGTCAAACCAACTAGATAAAAAATTCACAAAACGCAGTGCACGGCCCGGCACAATCGCCAGCGCAATGGGTGAATTATTGCAAATATTTGGAATCCGTGCATCTGATGCTGATTTGGCCGCCCGATGGGATAAAATAATGGGCCCCGATATTGCAAATGTGGCAAAATTGGTTGCAATAAAAAAAATGCATGATGGACGTTTTAATATAACACTGCGCCCGGCAAATCCGGCATTCACATTACAATTATCATATATGTCGGATGAAATAAAAAATAAAATTAATAAATATTTTGGCCGTGACGCGGTGGCTAAAATCAGTTTCCGTAAATGATTACGCGTGATGACGAATCAGAACGACCCTTTCCCACCATACGGCAATTCCCGGAACCAGGAAAAACATCACGCCACCCAATCCCCATAATGCCAACGTACCAATTGTATAAACATAAAACATCGGTGCGGCCAGTCCGGTTATCAAAACGCCAAAATACATCAATGCCGGTATAAACGTCAATCCCCATACCAACAAAACTAAAACAGTATTTACAAAAAACGCCCGTAATAATATACGTTGCCGCATTAATAATTTTACATTCTGTTTTTTATAAAAATCTTTTTGCATCATGCCCCCCCATTCATAAATATTATATCATATACATATAAATATTAAAATTTGAATCTGCTTATATTCGCATGCGTCAATGCAATTGCAATTGCATCACTTTCATCCGGCGTTTTTGGATTTGCCGCCGGCAACAACATCCGCACCATTTTATAAATTTGTTCCTTGCCCGCATGCCCGGCTGATGTCAGGGCCTTTTTAATCTTATTTGGTTCATATTCAAAAATTGGAATATCGCGATTCGCCACGGCCACAATTGCCGCCGCACGCGCATGCCCCAAAACAAGTGTAGTTTTTGGATTTTGGTTTACAAACGTAATTTCAATACTGCACACATCAGGTGAAAAATTTTCGCATAAATCATTAACCCCGCGAAATATGGTCGCCAAACGTTCAGACAACGGCAACGACGTTTTTGGCAAAATAACACCACTGGCAACATAGTGATATGCCGCCGCCTTAACATCTATAACGGCCCACCCCGTATGCAACAACCCTGGGTCAATTCCCAAAATCCGCATAAAAATTCCTTTTTACATTACGTTTTTCAACATGGGATACCCAACAAATGAACTAACGTTCCAATCTTAATTCATAAACCCCATCATCTATGACATAATCCCCCCAATTACGATTATTACACAATAAATCCAGATCACGTTCCAAATATGTTGTGTTTGGTAATAAATCACAATTCAAACGAGGTTCCGGCACACAACTAAACATCACATTATCCGTAGCGCAATATCTGTTTATTATGTATGTCTGAATTTTTAAAAACATACGACTTCTTACACTCGATGCATCCATATCTGTATATTGAATAACAATATCATAAATATCATCAGGGTCGCCATTCATATTTGCATCAATGCGTGCCGGATCTGCCGTAACATTTTGCGTTTGATGATTTGTGTTCGTTTCTGTTGATAATTTATTCGATTGTTTATCCGCCGCATTAGAAAAAACATCAAAAACCAACTCCGTACTTATCTCACTGATGCGCTTATTGCTGTTTGGTAAAATTGAATTTGGTAATGCCGCCTGCAAAAATTTGCATGAATTTGTATCACTTTCTTTTTCAAAATTGATTATGTCTTCTGGTATTCTATCATGGGAAACATTTTGCAAAACAAAATCTGATAATTTATACAATTCTGACATTGAAATATTATATCCATTTACAGACTCGTCAAAATATTTGGTATTCCAATATAAATCCATCCATTGCATAAAGAGCATAAAACACATAAACCCATTTTCATGTGATGTGAAAAATTCTGTATTTGCAAAATCATCGTAACTTAACACCACACGCGTATCCATGGTAAATTCACTATCATCCGCGGATACAGCGGGTGAAATAAACATAACCGCCACTAAAAACATCACAAATAATTTTTTCATCTTAATGCTCCCTCGCATTGATCTGCTATTTGAACCAAATTTTTAACCGCATTTATTTGTGTTGCATTAAATATAGTCGCCGTCAACGATGCCGCCGTTGTTGCACCGCTTAAAACATTTGATGCGGTATTTAAATTTTTTTCACGCTGTTGATCACCATCACGTATTGGTTTTGAATTTGCAACCCCCGATGTAATTGTTCCAATTAACCCAGTTGCCGCCCCAATTCCACTGGAAATAGTTGCCCCCTTGGCCCGATTATCAACAACCGATAAATCAGCAGTTTTATATCCACCACACGCAGAAATAATATTATCAGCAAGCACAATTTTATCAGACGTGGCGGTTCCCGCAACATGCGCCTGCATCTTTGCAGTTTCTAACGCACGCACCGCATCAATACAATCATTTATTTGTGCCCCTAATCCACCCTGGGTACGATTTTTCCCTGAAATTACCGCGCCCGCAATATTTGCAACTGTTCCGGTGGCCAATAATCCTGTACGAACATTACCCAATGTTTTTGACTGCTGTTTTTTTTCATCTAATTCGCGTTGTTTCGCAATAATTTCTGAATTTGTTGTTCCGCCTATAACCGCCCCCACAACGCCGGAATCACCGACAGTTATGGCAAACTCTTCCCTGTTTATATTTGCCAAATTAATTTTTGGGTTACCTGATATATTGGTCGGTTGCGTCATGTATTGGTTCAGCCAATTTTCGATTTCGTCGGCTTGTTTATCAACAGATGATTTAACTATGCCCGCCGCGGTTGCACCACCACTGGCCAATGTGCCCGCGCCCGTTACCGCGGTATTAATTCCAGCCATGCGTTTTAATTCGCCCATTTGACCGGACAAACCATTACACGCCGCGCGCACAGCCGCAATTGAAACGTCCAACGCCGCAACATCGGCCGCATACGCGCCGGTCACAAACGTTACACCCATTAACGCAACAATCAGAAATTTCATTATTTAGCCCTCTTACAAACCTGACAGTAAATTATACCATAAAAAATAGTGACATAAAAGACAAAAGTCATATTCAGACAACAATAAAAATCCGCGCACACGCGCGGATAATACTATATATAAAAATTTTACTCTCTTGACTTATGCTGCCGCGGTAAAGACCTTTTGCACATCATCATTATCATCCAACGCATCAACCAATTTTTCCAGTTTTGCGTATGCCTCGTCATCTAAATCCATTGGCATATTTGGAATCCATGTTAATTCGGCCTTTTCCGGTTCACCCAGTTTATCGGCCAATGTCTTTTGCACGGTGATAAAATCATCTGGTTTGGTTGTGATGATAAATCCTTCCTCGTCCGATTCCAGATTATCCGCATTCACATCCATAATAATTTCCATCATCTCGTCTTCACTTTTACCGATTGATGCAGGGTAAAAAATTTGTCCCGCACGCGTAAACATGAAAACGACACTGCCCTCTTCGCCCATATTACCACCATTTTTGGCAAAAATATTGCGTATTTCCGGCACAGTGCGACGCGGGTTATCGGTCAGTGCCTCGACAATAACGGGGACGGCACCCGGGCCATATCCTTCGTACCGAACCGCAACATAATTTTCGGTATTTGCACCCGATGCCTTGTCAATAGCACGTTTGATATTATCATTCGGCATGGAATTTTTACGTGCATTCAAAATCGCCAAACGCAGACGCGGATTGTTATCCGGATTTTTATCACCCAATTTTGCCGCCATTGTTATTTCACGCGCCAATTTAGTAAATAAACCACTGCGCGCCGCATCAACAGCACCCTTTTTGTGCTGAATATTATGCCATTTGCTGTGTCCACTCATAATTTGACCTTTTATATATATTGAATTAAAATTACTGGCAAAAGGATACCAAATGATTGGAAAATTGCAAGGAATAGTTGATTATATTGGCGACGGTTTTATCATCTTGATGGTGGCAGATGTGGGATACAAAGTTTTTACCCCAGAATACCTGACACAAAAATCTGTGGTTTCACTGTGGATTGAAACAGTTGTACGCGAGGATTCAATTCGTCTGTTTGGTTTTTCAACCCTGGCCGCACAAAATTTGTTTAATCAATTAACAGCCGTGTCGGGCGTTGGGCCAAAACTGGCGTTGGCAATTATGGGCGCAATAAAAATTGATACATTATTATCAGCAATCGCCACGGGCGATGCAAAAACAATTACCGCCGCGCCGGGTGTTGGGAAAAAGGTCGCCGAAAAAATCATAGTCGAATTAAAGGCACGTGTTGGCGGTGCATCATTTGATATATCAAATACAAATGGCGCGTCGGGCGCACTGCCCGATTTGCTGGCTGCACTGGAATCATTGGGGTATCGGCGGTTAGATATTGTGGACATGGCACAAAAATTGGTTGCCGCCAATCCGGATGCCGATGTATCAAAACTGGTACCAATGGCATTAAAACAAATCAGCGGGAATAAATAAAAAATGAATAATAATGAAACTATTTTTGCGCTGTCGTCGGGTCATGGAAAATCCGGTGTCGCAGTCATACGTGTATCGGGCGATGATTTATATGATTTATTTTTAAAAATTATAAATCGTAAATCTGCGGACAGCCGCCATGCGTATTTCGCAAACTTTCACGACAACGCGGGCGATTTGATTGACCAGGTTATTGCCGTATATTTTGCCGCCCCACACTCTTTTACCGGCACAGATATAATTGAAATACATTCACATGGCGCGCCGGCGGTTGTTGATAAAATATTTGAATATTTGCGCGAAATGGGCGGTCGCATGGCGGTACCCGGCGAATTTTCGCGCCGCGCATTTTATAATAACAAAATGGATTTGGCGGATATTGATGGTCTGGCGGCATTGCTGGATGCACAAACTGATGCCCAACGAAAATCGGCACTGGCATCAATGTTGGGTGGCGACAGTGAAATTTATAACAATTGGCGCGGACAAATGATTGAAATTTCCGCATATGCCGCGGCAATATTGGATTATGCGGATGACGAATTACCCGCAAATATTGGGGAAACAATCCGCATCAAGACAAAAAAATTATACGATGAAATTAATACTGCAATTTCGCGCTATGCGGCGGTTCGCGCTATACGCGGCGGTTTTAACGTGGCATTGATTGGAAAAACAAACGTTGGAAAATCGTCACTGTTTAACGCGATTTTGGGCGCAAATCGTGCCATAGTATCCGACACCCCCGGCACCACGCGCGACGTGGTATCCGCCACAATTGATATGGGCGGATATATGGTGAATTTATCGGACACGGCCGGAATACGACGCGCCACGGACGCGGTTGAAAAAATTGGAATTGAACGTACAAAATCTGAAATCGAAAACGCAGATATTGTAATTCATGTGCAAAGCGCAACGAATCAAATCAAAATTCCGGCACGCCCCGCCACAAACGAAATATACGTTGTAAATAAATCAGACATCGGTAAAAAAGCACCAATACACGGCGCAATATACGTATCGGCCAAAACAGGCAACGGAATAAAAAAATTAATTGCGGCAATAAATAAAAAAATTGCACGAATTGCAATGACGGCCGAATCCGGTGTCGCGGTCAATGCACGCACACGCGAATTATTAACTGATGCCACAAACGAATTAAAAAACGCCCTGACCGCGGGCACCGAAAATTATGATATCTTTGCCGAACATACCCGTCGCGCGGCGGATGCAATTGGCAAAATATTGGGCACAATCACGGCCACCGAAGTGCTGGACGCAACATTTTCACAATTATGTTTAGGGAAATAATCACGGTATAACAATTTCGGTATATGCCGGCCATACATGATATGCCGGAATCAAAACGCGTTCAAATTCATCCAGCGGATTTATCACACTGTACACACTGCCACTGGGCGCACGAAATTTTAATGCCGGTGAAAAATCACCAACCACAGTATAACCATAAAAAACATTGCCATCTGGCATTTTTATATTTAATGCGGGCACGGTATATTTTGATGCCGCAACACGTATGGCTAAATCATCAATATGCAATATCTTATATGGTACGCAATCATCAATACTATCCGCACAATCACCATACCCGCATGTCATCGTACCGGTTGGGCACGGATACCGCGCCAAATCACCATCCGGCGAATAATATTCGGTGCCAACGGGCGAACACGGAAAATACCGTCCGGAATACCCCGTTTTTGTTTTTTGCGCATAAAACCCTGCATCACATGATTTCATATTTGTGGAACCGCCATAGCAAAGATATTCATCCCCTTCGCCGTAAACAGCGGTACCATCATCACCATACTGGTACGGGCACGGATTATTTACCACACCATGCGTTGTCATTTGATGTATACAATTCCCATTACCGTCGCATGTTCGTATGTTAACATTTTCAAAATATCGTACGGGCACATCCACGCGGAAACAATGCCTGATATCCGTTTGTCTGTTATAATCCACCCCAGCAGTATTTATAAATACATATCCGCCGGGGGTATTCGGATCAGGATCCGGACATTTTTTATAATTATCACCCGATGTATCGCCATATACAACATCATGTTCCGCAGAATAATATGGACTGCCACGTCTAATTTCTATGCATGGTTGTCCCGCATCGGCAACATACCATCCAGCCAAACAATGCGCAACACATTGCCCATCATCATTTAAAGCATAACCGGACGCACAAGTAACATCACCAAACGCGGGCACCATACATATCAAACAAAACAAAAACACAAAAAAATAATACAGCAGTTTACATCTCCTTTGTCACATGCCGTAACAAAAAACCACCATAAATTTCAGGTGGTTGGAGGTTCAGAACTATTAAGCATAGAAAATAGTGTGACGTATTTATACATTCCGCCACCCTCCAACCAAATATTGATTGGAGTAACCTGTCCGCCGAATATACAGCAGACACCATGCTTAACGGGTTCTGACACCCCAATGGCACAATCCGTACCATCACTGGTATTTTATCATATTGGAAAATTTAAGTAAAACATTCTTTCATTAATAATAAAAACAACCCCACCAGGATTAAATTTATTTGATACAAAATATAAATTAAAACAGTTTTACCATAAAATTAATTTATTAAATATAAAAAATATCAACATGAAATTACATATATTTTTATAAAGTTATCAAAATACTTTAACTTTAAAAAATCGGCAATAATATGCCGATTTTTTATTAATCCATCGCGTCGTTCGTACAAATGTCCACCCCCCCCTGGGCGGGAACACGAGTAACCAGTTACCAGTAACTAAAACGGGGCCCCGCCCCGTTTTGTTTATTCATGTCTGTCAGGATATTTACCCTCTATCAAATTCTGGCGCACGACATGGTGTTTAACCTTTTGCGTGCTGGTGGTGGGTAAATCGTCCTTGGTCATGGCAAAATGCGTCACCCATTTATATGATGCGACTTTTTTATTTGCCTGGGCAATTGCTGCAGATAATTTTTCCATTGTCATATCGGGTTCCACACTAAACACCCCATATGTCACGGTTTTGCCTTTGACCTTATGCTCGAACACGGCGACATTTTTAACCCCCGGAATTTCAATGAACATGCCCTCTAACTCGTCAGGATATACATTTTTACCAGAATCCAAAACAATCACCTGTTTTTTCCGGCCGGCAAAATGTAATTCACCATTTTTATCCATGGTCACCATATCACCAGTGTTAAAAAATCCACGTTCGTCGAACACTTCGCTGTTTACGGCCGGATTATTCATATATCCGCCAAACACCTGGTGTCCGCGCACCCATAAAACACCGACCCCATCCTCGTTCTTGTCACGAATTTCGCATTCGTTGTTTGTGGTCGGCCCACCAAAAGCAAACGGGAAACGTTTTTTTGTTGGTTTGGAAATACAGATTGGTCCAACCGTTTCGGTTAATCCATATCCCTGGATAAATGTTAATCCCAACCGTTCATAGAATGTTTCTACCTCTGGCTTGGTGGCGGCACCGCCGGCAATTAATAACTTTGCCCGACCGCCAAACACGGCCAATACAGGTTCTTGGACCTTTCTTACCAATCCACCCAACCCAATTTTATTCAATAATTTACCGTATTTTAAAACAAACGATGCCAACCACCATTTGTGTTGCGCCTTGATATTTTCAATGATGCGGTTGCGTAAAACCTCCCACAATCTGGGGACAGCCGGAATTACATGCGGGCGATATTCTTTGAAATCCGCCATGATTTCCTTTGGATTAATGCTGGGTTGTAATAAAACCCCCGCCCCATAATGCAGGGTTGCCAATATTTCAACCGCAAACCCGAAAATATGATACATCGGCAAAAATCCATACATCACAAACCCGGGCTTGATCCATTTATGCATATCTTCCAATGAATTTGCGCATTCCACCAAATTAAAGTGCGTTAATGGCACAACCTTTGGCGTACCAGTTGAACCCGATGTAAACGACAATGTTGCCGTATCCGTTGATTCCACAGGTGCCGGTTTCAACCGTGCGTCTATTTTTTCATCTGGTGTGGTTATATCATAAAATTTAAATTTTTTTGTTTTATAGAAAAATGATGATTCCGCACACACCAGATGACAATTGGTTGTTTCGGTCATATTATCATATTCAAACGGCGTTAAATTGGTATCCAGCAATAATGCCGTCGCCCCCAAATACCATATTGCAAACAGCGTAGTTGGAAATTCCGGTATATTATGCGCCAAAACCCCGACAACATCGCCACGTTTTACCCCCGCGGCATGCAATGATGTTGCACGCGCACGGACCAAATCTATGAATTCCTTGAACGTAACATTTTCGCGCACCAAAAATAAATTGTCCGGCCACGCCTGGGTGGTACGTTCCAGCAATTGATACATATTCATAATAAAAATTCCTTGTTGTTTTTATATTGGACAACCCTTATTATATCAACCAAGGAAAAGATTGCAATTATGAAAATACTGACATTAAATATCAATTCAATCCGCGCACATGCGGAAAGTTTCATAGACCTGCTGCGTGGTGGCGAATACGACACCATTTTGGTTCAGGAATTAAAGGTAGAAACGGCAAATTTCCCACACAACTTGTTTGATGAATACGGTTATAATATCAAGGTATATGGTCAAAAAAGTTGGAATGGGGTTGCTGTATTTTCAAAATATTCCATCGAAGATGTAACAATGGGACTGCCAACATATCCGGATATAAATGCGCGTTTTATTGAATGCGTCATTAATGGACATATACGCGTAATAAATGTATATATGCCAAATGGTGATACAGTTGATTCACCAAAATTCCCATATAAATTGGAATGGATGCGCGCATTTACTGATTATATATCGCAATATGTTAATTCACCCGAACAGGTAATAATTGGCGGTGATTTTAACGTGGCGTTAACTGATGCCGATGTGTGGAAACCTGCAAATTATGTTGGCATCGCAATCGCCGCCCCGGCCGCGCGCGAAATTATGCAATCATGGCTGGACAGCGGTTGGACGGACGTATGGCGCAAAATGCACGGTGATGAAATTGGGTACACGTGGTATGGTTATCGTGGCCGCGATACTGTTGGCAATAACCAGGGATTACGTTTGGATTATTTTTTGGCCAATCCCGCGGCAATGACATCAATAAAACATTGTGAAATTGATATATCACCACGCCTGGCGGCAAAGCCAACCGATCATTGTGGTTTGATGTTAAAAATGGATTAAAAAAAACAACTTGATTCAATAACAAATATAACATAACATTCATACAGAACCGTGCCGAAAATAAACCACCGATTAAAAGCGTGGTTTTTATTTTATTAAAAAGCTCGGAAATCTGCATGTTTTACTCCTCCTGTCTGTGCCTAATCCAAACGGTGGTTTATTTTCGGCATTGTATTGTAACTCTGCGATGGCAAAAAACGCAACAGATGTAATTGCGGAATGGATGCAACGTATAAAAGAATATTATGAAGATTTGGCTGCTATAAACGACGCATGGAACAATCCGGTCATACTAGAAAACACATGGTCAAACGGTATGTCCATTGATCCTGTTACCCTGTTACCAGATATGGATTTTTGGCTATTGCCGAAACACAAGCCCGCCAATGATGACAAAGAGGCCGTTGTCGTCGTCTATTCCGCCAGAATCATTGTTGAACATGGCGGATATTTTTGTGCAACCCAGATTCGCGCCAGAAATGAAAACAAAGGCACACAATATAACGACACATGGACACAATATCAATTACCTGATGGCGATATGGGCAAAACATGTTTTTGGTTATGCGAACCCGGATACAGCGGCGACGGATGCAACCTGGGCCGCGCAACATCCCCGGATTCATGCGTATACATAAATTTAACCCCGGATTATTTAAAACAATTTATTACATATAACGAAAGTGGCGGCAACGATAATTCCAGCATAGAAGAATCAATGCGTAATACACTTGGTTTTTTCCAACATAGCAAATCATGTTACAGCAAAAGATGCGAACACGACGTGATTCTGGCCGCAAAATCATATCTGGAAAATGGCCATGGCATAATCGCATCGCCCGCAACAGTCACTGCACACAGTGTCTATGGCGCATGGTCAGAAGATGATTATACATACATGGAAAATCAAAAATATTATTACAGCAATGCCCAGGTAAACCTGCAGGTAACCGATAACAAAGGCGGCTATACCACAAAAACACTGTGCATGCCGGGCTTTGACGGCCCAAACTGCACCACCGATTTATGCACCGAATGCACCGATCCGACAACTATGTTTAACTCGCAAACGGGTGACTGCACCGATTGTATCGACGAATATGTCCATGACGAATCGGGCAAGTGCGTACCATGCCCCGAAGGCTCGTATAAACATCCAACGCGCGACGAATGTATAACATGCGATAATACAGAATATTACAGCAACGGTTTATGCCTTAAAAAAACTGCTATATCACGAACAAAAATGTATAACTGTTTTCCAAATTCGAACGCATCGGATTTTCAGGCCTGTGTTTTCGACACATGTGAAAATGGGAAAACGGTATCCTGTGTAACATCAGACGGCCGGCTTGGGACAAAAACATGTAATGCCCGCAAATGGTCCAGATGCGCACTGAACGGCGAAAAAAATACCGGTAATCGCGCAGAAACCAGTGCCCCAATGCGCGGGTCCGACGGAACATTTAATTAAAATTATATTTATTGATTAATCGTTCGTGCGCGCCAAATCATCATATGCATGATATTTTATGTCATTTGTCTGATGATATTCATATGGCGCGCGCCCAACCAAATAAATGTCTATCATCTGCTTTGCCTTGTCCACGGCGGCATTTATCATTTGCTGGGTTATCGTATAATCATATGTTATTGCACGCGCATCATTATTTTTTAATTGTAAAAACATCATCTGGGGCATGGATGATTTTTGTGTTACACGCATTGGAAATCCGCCGGTTTTTAACATATACGCTTCCAACGGTAACTGTGGCATATTTCCCTGTTTTAATTGCGCCGCATTTGGTGCAGTGCCGGTTTTTATATCCATAACCCCACCATCCCACACACAATCCGCACGCGCACGAATCACATGACCATCAATATTCATGTGCCCACCAATTTCAACCGCAAATGGCGGTAATTCAGACATAACCTGTATAACAACAGGGGCGATTTCAACAAATCGTTTATGCCAAAAATGGAACATTACGCTGCCCGTACCCAACACCCCCAGCGCACGCGCATCCATTTCGCGTACCATTGCATCCATGTTGGAATAACGATTTTCTTCGATTACAGAATGCACCAAATTACCAAAATCACGCGCATCAGGCGCGGCCCAATAATCATTCATCACGCGCAAACGCAACATATGCCGTACATAGAACGAATACGGATTATGTATCAAATATTCCAAATCTGTTACATATATGTCGCCCCAATCATCCGAAACGCATGGTGCGGAATAATCCAATGGTTGCGCCACCACATTGTCCCGACCACGAACCGCGCGCAATATATCTGTGGCACAGGATATATCATATTGCCCGCCACGCACCGCCACGCGTGATAAAAATCGTGATTCAGTTGTTTTAACACCACCGGATACGCCACTGCGCGTCCAATAAACATCCGCCCCACATGACAAATTCATAAAATCCAATGATTGCAATGATACCTTTCTGTCCGGGGATGGCAAACCAATTTTATCGGCCACATCACGTGGCAACCACGCATTTTCATATCCACGCGCCGGAAACATACCATCGTTTAATCCCGTCAATATCACAACATCCGCCGTTTGCATACGTGATTCAATTGTACCCAAAACAACTATTTCGGCGGCATCATCCATTTGCCCCCGAATTTGCACACCACCAATTACATCGGCCAGCAATGCGCGCGCATCCGCCAATCCTAAACGTATATTTGCCGCGTCCAAACATTCAGATAATTGATTAATTGCATTAAATATTTGAACAGATTCCGCACCCGTCACATCAAATTTTGGCACAAAATCAAATTCACATTCATCAACGATTTTTATAATTGTATCAATTAAATTAAATTCACATTCTGTATACAATCGGTCGAATACCGATGCATCATTATTTTCAATCCATGTATCAAATAAATTTAACAACGCACGCCCCGCGGCGGTCATTGTACCCGGAATCCCGCCCGAAAAATCGGCCTGTAATCCACGCAAATCGAACGCAGATGCAATACGTTGATTCCCCGCAGCATCAGGAGTTATAACCAACACTGTTTTATTTGCATTTATTGCACGCGCCGCAATTTCCGCAACTGCGGCGGCCTCTTCGCTTTCGCGGTCACAAACCACCAAATGACAATGTTGCACCATGTCGCCATTATTCGGATGTGACGGATTATTACCAAATGCATGATTAAAAAATTCAATTGGTGATATTCCAACATCAATTGGAATTAAATCGGTCGCCTGTATCCCGATACGCGATAAAAATCGATATTCTGCATTATACGGATTTGTTGGTAATTCAAAATCATCCACATTTCCCGATATATGCCCCGATAATATAATCCGTCCATTTTCACGCGCCGCAATTGATGCCATTAAATCCGCCGTGGCCGGCACACTGGCCGTAGACGCACATACAACAACCAATTTATATTTATCCAAACATTTTATCCATTCACGTATACCCGAATTACGCACCTGTGTAACAGTCGGACGTGCGTCATTTATTTCATCCTGGACCCGTGATAATATATTCAAAATAGCGGCCTTGCGCCGAAAATGCGTTGCATATTTTTCATCAACCAGCGCGTCCCAATCAATCGAAGTGGCATCCACCCCTTCGTTTTCCAAATAATTTTGCATACGAATTAAATCATGTGCAATTGGTAACGCAGATGCAATATTCCCGATATTTTCATCACATGCCAATAACTTGGCCGCAACAACCACACGCTGCATATCGGAAATTGCCCCATTCACCGAAATATCATCATCTGTATCTGAATCATCGGGTGCTTCGCCCAATGCGACCAAATGCGGCAAAATAATCGCATGCCCTGCCCGTTGAACCAAATATTTTTCCACACTGCGCACGGCGCGTCTGCTGGGCAGGAAAATCAACACATCCGCCAAATTAGCCCCCGACGCATCCAACACATGCGCCAACGCATCCATCATACGCGCCGGATTTGTTGCATAAAAAATATTTTTATTTGATTCCAATTATTATCCTGATTGGTTCAATACCAGTTTTCTTTTCAGCAGATGTTTCCAAAATTTGCGGCAACATTGCCGGATGACTTTCATGATTTATTATATGCTGGTTTTTATCGCGTATACGTTTATCACGTTTAGTATAAACAACCTGGTACGATATTCCGTGTGCATCACAAAAATCCATTAAATCCAAATCAGATTCACGTGCCCCAATACGCGAATCAATCAAAACGAATAACCGACGTAATTGCCGCCGGGTGATTAAATATTCCTCCAGCCTTTTTAACCAACGCAGTGCATCCATGCGTGACACGCGCGCATACCCATATCCCGGCAAATCAACAATCATTACACGATCATTTATATTAAATAAATTCAGTGTTTGTGTTCGCCCCGGCGTGTTCGAAGTGCGCGCAACATTTTGCCCAACAACGGCATTAATCAACGAAGATTTTCCAACATTACTGCGCCCAACAAATGCATATTCCGGGAATTGCGTATTTGGTAACGCGGCCACCGTATCAAATGCACCAACAAATTTAATCATTTGTGCCCCCTTTGTCCAGCATCCGCCGATACGCTTCTTTTTTTGAAATACCCGTACGCCGTGCTAAATCCGCCGCCGCAGATTTTGTCGTGGTGGCCGCAACATCATTTATAATTTCCGAAATTTCCGCATCTGACATTTTATGTTCCGGTGCCGGCGCAACCACAATTACTATTTCACCACGTGGTGGCTCTATGTGCATTAAATCCGCCGGATAGCCAATAATTGCATCCTCGTGCAATTTGGTTATTTCGCGAACAATGGCAATTTGACGTTCAGGCATTACGCGTGCCAATGCCGCAATGGTTGTCATTATACGATTCGGGCTTTCATAATAAATTATCGTATGACGAATTTTATTATCATCACGCAATTTCTTTTCATCAAAAAATCCACAAAAAGTAAACCTGTCGGTTGGGAAACCCGACAACACCAGTGCCGATATTGCCGCAACAGGCCCGGGCACAACAAACACCGGAATATTTGCTGCACGTGCCGCACGCACCAATCGAAAACCCGGATCACTTATTCCCGGCATACCGGCATCAGACACCGCCGCAATTGATGCCCCAGATTGCAATTTTTCAATTAATCCGGGAATAACATCGCGTTCATTATGCTCGTGACATGAAACACGTGGCACATGAATATCAAAATGCGTGGCCAATTTTCCAAAAACCCGTGTATCTTCGGCCGCAATTAAATCGACATTGCGCAAAACATCAATCGCCCGGGGCGACATATCGCCCAAATTTCCAATTGGTGTTCCAACAATATAAAGCCCAGATTGCATTACAAATCCTTTTATAGTAAAATGATACAAAAATAAATGGATTTTTCAATGCATATGAATAAATTTTTTGGATTTTTGGCGGTTTTATTAATGGCGGGCTGTGCCGGCGATTATGCATCGCGAACTGATTGGTACGGCGAATACGGTACCTTAGAAACGGGTACACCAATTATAATGCAATATGGGTCACCCGATATGCAACCGGGAACGCCGTCTGATAATTTATTGGGGGCCACTGTGCACCGCATGGCGGTTATGTTGCCATTAACCGGCGACGCGGCGGATACCGGACGCACTATACGCGATGCAATTGAATTGGCTGTTTTACAATCTGCGCCACAAAACTTATCGGTTGCATTTTATGATACCGCGGCCGATTTACCCACAACAATTAACGATGTATTGGCCACAAATCCCGAAATTGTAATTGGGCCGGTATTTGCAAACGATGCCCGCGCCCTGCGCAATGCCAAACCGGAATCGTTGCCTGTTTTATCTTTTACATCTGATGCAACCGCATTGGGCGACGGCGTTATGACAATGGCATTAATGCCCACCAATAATACCGAGGCAATTGTCAGCGAAATGGCCGCCGATGGTGTAACCGGCTTTATCATCATGGCCCCAGATACAGATTCAGGAAAACTGATGGCGGGCGCGGCATATGCGGCGGCCGAAATATATAACATACCGGTAAATGGAATATTTTATTATACCGAAAAAAATTCCGAATCAATTAAATCTGCAACATTGGCCGCATCAATGAATACCGCACGCAGCACGGCAAACACACGTGCACGTGAAATTTTATCAGACATATTAACAAATGAACGATTAACCGTACTGGAAGAATCGTCATTAAACATTCAACTGGAACGCATGTCTAAACTGGAAGTTATCGGCAAATTACCATATGATGCAGTTCTGTTTTTGGGCGACGGTAATGATACAGAAAGTCTGGCATCATTCATGCGCTATTACGGCGTTGGCGCGAACGAGGCGCGCTTTTACGGCACATCATTATGGGCCGGTTCCGATATAGTGGATGATATAACCATGATTGGCGCAAAATATACTGCACTGCCTGATATAACACCATCGTTTTCAAATTTATACGAACGTGCAACAAATACATTACCAAACCATTTGGCGGCATTTGGATATGATGCCGCAAACATGGCAATGGGCATGATATATTCATATAAATCAGACGCGGCATATTTATTGGACCCCAGTGGTTATGCCGGTGTTTCCGGCTTGTACCGTTTAAAGCCCAACGGTGAAAACGAACGTGCATTACAAATTATGCAACTGGCGGGCGATGGTAATTCGCGCATTACACACAATGCCGTACAAAATTTCTTAACCCCTGTGTACAGTTTGGAACAACAAAAAATCAAACCTGCACGTGAAATGGATTTGGAAACCCCCGGGGTAAATCCGGATGATTTTATCAGTATCCCTGTGCGCCTGCGCGACAAATACAAATCTGATACATATGGCACCCACATCACACACAGCACGCCAACCACATCGACCGATACGATAATCATTTTACCCGAAGATGACCGGGATCCGATTATTTCATCGCCTGATTTTCAACCGGTAAATTTGGAATCTGTTAATCGTACATATATCGACAGTGTGGAAATCGAAGAATAGTTAACACATGCTTAAAAACGTTGCTGCATTGTGAACTCAATTGCCCATCGGTCATATTCACGTTGCCACATATTTGAATCACGCCGCGTATAGCTGAAAACAACAGTTGGAACAAAACCCCATACATCCAGTTTATTATTTGATATCGAAATTGAATAACGCTGGGTAAAATCATGTTCGGTTATTTGGGCAAATACATTATCGTATACAACCCATTGTGGCGCATCATATAACTGCCAATAAAAATTCGGTTCAAAATACACCCCAAATCCATACGGTAATTCGGCCCCAATACCAATACTGATATTCGGCATCAAATATGAATATTCGGATGCAATTGTTTTCTCACGTGCAATACCGCCACGCATAACAGTATAAATACTGGGGGTAATTGAATAAACCATATGAATATTTGTTGAATATGTGCCACCGTTTAAAAAATCGCCATAATCATCATATTGATTCGACACATATTGCAAAGACAACCCACCAGATAATTTACGCGTAAAATCATAACCAGCATTTATTCGAACACCTGCGGCCCAATTATAACCACGCCAACCATACCAACGCCGCGTTGCCAGTGCCCCCAACCATACATCCCCACGCGACCAAATAAACCGTGGCCCGGTGCTAACATATAACAACAAGTCATCATAATCATGTAAATCGTAAATATTACTATACACACTGGCATCAGATTTCCATCGCCATTGATCCGATAATTTAAATTCGTAATTTCCGCCCAATGTTAAATTATACCCCATCGCAGATACAGGATCCGGCAAATCACGACAAAAAACACCATAAACGCATTCCTGGCCACCAACCGCATTATTTATATTATTATCGGGCGCGGCACTGAAATTAAACCACACATTCCAATTTTTATTTTGACGAATGATATACCTGTAATAATTCATTAAACCACGCACATTTTCGGGCAAATCATCACCAGCCATCGCCAGACGCATATGATAATCGGCACGCGACCATTTTTTTTGATGCATATAACATACTGCTAATTCGAAACGAATGCGCGCCAAATCAGGCTGGGCATCTAATATGGTACGATATATTTCTATCGCGCTGTCTATGTCGCCACGTCTGGTGGCAATTTGTGCCAATAAAAACCAACGTTCTATTTCCAACGCCGCGTTATTCATTGGCGGCGTTTTGGTTAAAATTTGTTCCGCATTTTCAATATCACCACGTTCAACCATCGCCCCGGCCAATTGCATTGCCTGGACCGCAGTCATAGTAAATTCGTGTGTATCATCGGTTTTCCGGGCCCCAGATTCGGTTTCTGCCAATACAGAACACGGCACCCCCAGTACCATTAAAACAACAATTAAAAGACACCCATACCATTTCATATGAATGGGATTTTAGCATATAAAACATTCAACGCAAAAATTTTTAGGATTATTCATCCTGGGGGATATCAGATTTATTTACAACTTCGATTCCTGTATCAAAACTTTCCACAAAATGCCAACCAGTATCATCCAAAACAAAATGAAAACATTGACAATTTTTAATATTCCCAACACGCATCCCCGCCGCCCAACACAACGCACGCGTCACACCGCCATGCGACGATACAGCAACATCCAATAATTCACGTTGCGCAACAATACGCCCCAACGCACCACTGATGCGGTTAAAATTATTGTCTATGCGACGTTGCGCATCCGCATCATCGTTGTACCAAAATCCGAATGCTGTCTCAATAAAATCATCTTCGATAATAATTGGTGTCGCAGGATGATATTCTGCCACAATTTCAGCCGTACGCACCGCCCGCGGCAATGGCGAAGAATAAAACGCGTCTATTTTTTTATCGCGCAAAAATTCGGCCAATTGCTTGGCCTGTAAAACACCATCCGATGTCAGAAATGCATCTGTACGATTACCCTCTTTTGCGCCTTCGGCATTTTCGTTTGTTTGTCCATGCCGAAAAAAATAAAAATTCCGTACCAAGTTATTTTACCCCCATAGTCATTTATAAAACCGCCCAGCAAAGACATCAGGCGGTCGATGGTTCACAAATCACCAAATCGTTGATTCCATTGGTCTCTCGGGGAACCCGTATTGTATAACCAACAGCCCCCGACTTTTACAAGTCAGTGATAAATAACGACGCATTTCACAGAAAGCACATCATATTCCCGACGGCTTGCCATGTTGCACCGGATTTGGCGGGCATGTAAAAGCACCGAACCAGTGTCCCCACTGGATTCACCCATAATTGTACCAAAAACACACAAAAAAATAAAAGATTTTTGTCCCAACACAAAACAAAAACCGACCATCCGGTCGGTTTGTGTTTTGGTGGGAGTGGGTGGATTGTAATTCCCACCGCAATAAATTGCGGCGGGCCCCTTTCACTGCGCGCTAATGCGCTTGTTCCGAACCAAACAATCTGGCGATTGTATGGCCTAATCCATATACCACAACTCAAAATATAAATACCCGCCATTTGGCGGGTATTTATATTTTGGTGGGAGTGGGTGGATTCGAACCACCTCAGGCTTAAGCCAACAGATTTACAGTCTGCCCCGGCTCTCCAACTCCGGCGCACGCCCAATCTTGTTAAAAATTGTCAAAAATCGGAAGATGCGATGATTTTGATGCAGGCGAGTGTACAAAGCGTACATGACCGGAATCAAAATCAAGCAGATTCCATTTTTCACAATTTTTGGTGCGGGCAGCGGGAAACCGCGCGTATAAAAACACAACGAGTTGCGTTATTAGCAACGAGTTGATGTTTGCATCGCAAGGTTACCCAACTCAACTACACCTAACCTGCTCTCTTGGTGCGGGCAGCGGGAATCGAACCCGCATTTCAAGCTTGGAAGGCTTGCATACTAGCCTTTGTACTATGCCCGCAACAAATTCAAAGCCCTGTGATTATATACTAAATTTACCTAAACGCAAGTATTTTTCACAGGGCCAAATTTTATTTCTAGCGGATTCCGTGTATAATATCTTCCATTTCCAACAGAAATCCCATATCATACCCACGGGCCTTTAACCGTTGCAACATCAGGTGTGCTGCCTCGGCCACCCCCAGATTTTTGCAAATTTCAACCACGGTTACAATTTCATCACGATTCATTTTATCGGTTGGCATTAATGCCACCGCCACGCCCAATTCACGAATCGCTGCGCGCATATATGCAGCCTTGTTTCCACGGCAACCATATTCATACAACACCGCATATGTATTCGCATTATGTAAAAATTCATCATAAGTATCCGCATCGGTATCTATGTTTTTCAGCACACGTTTTTCAATTGTTTCACAAATTTTTTCATCAGAATACAGGTATTCAATCGATGTCATTGTGTTGTTGCCATATGCGGCCTCTAAACCCTGGGCAATCGTCTGTCTGCGCATGGCCATATCGGTAAAGAACTGGGCATTTTCGGGACAACCATATTGCGCCAAAACGGAATATGTACGCGCAGCATCGTATTGACGCGCGTAATCCATGTGTGTGTCATTAACAATATTTCCCAACAAACTTTCTTCTATGATAACACATGCAGGTTTAATTTCATGCGTTTCGTCCGCCACCACAACATTTTCTGTATCCACCGGCACAACCGCAACCGTTTCCGCAACAAAGCCGCCATTTATTGCGCCATTACGTCCAATAACCCCGCCGTCATACAACACCCATGTCGCGGCACCACAAATTACCAAAATAACGATAAATAACCACAGCCACACACGACCACGGCGTTTGCTTTGTGTATTTACACCTGTTTTTTTCTCTCTCATACTTTTCTCCTTGTTTATTTAATTGGCGGGAAACATGGTCCGTCGCCATCAGGACAACAATTAAAACCGTATCCACCCATATCTGTATAAGTTTCCCCCGCACAACATCCGTTTTCATCGGGCACACCATTATCCGGACACGTAATTTCCAAATCTGCGCTATATACACTGTTTCCGGCATATACAGCAATTCCATATCCCGCAACGGCACCAATTATAAAACATGCAACGCCGATGAAAACTAATTTCCAATTTATTTTCATAACGCATTTCCATCATTTAATGGTGGATGACATTCGCCGCCACTTTCCGGACAACAGGCAAACACCAAATTACCCATATCGGTAAATATTTCATCGCCACAGCAACCAAATTTGTTTGGTTTACTGCCATCCTCGCACAGGCCGGCATTTACATTTTTGGTGATTGTTTCCACATCTAATTCCGCCGTTTTTGATTTATCAATTTCTTTACAATTGGCATTATATTGGTTTTGCAATGGTTTTAATTCACCCTCTGATGTTCCGTTATCCGCCAACATTTCAATATCGCTGGATAAATCATCACACAATTTTTGTAAATCGGCCAAATAATCTTTTAAAACACTGCCAACATTTACAACAACTGTTTCCTTGGTCGTTGTGGGGGCCGCAACCGGCGTTGCGGCGGCGGCCGCCATTGTCGCCATGGAAATTCTGCTGGTGGTTGTGGCACGCCGCCCACCCGCAGACTTCGAACAATTAGTGCGATATTGTGCCTGCAATTTTGCCAACTCGTCAGATTGCGCATCCGTTGGCGATTCAATTGCGGCCAATTCACTTATTCGCGATTGCATTGTATCGCAATCCTGGCGTTCGGAAACAGACGAATCCGCCGCCATGGCCGGCGTGCAAATTATAATCGCAAATAATATTTTTGATATCAGTTTAACCATTTATAACCTGTTCCATTTTCAGGATAAAATCCGTTGCCGGATCTATCAATTGTTCAATTTTATTTAAAAATTCCTGTGCCTCGCGTTGCATGTCCAGTTTTTTAAACGTATCAATTACAATTTCAGCATCATTCATTCCCATATTTTCGGTTGGCTGCAGCGCAGTTGCAATTTCCAATTCGCGCAATGCCAATGTTTTATACATATCGGCATTATCTGCACACCCCTTGTCCGCCAACGTGCTGTACGTATCAGCATTGCTTAAATGTGCAAAATATTCTGTACTATCCTCTGGGCGCAGGCGTTGTTTTAATAATTGTTCAATTCGCGCACATGTTGACATTATTTCCGGCTTCGGTGCGACTGGCGCGATTGATTCGCGTTCAATAATAACCAAACGCCCCGCACAACCATTTGTATATGCGGTATTTAATTCCTTTAACGTTTCGACATCTTCTGCGCTTGCGCCACGTTGCGTAATACTTATAATTTCATTTGCAATTGAATCGCATTGTTCAACATCCAATGCAATATTTTCCGTTGTTTTTGGCCCAGAATATGACAATCCCAAAATCAGCCCGCACGCAAACAAACCGGCCAACGCAACCGCGCCCCATATTCTGTGCGAACGACTGCAACAATTTGTTACCCCATTTGTATTAACGCCTTTTTGCGCAACTTTTGTTTTTTTAACTGCTTTTTTCATAAAACTCCCCCCATGGTTAGTTATATTATACTATTTTTTTTAAACAGATTCCACTATGCCGTTTGTAATTGTTATTTTTCTGTCTGCACGTGCAGCCAAATTCATATCATGCGTCACAAACAACATAGCCATTTTTTTATTTCGGGCCAAATCCAACAATAAATCAAACACAGATGCCGCATGCGCGGGATCCAAACTGCCCGTTGGTTCGTCGGCCAATAAAATTTCGGGGTCATTTGCCAATGCCCGCGCCACGGCGGTACGTTGTTGTTCGCCGCCCGACATTTCGCCCGGTAAATGTGATGCACGATGCGCAACATTTGCCGCCCGCAATAATTTTAACGCCCGTGCATTGGCAACGCGTTCATCAACACCATTTGCCAACATAGGCAACATCACATTTTCCAACGCGGTAAAATCAGCCAACAAATTATGCCGCTGATACACAAACCCAATTTTACGCCGCCGCATTGATGTGCGCATTTCGTCATCCATTTTCTGCACGGGTATATCAGACAACAAAATACTGCCACTGGTGGGTTTGTCCAGCAAACCAACACATTGTAATAATGTCGATTTCCCACTGCCCGATGGACCAACCAGCGCAACAATTTCACCCCTGCGCAAATCGAAACCTCCCCCGCGCAAAATATGCAATGGTTGACCGCCTTCGATAAAAGTCTTTTTTATATCACGCACAGACAATACGACATCGCCCTGCTTTATTTTTGACAAAGAATTTAATATCCCGGCCATTATAAATCCATTCCTCTTTCAATATTACGTTGTAAATTTTTTTGTTTTTTAATTTCGTCCAGCATAATTCTTATTCTGTCTGGGTGAATAACCAGATGCGGCCCATCACCAATTAAATTTATAAATTCTTCTTCACGTTGTTCTTTTCTTATCCGCGCCAAATCGTGTTTATTGTCGATATAATATTTTATATCCATGGGCGCGTATCCATAACTGACACCGTCCAAAATTTCAAAAAAATCTTGCAGATTTTTATTTTCCCAATTTATATCCAACAATTCTGGATTTAATTCAATCGTCTGTGACAATAAATCAGCAACCTGCGCCACCACAGTACTGCGTTGTTGTTGAATATAATCCACCAATTGATTTTTGTCTGCATCAGACAAATTTTTAACCGGACCACGCATTTTATTAATCAGATTCAACTTTTCTTCTTCCGTCAATGGCACAATATTTTTATCTTCCCGCGCCATCCGTTCCATCCCGGCTATCATAGATTCCGCATACCCGCGGGGATTGGTTATACGCTCAACATCGAACGTATAAAAGAAAAACAATGTCCGCACTTGTTCTTCGAATTTCTGTGGCGTTACATTATTTGGATATTTATATTCATGGAATAATTTTATTGGTAATTTGATTCCCTGTGCCGTTAAAAAATCCTGATAATCTTTGGCACTGGATGACCAATGACCACCGGGGACAACGGTGTCATATACCAACGTTCTTAAAACTAATTCCAGTTTTTTATTCATTTCTTAAAACCTCGACCGGGTCGGTACTGGCGGCCTTCCATGCTGGATACAACGTTGCCAAAAATGCTAACAACACCGCAATCAACGCAATTCCAACAACATCACCCAACACTAACTTTGACGGTAATTCAGACAAATAATACAATTCGGCCGGGAATAAATCGCGTCCCGTTGCCCATTGGAAAAATTGACGTATTGGTTCAATATAAATCGCAATCACCACCCCCAGCACCGTTCCAAACGCCGCACCCAAAATACCAATACTGGTGCCAGACAAAATAAATATTTTCATCATGGAACGCCGCGATACACCAAACGTACGCAAAACGGCAATATCTTTTGATTTATCTTTGACCAACATGACCAAACTGGACACAATATTAAATGCCGCAACAATTATTATCAGCATCAATATCAAAAACATAACATTTGATTCCACCTGTAACGCACCAACAAATCCGCGATTTAAATCACGCCAATCGCGCACAACAAAACCATCGGGCAATAAATCTGTTAATGCACGTGCAACATCTGTTGTATCCTCGGGGTCACGCAGGAATAAATCAATATGAGTCACCCCACCCGGAATATTTAAATATTTTTGCGCGGTTTCCAATGGCATAAAAATATACCCAGAATCATATTCATACATTCCCATAAAAAACGACGACATTACCGGATACGACATAATTCGCGGCATTGAACCAAATGGCGTTGGTGTTGCATTATTTGCCGAAACCAATGAAATTTGGTCCCCCATTGTAACGCCCAATGCCCGTGTCAACGACGCGCCCGCAACCAATTCGCCATCGGAAATTTTATCTAATGCCTTTCCATAAATTTTTGTCCCAGTGGCTGTTTTGACCGCCAAATCAGACATACGAATTCCCCGCACCATTGCGCCTGTATTGTTGCCGTTTGCGGTTGCCATAACCTGGCCCTCGGCAATGGGGACAATACCAATCGCATTTTCAGAAACAATTTTGTTCTGTTTCATTTTATCGATTAAAAAATCATAATCATGAATTGCGCCGTCCTGGTAATACACAACAACATGACCATTCATCCCAACAATTCGCGACAATAACGTATCATGGAACCCGCCCATAACAGACATAACAACAATTAATGTTGCCACACCCAACATTATTCCAATCAGTGACACCCATGAAATAACCGAACCAAATCCGCGGCGGCGCGCGCCTAAATATCTGAATGCAACCTTGCGTTCTAATTTTGAAAACATTTAAAACCCCTATAAATCATTACCTAAAAATTCGCGCAACGCATCCCCTGACAAAGGCACATTCGCACCAACCGGCAATGTTTTTGCATCAACAATCGATATTATTCGTGGCGACATAAATACAACTAATTCCGCAAACGGACTGATTAACGTTTCCGGCGTTGTTACAAATGAATGTGTCGGAATACCAATAATTACATAATTATCACCAATATCAGACGGTATATTAAACGATGCCAATTCACCGTTACTGGTGCGCAGAACTATTTTCGCATCCAGTTTATCATAACCGCCATAATCACCATATACGCCCGTTGCCCCAATTACCAAATCAGTTTCCAAACGATCCTCTTTGCTGCATTGGCCAATATCAAATCTGGATTGCCAGCCATTTGGAATTGAAAATTGTCCCTGGGAAATCAGCACCACATTTGCCTGTTGTGATAAAAATTCCTGTAATGTTTTTGTATTTATTTCCGGACTGACAACCAACGCACGCCCCACCACACCGGGAATAGACATTTTTATATTATTATCACCGAATGCCGGCAACAAATTCATCCATATAATCGGATTATCAGTACGTGGATAAACGCGGTATACATCGACATCCCATGCAATCATATATTTTTTTGATGCAATATCGGCAATAATTTTTGAAACCTCGCGTTCTGTTTGATAATTACCCTCGAACACCAATGTTTTATCCTGCCAGTTTACCAACAAATTGCGAACATCCGCCCCATGCATGGCATCCAATAACGCCATTATTATAGTTTCGTTTTTTGGCATTTTTATCATCCATTTGGCCCGATTATCCAAATGAATTTCGGCATTTACCGCGTCATACGAATAATACGACCGCCCCATTTTCGCCATTAATTCAACACTGTCGGCCAAATTACCCGATGAAATCGTTCCAGATATAGTTTCCGTCAATTCGCCATCTTCTATTACTGAAATTTCTGTTCCCTCTAACAGTTTATCTAATGCCTCTTTGACCTTTAACTGTCGAAACTCGTAATCTGTAACCTTTAAATCTGGTAATTGATCGCCCATTCCCAAACGCACCATTTCAATCGGCTCTTCGGGGACAACGGATACAACCGTCTGATTATCCCAATCAACAGTACACCGTTTTGGCAATTCAATTGAAAAACGTTGTGCGGTATCGGTTGTCAACGCGGCCTTTTTCGGGAAAATAGGCACCGAATTTTCATCAATAACAAAATTTTCAACGACATTTATCGTATCATATTGTGGCACATTTTCCTGTTGCCGCTGTGCGCAACCAGACACCAGTCCCGCCCAAACAGCCAAAATTAAAATTTTGCATAAATATTTGGTTGTTTTCATATTGTCACCCTGTCTTTTATAACAATGATATCAAATATTCATAACCCTTTCAAATTCATCCAATGTCATTTCATACAATGGTTTTTGTGTTGGCGTGGTTAATCCCTTGACCCGTTCATATTGCTGGCCAAATCGATTTATAACATCCACAACATCCCCCGGCAAATTTTTATTTGCATCCATTAAACGCCGACCATATTCATACACATATTCCAAAACATCCGCGGCAAAGAAACGGCCCGCATAATTTTCGATATCAATTCCGCCCTTTTGCACGCAAATTGCCGACATAATCATTGCAATTTGATTATATAAATTTGCCAATTTTATAAAATTCTGAACAGTTATTGCCATATGCGTTTCCTATATTCTCTTTTCCCATTATAAAAACTATTGCCCCCCAAAGGCAATTAAATTATAATGTAAAATATGAGAATTAAATACATTGCATTTGCATTGATTTTGTCGGCCTGCGCATCCGTCAATCGCGGCAGTATTGATGACGCAACCATAT
Source organism: uncultured Alphaproteobacteria bacterium (assembly GCA_944389595.1). Classification (GTDB taxonomy): domain Bacteria; phylum Pseudomonadota; class Alphaproteobacteria; order Rs-D84; family Rs-D84; genus Enterousia. Next base: position 93,033 of record CALXMY010000002.1, on the reverse strand, counting down.
TAAATTGGGAAAATGAATCCGTAACAATGGAACAATTTGTCCGTGATCACAAGGCATGCCTGGGGATAAACAAACCGTCATATATGCCGCGTTCGCGTATTTCCAAATTATTGGCCCCGAATCAAAGTGGCATAATGCCCGATTGGGATGGATTGTGGGTAACATTTCAATCAAATGAATATCGCGATGTTGGGCAACGTGCATTATTGTCTGTGCCACGTAATACGACATCAAAATCTGTTGGTTCATATCGCAAGTGTATGTTCCGACGTGGTTATTTATTGCGTGCAAATTAAAAATTGCTGCGGGCTTTTCAACATCGTGTTTTTATGATATAATTTTGGACATGAAACGTTCAATTTGGTTTTGGCTGTATTTTGCAATATCAATAATTTTGGCGATTTATTTCGCAACACGAATTATTATGATTAATACCGGACATGGCAAACTGTCGTATGTGCGCAGCATGTCTGTTTCCGCCGATGCCCCGGGCAAGGATTTAACCCCCGTCGCGGCGGCTGCGGCGGTTGCACCCGGGACCCGGCCAACAAAACAGACATTAAATGAAATAAACGCGCGTATAATTGCATCACCTGGGGTGCGGCACAGTGCCGTACGTCGCACAGCGGACGGAAATTTATCAATACATGTTCAATTGTACCAGGCTGTTGCCCAATGGACTGATGGCGAACAATTTTACCCATTATCTGTGGATGGCACAATTGTAAACCGCCCCACCACAACGCGCAGTCCAAACACAATTGTTTTTCGTGGCAATGTTCCAAATGATATATCTGGAATAATTGATGCATCAAATATAATTGCCAGCAATTTGGATTATTTGGAATTCATCGAAAATCGACGTTGGAATTTACATACCGTGGACGGAATAACAATAATGTTGCCGGAAAAAAATCCGGAATCCGCAATTGCCAGTTTAATGGTTTTGAATCAAAATCATAATATTTTATCACGCGACATTGATATTATTGATATGCGTGACGATGCCAGAATTTTGATAAAATAAGATTATCGAAAATGAATTTATCTGATTCATCTTTTTTATGTCTTGATATTGGCACCAGTGGCGTTCGCGGCATTGCGCACCGTGTGCGTGCCGGCCACATTATAAAATCATCCGTGCACACAGTGGACAGTTTTGATACTGTTTTCGCCATAAAATCTGTTATTGATGAATTGGAACGCCAAATTGGCGACCATTTTGATGACGCATATATTACCGGAAATTTTGGCCCCGCGATATTTAAAATAAATCCAAAATCCAAAAATTGGCGGGGCGAACATAAAATTACACAATCTGATATCAGTTCAATGATTTCCCAAATAACACCGCCGGATGAATTTTTTCCAATGCACATAATTCCGTTGCGATATGAAACACCAAATGTAAAAAAATTATACAGCCCAATTGGATACACTGATTTCGGATTAACGGCCATATTCGGCGTAATATTTTATTCAAATGATGCAATCAGTGAATTAACAACAAAATTACACGCGGCGCATATTCAGCCATATTCTTTTTATGACCCACATTTTTTACAAAACGCAATGATGCATACCAAAAAAGGCGCGGAATTATACATAGATTTTGGTGCCGGGTTTACCAGTATTTCAATGTGGTTGGATAATGGCCCGGTCTTTTTTCAAAAGATACCATTTGGTGGCACGGATATAACGCATGACATATCGGAAAAATTAAACATAAATTTTGATGATGCCGAACGAATAAAGCGTAATGTTTCCGCCATGATGCCGCGTGAAATGGATCGTTTTACCCCGGCTGATACCGCATATGATTTTTCACGTGCCGATGTTAATAATATAATTGTTCCAAATATGGTTGACCTGTGTGCCCAGATAAAGGATGCCTGTACCACCCCATTTAAACATCGAACACCCAATAAAATTATTATTTCCGGTGGTGGGGCGGAAATCGAATTTATATCTGATTTTATTGAAAATCTGTTTGGCATTCCCGTGCACAACGCACATGCAACCGCATCAATTCAGGCACTGTCCACATATATATGGGATGCCGAATTAACACATCGCAATGCATACACCGCGCGACATGCACGCATACGCAATATATACAATCGTATAACTGCGGTTTTTCATCCGCATCCCAAAAAACAAATCAGTTTTATTCCTGTTTTGCCCAGCACGCTGTGTTTTGATATGAAAAGTCCAATTACATATTCAATGTTTCGCGCGGGCGGAATATCAATGATACATGTTGATATAATGGATGGATTATATGTTGAAAACATACGTGGCAGCATCGCAGAATTAAAATACATCCGCGCACACACGCGCGCACATTTACATGTTCATCTGATGACCGAAAGTCCCGATGTATGGGCGGCTGATGCCGTTGCCGCCGGGGCAAATACAATTATTGTTTCAACAAATACATCCGGTGTTCGCAATGCATTGCGATTAATCCGTGGTGCGGGCCGACGTGCCGGTGTGGCATTAAACCCCGATTCATCAATCGAAATATTAAAACCAATTTTGCGCGAAATTGATGAAATAATGATTATGGCGGTCACACCGGGTGCCGCGGGACAACAATTTGATTCAAAATGTCTGCATAAAATTTCGGTATTGGCCGCAACACGAAAAAAATATGGATTAAAATATTTAATATCTGTCGACGGCGGAATAAATGCGGATACCGCACAAAAATGTTGGGCCGCCGGGGCGGATTTGATTGTCAGCGGATCATATCTGGCAAACAGCACTGATTTTCCATTGGCGGTGCAAAGTCTGTTAAAACGTGCGGAAAAATAATTTTTATTTTATTGTAATATTTCGCGCATCACCGTCACCGGTAATATATATGTGTATTGTATCAGGCGGCAAAATATCCGCGGCAATTTCGGGCCATTCAATTAATGTAATATCATTCTGTAATGCGTATGGCAATCCGATTTCCACCAATTCAGATTTATCATTTATTCTGTATAAATCAAAATGCGATATCCCATCGTAATTTTGCACAATTGTAAAAGTCGGACTGGGCACCACGGTATCCGCCCCGCGCAGTGTTTGAATTATCGTACGTGCAATTTCCGATTTACCCATTCCCAAATCACCATGCAACGCGACACATACCGGCGCGTGCAATGTTTTGGCAAATTCACGCGCAAATTCATGCGTTTCATTAATATTTTTTAATTCATATGTTTTCATCTGACATACCCATTGTTCATAATATATACCTGTATCCGATAATCAGGTTTTGGAAAACTGTCGCGTTTACCGTTCAAAAAAGACAACATATTAATTGCATCATTTGGTGTTTTATACGGATATCTGATTTTACACAAACGCCCATTACGCACAGCAATGCATTCTGCGGCATACCAATGTTTATATAACTGGGATATATATAATCCATTTACACTTAAAATTTCATCACGATTTATATTCATATCTTACTCCAATAATAACAAATCATCTTCCATTTTATGAATTGCGTCGCGTAATTCGGCCGCCCGTTCAAATTCCAAATTTTCCGCCGCATCACGCATTTGTTTGTTTAATTTTTTAATTTCACGTCGTAACGTATCTGCATCCATAACACCATCGCGAGTATAAACAAATCTGCGTTTTTTATCTGTTTTTTCATCTTTATCGCCAACCTCGGCAAATACGGCCTTGGTAACAGTTTTTGGGGTGATATTATGTTCGCGGTTATACGCCATTTGTTTTTCACGCCGGCGCGATGTTTCATCCAATGCCGCACGCATAGAATCGGTTACAGTATCGGCATATAATATCACCCGCCCATTTGCATTACGTGCCGCCCGACCAATTGTTTGAATCAAGCTGCGCGTGGAACGCAAAAATCCTTCCTTGTCCGCATCCATAATGGCAACCAGTTCGCATTCTGGAACATCCAGCCCTTCGCGCAATAAATTTATTCCGACCAAAACATCAAATTTACCCAATCGTAAATCGCGCAATAATTCAATACGTTCCAATGTTTCAATATCGCTGTGCAAATATTTTGCACGTACACCATTTTCAACAAAATAATCCGTTAACTGTTCTGCCATTTTTTTGGTCAGCGTCGTAACCAATACACGCCCACGCACATTTTTAACAGTATCCAATAAATCATCAACCTGATGTGCAGTTGGGCGCACCTGACATTCTGGGTCTAATAATCCTGTTGGTCGAATAACCTGTTCCGATACAATCCCACCGGATTGATTTAATTCCCATTCGGCGGGCGTTGCCGATACAAATATGGTCTGGGGGCGCAGTGCATCCCATTCCTCGAATGTCAATGGCCGATTATCAATACATGCCGGCAAACGAAACCCATACTGTGACAGTGTTTCTTTGCGCGCACGGTCCCCCCGTGACATTGCGGAAATTTGCGGCACAGTTACATGACTTTCATCAATAAACAAAATTGCATCGCGTGGTAAATATTCAAATAATGTTGGCGGTGGCTGTCCCGGTGCGCGCCCCGACAAATATCGCGAATAATTTTCAATACCACGACATGTTCCGGTTGATTCCATCATTTCAATATCAAAATTTACCCGTTCACGCAAACGCTGTTCTTCGATATATTTCATATTATCGTGGAAATATTTCAAACGTTCATCCAAATCCGCGCGAATTTGCCCGATGGCCTGCAGTATCGATGGCATCGGTGTTGCATAGTGTGTATTTGGATACACCGCAACCCTGTCCAATTTTTGTAATTTTGCACCGGTCAATGTATCAAATTCCCAAATTTCTTCGATTTCATCACCCCAAAAAGACAATTTCCACCCACGATCCTGGGAATGAGATGGGAATACATCCAATGTATCACCACGCACCCGAAAATCACCGCGTTCAAATGCAACATCATTTCGTTTATATTGAATATTCACCAATTCATGAATTACATCGTTAATACCCGTTTTATCACCAACATGTAAAACAACCTTCATCCCAGAATATTGTTCGGGCGACCCCATACCATAAATCGATGATACAGACGAAACAACAACAACATCGCGTTCCTCTAACATGGCGCGGGTTGCACTGTGACGCATACGATCCAGTTGTTCATTTATTGATGCGTCTTTATCTATATATGTATCTGTTGTGGGTAAATATGCCTCAGGCTGATAATAATCATAATACGACACAAAATATTCAACATGATTATTTGGAAAAAAAGATTTCATTTCTGTATACAACTGGGCCGCCAAAATTTTATTTGGTGCCATAATCATTGCAGGCCGCCCCAGTTCGGCAATTACGTTTGCCATGGTAAAGGTTTTACCCGAACCTGTCACCCCTAATAACACCTGGCTGCGCCGGCCATCCCGCACACCTTCGACCAATTCAGAAATCGCCTGGGGCTGGTCACCCATGGGTTTATAATCACTTTGAAGATTAAATATTTTTTTATTCACAAAACCTAATATAATCCATTATAATCAAAATACAAGGGAATAGAGGAATGGCATTAAAACCCCGATATAAACGTCGTATTTTATGGACGATAATCGCTATTATCGGCATGCTGGTAATGGCAATTGTTTTGGTGCCACCAATGATAAATTTAAATAACCTGAAACCTAAAATAGAACAGGTTATCGTCGACCAAACTGGCGTTGCCGCCAAAATAAATGGCGATATACATTTCAGTTTATTGGGACACGCCACAATTGTGGCCCACGATGTTGAAATACCAAACGGCGAAATTGGCGCATTAATGTTTTTTATTCCATTTACACATATATTTAATATTGAAAATGCACCACTAACCGGCGAAATTGACGTATACGATGGTAATATCGTGATAAATAACCTGGTGCCCAAAAACTTTAATCATCCGGTTGAGATACATAATTCAAAATTAACATTTAAAAATCGTGAATTGGAAATCATTGATGCAGAACTGCGGAATGGCCATTTGGTTGGCGTTGTTCGAACAGAAAAACATAAATACGACATTGATTTTAATGGCGATGAAATTTCCATTCGCAATCAAAACGACAAAATGAACATAACGGGCAAGATTTTTACCGATGGTTCCGTGCGTGGTAAAATATCAATGGAAACAAACGATATAAATCGATGGTTCGGATTTTCGGAACCTAAAATTGATAAAACAATAAATTTAAGCATGCTGTTCGATTGGGATGGCGACCGCGGCTGGGCATTCAAAGATATTAAAATGGATAAAATCAGTGGCGATATAACAATAATGCCAAATGGCGATAAAATTGTTAAATTGCGCGGTCATGACATAGTTTATGATTTATCATTTTTAACCCAACCATCACGAATATTTTCACAAACAAATTTTGATTTGGATTTCACGGGCGACATGAAATTTGGCGCACGTAATTTCAAACATATCAAAGTAAACGCCATCGGCACACGTGACGAATTTCAAATTGAATCAATAATTGCGGATGATATTGCGGTTAACGGCGGCATGATTGACGAAAATGGCGCACATAATTTAATGATAACAATGCCGTATTACGGAATACCGGCAACATGTAATTTTTATGGCACCCCCGAAGAATGGAAATGCGAACGCTTTTTATACGGTGATTTTGTTGGCGCAGTATCAATCAGTCCTGATAAATTCGATTTATTGGTATATTCAGAATTGCCCTCGCCCGATCGTGACGATGCCATTAAACGACTGTTGGAATTTGCCCCACGCGGTCACATAGATTTTGAATTTGCCGACATTGCCGGAACATACGAAATCGATGGCGACACAATAACACCATCGTACCGTTTTGCACATAATAAAACATTACAATGGTTGGACCCGGGTTTAACCGAAATACCCAACTTCATGCGCAATGCGGTTGGTGATTTTTCGTGGAATGATAATATGATGCATTTCGTACCAAATTCTGGGCGGTGGGAATTATACTTAACAGATACATATTTTTATATATCTGGTAAAAATGCCAAAGATTGGTTCCCCGGCATTGATATGCAGGCATTTAACAGTTTACCATATACAATTTCCGGCACATACAATGGAAACACAGTATCAAATCTGGAAATAAAAATCGCTGAACATACATTTACCGGAACATTAAGCGGAAACAATTTAACATTGCGCACGGATATATTGGATTTGGGTGCGTTCATTAATTCTGGGTATTTAAATAATTACGAAGAATTATCATTCTTTACCACGTCACCAATAACAATACCATTTGATTTGAATATAAACATATCATTATCGGCAGATGCATTGATATATGATGGCAATATATTCAAAAATTTCCTGTATTCATTAAAACCAAACATTCAAACTTTTTCCATCACAGACAGCGATCGTGGAAACATGTTGGCAACATTATCACGCGATGGCAACCGTTACAGCATAACCGCGCAATTAAATAAATTTTTAATAAACGGGATGTTATTGTCAAATACAATGCCACTGAATATTCGCGATGCATTAATTACTGCGGAAATAGATATGAATACATTTGGTAACATTGCACATGATTTAGAATACAATTTAAATGGCGACATAGATTTAACCATCGAAGGCGGGTTTTTTATCGGATTGGGCGTTGATGATTTCTTTGCATCTGCCAATCAAATTAATACATTTAATGCGGAATATGCATTATCGTATGCGTTGGATGGCGGTGAATCTGCAATTAAAACAATGCGCATAATTGGCAAATATGATAACGGTGATTTTGTAACCACACAACCAGTTATATTACGTCTGCGTCACACCGATGCAACGGGCGAATTTGAAATAAAATCCGGTCAAATGTATGCGAACATGAATCTTGTATTGCGTGGCACATCACCATTGCCATCGCCAATTGATTTAAAAATAAATCCGAATAATTCACGTGAATATTCACTATCGGAAATCATGATGAATTTTGACCCAACGTTTATGCGCGATTTCATCAGTACACATAAAAAATTCTAAAAAAGAATCCGAAAAAATCGGATTCTTTTTTATTAACCTTTTTTGCGAACCTGGATATGATCTTCGCGCAGTTGGTTTTCTGTAACAGGCCCCGGTGCCCCCATCATTAAATCCTGGCCACGCTGGTTGGTTGGGAATGCAACAACCGAACGTAAATTTGCCTCGCCCAACATAATTTGCACCAATCGATCCAAACCGAATGCACACCCACCGTGCGGTGGCGCACCGTATTGAAACGCGTTGTACATACCACCAAACTTTTGCTTAACCGTTTCGTCATCATACCCGGTGATTTCAAAACAGCGCAACATTATTTCCGGATTAAAATTACGTAATCCGCCACTGCAAATTTCCGCACCATTTAACACCATATCAAATTGCGCAGCCTTGATTAACAGCGGATCTTTTGTTTTTAATTCATCCAATGTTGCCATTGGGTATGAAAATGGATTATGCGTAAACGCAATGCCTGTGGGCGATTCAGGGTCGACCTCAAAGAATGGGAACTCTTCGATCCAGCACAGACGAAATTCTTTTTCATCAATTAATCCCAAATCTTCACCCAATTTTGTACGCAATTTACCGGCGGCCTTGGCGGCGGCATCTGGCGCATCACAGATAAAGAACAATGATGAATTATCGCCCGCAATTTCGCGTAATTTCGCAATGCGTTCGGCATCCAGTTTTTTTGCCACGGGCCCTTTGGCATCGTCTGCAAAAACGATATAACCCAAACCGCCCAGTCCCAATTCTTTGACCGCATAATCGCCCAATTTATCAAACCACGAACGTGGCTTATCGGCACTGTTTGGTGCCGGCACGGCGCGAACGATACCACCATTTTCAATCGCATTGGCAAAAATACCAAAATCAGACCCGCGGAATATTTCCGTTACATCCGAAATTATAATCGGATTACGCAAATCAGGTTTATCAGTCCCATATTTCAACATTGCCTCGTCAAATGGAATATGCGGAATATCGGGACATATTTTTGCATCGGGCACAAATTCGCGAATAATTTTTGGCATTAATTCGTTGCCCACGGCCTGAATATCCGGCAAATCAACGAACGACATTTCCAAATCTAATTGGTAAAATTCCAACAATCTGTCTGCACGCAAATCTTCGTCACGGAAACATGGCGCAATCTGGAAATACCGGTCAAATCCGGAAATCTGCAACAGTTGTTTAAATTGTTGTGGTGCCTGGGGCAGCGCATAAAACATTCCATGATGATTACGCGACGGCACAATAAAATCACGCGCACCTTCGGGACTGGACGCGGTTAAAATTGGTGTTTGAAATTCAGAAAAGCCCATTTCCCACATACGGTCACGAATAAATTTAATCATGCGATTACGCATTAAAATATTGTTATGTAATGATTCACGACGTAAATCAATATATCTGTATTTCAAACGTAAATCTTCGGCAACAGTATCATCATCGCCAAACACCTGGAACGGCAAAACATCTGCATTGGTTAAAACATGCCAATCGGTCACCTGAATTTCAATTTCACCGGTTGGAATTTTATCATTTACCGCCGCTGCATCACGCGCAACAACCGTTCCCGTTATTTGAATCACAGATTCCGGACGTACACGTTCCATTTCGGCATTACCACCATCGAACACACATTGCGTAATTCCATAATTATCGCGCAGGTCAACAAACAATAACGCACCATGGTCACGTTTGCGATGCACCCACCCAGACAACGTAACAGTTTCCCCAACATTTGATTTATTTAATTCGCCACATGTATGTGTTCTGTATTTAGATTTCAAAGATAACATTTTGGTCCCTTTTTTATTTGTGGATGCCATTATCAAAAACATTTGGAAACGGCACCCGCGTTTTTAATGTTTCAGGGGCGCAATTTTATTTTGCGCGGTGCCACCCTGATTTGTCACTTTGAATTGGGATTTGCGAACTCCGTGGTTGTCAGTCACATCATCGTTCCCGCACCCTTAAATATTACCAGTCAAAAATTTTATACCGCAAATATATAAAATGCAAGTAATATAAAAAATAATTCCGTCCAAATGGGCGGAATTATCATTTTAATTTATTTGGTTCGTCCCCCAAACCCCAGGAATATATTCAAATTCCCGCCGCCTTCCTTGGGCGTATCCATAACCTTTTGTTGATATTGAAATAATGCAACGGCCTCGGCCGGGATATTGTCATCGCCATAAAATTCGGTATTAAAATACACGGATTCATTTTGTACACCATCGGTCAATGGTGTATCTTTAACCACATATTCCGTTGGAATACGCCGCCCACAATCATCGGTATTTACCCATATGACTTGGCCCATACCATTTTTTATGACATCTAATTTATACCAATTATCAAAATTCGCGGTTAAATGCTCTTCGCGATTGGTGGCATTAAATGTTAATGTTGCATTTTTGCTTTCAATTGGTAACGCTTTGGCACCACTGGCATTTGCGGGTTCAACCGTACCATTTGCAAAACCATAGAAAGTCACATTTGATGCAATTTGTTTTTTATCATCAATACGCTTTACATCATATCCACCGGCAAATGGCAATTTATATCCCGACAAATCACGTTCACTGACATTACCATCTTCATCAGTCACCGTAATTTTTGCATTTTCTGCACCAACCAAAACGCCAAAATCAGAATATCTTAATCCTAAATCCTGGGCATATGATATCATTTCCATTTCGCCCGATGTTGGCATTTCGCCATCTGGATCTGAAAAATCAAAACGATTTGTATCATCGTTGCGCTTTAATCCCGAATATAATATTGCCGGACTTTCTCTGCTTGACCCAGATCCCACATCTTTAAACACGACACCAATAACACGCCCATCATTATCAATCTGTAATGTCATGATATCAGCAACATTATTTTGTATCGTGGTTAACATTGCCTTGAAATCTGTATTTTTCAAATTGAATTCACCACTGCCCTTGCCCGGTGTATTGTATATTTCTTCGCCCTGGTTTTTAATATCATCAATATTCATATGATTTTTCACATAATCTTTGATATCATCCCAATGCCCTGAAATTTCCTTTCCAAATCCGGCGGCAATTAATGCATTACGAATATCTTTATTATTCATATCATCCAGATTATCTAAATTGTCCAAAACTTCCCGCATTTGGTCAAATATCATTTGATTACAATCGCGTTCCGATTTACAAAAATTTTTACCACCGTTATCACGTGCAGACCCGACGCGATTTTCCACCGCGTCTACCACAGCATCATTTACCTTGCCAGACAATTCGGCAATTAACGCATTATAATATTCTTCACCAAATGCATCTATTAAATACTGTGTTCTGGCCGTTTCATCAAAAACACTGGAATGCATTGTTAAAACAGCGGCATTACTGTCCACAACATCATGTGACACATTGCCGTTATATTCGGGTTTAACAAAATCATCCGGATTAAATATTTCGCCGCCACCCGGAACCCCGGCATTACCGCCATTGCCAACATTACCACCACCAGAACCACCGCCACATGCGGCCAATGTTAAAACTAAAATAATGGGTAAAAATTTTTTCATGTAGCATACCTCTTGGTCTGATTACGATTATTAATAACAGGTATAAAAATATTATAGCCATACAACTAATAAAAAAGCAAGGTATAAAATCCCCTTTTATACAAAAACCCCGGGGCATGCCCCGGGGACAAAAAAACAAAAGAACAGAAGATAAATCTTCCCTGATGTTCAAAACATAATATTTTGAACCATCTGAATCGGATTCTATAATGCAATTATCACAATTGCAAGTATTAAAAATCTTTTTGTTTTTTCAAAATATATTCGGCCACTTCATGTGGGTCAAAGCCCATTTCCTTGATTTTTTTTTATCGCGTTTTCTAAATCAGATTTTTCCGATGGAAATCGGTATACTGCCACCCTGGAATCCGTATCGGCATTATATTTAAAAGTACCCCAATCGCCACGTTGGCAAACATGGGTTATTCTGTCCCCAATGGCAGAATCCATAAAACTTTGTATTTTGTCGCCCGAAAATTCGTATCCGTCTATGACAAACTTTTTATTTTCGCCTGTGCTTTCTATGATATTGCCTTTGATTTTATTTTCATATGCCCAATCCAATATATCCATGGCCTGATTCACATCTTTGAATTGCGCATTTTTTATCGCCAATGCAACCCCAACAAAAGAACCCGGACGGCCATTAAAACCGTAAAACAACTTGTCTTGGCCGCCGCTGCCAATGGTCATGGCGTATACAACATCGTTTTCCGGGGTTTTGAACACAAACATTTGTTTCCCGCCATGCGTAACATTCGGGTTATATAAATTCACCAATGTATTTCTATAAGTTTTATTTTGAAAACAAGGACTGACTTGTAATCCCTCGTTGGCACCAAAAACGCCGATATTTACTTCCACCGCCATAAAATAACCCCTGTAATTTACAGATTAATTATAAAAAAAGCATAGTAAAAATACAATTAAAAACGGGAAAAGACTTCATAAATACTCTGGTGCCCCTACTACATAAAAGTTGGGACAACTGGAACAGATTTTATAATGAAATAATGCGAAATGCAAGGATTATTAAGGAAAGTGGCATTTTGAATTATCGTAAAGTTGCAAACGGCGGATTTATAAAAAACAATAATTTTAACAATAAAACACCGAAATAGAATTGGAATACATACACATTATGTATTCTTCATTGTTTATATTGATATTTAGCTATTTATATACTATATATGCAATGTAGTACAAAATGGTAATAAAAAAATATAACAATAATAACAAAGAAAGACGCTGGAAACATCGCCAGTTTCTTTTGCGCAAAAGAGCAAAATTATACAGAAGAAAAACACAAATTCGTAAAAAAGGTCAATTTCTTGCAAAACATTCACCGTATAGAAAAAAATTAAAAGCCCCGACCTGCCTTGATTTGACAAATAAAGAAACCAGAATTTTTCTAAATGATATTAGACAATGTGCAGATGATCCATTGTGCTCTTTAAAAATAGACTTTACTGGTATTGATTTTATAACCCCTGGTTGTGCGCTAGTTTTTACTTCGGAGTTAGATAGATTACGTAGGATAAGAGGCAAAAACGGTAAATTGCACGTTGTAGATTTCAAAAATTGGAAAGAAGAAATAAAATACTTGTTATACGATATGGGGATGTTTGATTTATTAAATATACAAAACATTCCTGCAGAATTTGGAAAAGAACCAAGAAAAAAGGATGTTATATTTTTAAAATTTATGTCTGGAAATTTGGTTAATCCCGATGACGTCCTAACTTTTCGTGATACTTTGAGTAACCTTATTGACGTATTGCCAAATAAGAAAAAACTAAAAATCGCTCTTGACGAAGCTATGGATAACGTGTTAAGTCACGGTTATCCTGATAATTTTATCATGAGTAGCCCATTAAAACAAAAAATGTGGTGGATGTCTGCATCAATTAACCGAAACACATCTACTCTTAATGTGATGTTTTTTGACCAAGGCATAGGCATTCCAAAATCATTACCAAAAACAAGGCCAAACTTATTGACAAAACTATTAGGAATGTCTGATGCGGCAAAAATTAGAGAGGCTACACATGCTGGAATTTCACAAACCAATCAAAAGAACCGAGGAAATGGCTTGCCTCTAATAATCGACTATGTTACATCTTTGAAAAAAAGTGCATTTGTAAGAATAATCAGTGATAAAGGTGAATATATCAGAGGAAATGGAATTCAAGAACAGTTAAACGACAAAATCCATAGCATAAATGGAACTCTAATAGAGTGGCAGGTAAACATATAAGGATAAAAAATGATAAAAACTATTAATATCGCAAAAGACTTTCATAAAGCACCAGCTGGAAGGTATAGAAGTTATGGTAAGTTTTCTGGACAACGCTTCAGAGAAGAATTCATTCTTCCTGCATTTAATGATAAAAAAGTAGAGCATATTAATATTATATTAGATGGTTTAGATGGTGTTGGAGCATCTTTTTGGGACGAAGCCTTTGGCGGTCTTATAAGAGAAAATAATATTTCATTTGAAACAATTAAAAGCAAATTAAGCTTTATTTGTAATGACGACATAACATTAGAACCGTCAATATGGCATATAATAAAAAAATCTGTAGAGGAATAATTTAATGGTCATGACCACAGATAATTGGATTACAGTTGTTGGAATAATAGCACAACTTTGCATTGCAATAGTTTCATTTTTTATAACAAAGCACCAACTAAAATTGGGAGCAAAAGAAAATAGACTATCTCTAATTAGAGGGCTTTTAGACGAATTTAGAGCCCTTAGTTGCGAGTATTGGGGAAAAATATCTTTTCCTTCAGGACATCAATTAATGCTAGAAAATAATATTAAATCATGCAAAAAAGACATTGCAACAAATTTGAATTATCTTCACAATAAGTTCAGTTCTATTAGAAAAAAAATTTATGATTTTAGAAATCAATTTAATGATATATATGAACTTACAACAGGCAAAAATTTTGAAACCTCTTCTAGGCGTCAAGACATAAATAAATGTAATAAAATTATAGACGATATTGCCAATCTTAAAGAAAGACTTGATACAATTTAATAACTCCCAACAATAAAATATACAATTATGTTTGCATAAATATATTTTATAAAATATAATTTTACATTGAGGCGGTAGCAATACTTGCTTAAGAATCCATAGGGATATGGGTTCGGGGTCGTTCAAAACCCATAATTGCACGGTGTGAAAACATCGTTATCCGTTTTTGACAGCATAATGGTGTTTTTTACACTGTTTTGCCTGACCTTTTGGTCGGGTGTCTGTGGCTATATAACAGGTTCGCCGAAATCCACAGGGTCATTGCAATTATGATTTTGAAAATACCCGACCGTCATTCCTTTGGCGGTCTTTTTATATCAAAGGGGTAAGAAAATGTCTGAAAAAGTTAGCATAAATAATACACAATCTGAAAAATCAAATATACCGCACACACCCAAAATTCCAGCAAGCGCGTGGTGGTTGGTTAGCATAGGGGCAATTATCGCCGGTGCGCTAGGGTGGTCGAATGCATATTTACAGGTTGACGATTCCGGTCTTGTTTTTCTGTTGTCAGCACTGATTGCATTTGCAATGGGTATGATTCCGGTATGTCTGGCGACATTTCTTAATCGAAAACATAGCACGGGTATTTACTGGCTGACATTCTTTTCTGTATGGGGACCGGCGGGGATATTACTTTGGCTGTTTGCGATAATTTGGGCAATTTTTGATAAAAAGCGTCAATAAATTTTGAATCGACAAGGTTGTCGAACCAAAAAAAGAGATAAATTATGAAAACAAAAATACTAGTTCATATTGCACTTGGTTTGATATCTTTAACACTCATATCTTGCATTACCTATTATCTAGCAATGTGTGAATCCAGAAATAAGTATGTTAACAAATATTTTAGAGATGTTTTTAAGAATGACGAAAAGGTTAGAACGGTCTGCGTTGATAAATATGTTCCCAAAGGCACCACAACACTAGACAATATCATATTGACACACCAACTCTGTGAATGCGTAGTCGACAATATGCACACCGTTATGAGAGAAAAACAAGTCTATAAAGCGATTAAACACAACATTGTAAATGTATTTAATATTGCAGAAACACGCGAGCATTTAGTAGACATAGCAATAATTCAATGTGCGAAAGATTTTTCAGAAAACCCCGACAAAGAGCGACCTAAACTGGAAATAAAAACACATTAGACGACACTATGACATAAAATGGCGGATTTCCGGGCATTATAAAAAATGCGCGATATTAACGACTTTTTGAATTTTCCGCGCAACGCCTTGTATTCCGTGGCATAGCGCTGATTTTTATCAAAATAAGTGTCGCGAATTAAATTTACGGTATACAATGTATGCTATTTTAAGCATACATTATTGTATTTGCTGATTTTTTTATAAAAAAATTGCTTTACAACGGCTTTTTATTTGATATATTACATATATGTAATATTTAAGGTTGTGCTATGAATAAAAAACAAGAACATATCTACGATTCCAAGGAATACCCAACTGGTACAGACTTTGACGCAAAATCGGGTATTCTGAGGATAAAAAGCAAAAAGCACAATATTGAATTCAAGGGACAGGATTTGCGCGACCTGGCAACGGAATTAACACAAGCCATCACCCTAATATCCAGCCGCCCATATAAAGAATATCCGGCACAAGTTTTGATAAAAGATTACCGATTGGCCGACGTTGTTTTAACAAATGAATCTATGAATGTGTTTATGTTCTGCTCTGACAACTTATCAGAAGCCCGATACTTAAATGACCTGCGTGATAAAAAATTTCATAAACAAGATATTCCTATCAGCAGTCGCTGCTTAAACGATTGGACACACAAACAAGAATTGTTGATTGACGAGCGCGGCAATATTGAAAAATGGTATACATTTTCAAAAATTGATATTGCTTATATTCATATATTAAAAGCCTGTCGCGATTTTGGGGTATCTGTTCGTAAATTACAAAAAACGAAAGAATCCCTGCGGGTAAAATTACCAGGCACAGATTTTAGTCTGCTTGAAATTGCATACACTTGTTTTGACAAGACAAAAAATAAAGACGATATATACCTGTATATGGATATGGCCGGGCGGTGTAATATTGCACGCATTGACGATATTATATTAATGGCACAAGAAAAAATGATTAACAAAAATTTCATTTTGAATCTGACAGAGGTATGGAATGAAATATAAAAATCAATCCTTTTTACGACATATCGCACGAACCGATGTAATAAAGGATTTGTTTAACATTGTTTTCGCTTACGCACAAACCGAGGCCAAAACGCAGACCTTTTGGTGGGCGCGATGGCGACGATGTCGGTGGCAGAATGTCGTAAATATCTGGGCAATATAAACTTAACAGATAAACAGATAGAGCAATATAGAGACCAGTTAATCATTATTATAAACACAATCTTTGACAAGGTGTTGCACAATGGAAAATCATAAAATCACAAAGGCGGTTGCATATTATAGGGTGTCAACCGATAAACAGGTCAATAACGGCAACGGCCTAGATACACAACAATGGGCATGCGAATCTTGGGCGCAACGGAATAACTGCAAAATCGAAAAATTTTATATAGATGCAGCGAAAACAGGAACAAAAACCGAAGGACGTGATCAACTTGCAGAAATGATAGATTATCTATCAAAAATAAAAGAACCTCGTCTGGTATTATTTTATGACATAAGCCGATTAGCACGCAACGCAGGAGATTTCATTAAATTACGCAAATCTATGGAACGATGCGGGCACAGATTGGCAACATGCAAAGGAATTTTAGAAACAAGCCCTGTCGGGAAATTCATGGCAACAATAGAAGCGGCACAGGCAGAGTTATTCGCAGACCAGAACAGAGAAAGAACTATTGCCGGTATGCGTGAAGCCGCCAGAAATGGGTATTGGATTACGCAACCACCAAAGGGATACCAATTCGTAAAAATTGGCGCACGCAAAGAATTAAAACGACATGAACCATTGGCAGGGATAATACAAGAAGCCCTAGAACAATTCGCCAGCGCAAAATTAGTATCTCAGACCGATGTAGCAAACTTTTTAACAGAAAGAATGCACTTAGCCGGTCTCCATACCCCCAAAAACATATTTGATTTTGTGAAACGCATCTTAACCGACCGCAAATATACGGGTATATTCGCATATCCTAAATATGATATTCCAGTCCAAAAATGGCACATAGAACCATTAATAGATACTGCGACATTTGATTTAATCCAAGACCGCCTACATGGACGAAACCGCCTTAGACACAAGAAATACAACAAACATGATGAACGCTTCCCACTTAAGGGATTTATAACCTGTCCCGAGTGTGGTCGCCCGTTAACTGCTAGTATGACGAAAAGCGGCAAATATCCATACTATCAGTGTCAAAACAAGAACTGCCCTAAAAAGAAACTTGCCAACGTATCACCGCAAATTTTGCATAAAGAATTTGAAACAGAGGTTTTGAATAAAATTGCCCCAAAAGAGAATCTGATTGCGCTGGCACGAGCATTAGCAACAAGGGAATATTCAAACCGCAATAAAGCTGCATGTGCGAATAACGAAGAAAAAAAGAAACGCATATCTGCAATAGAACAAGAACAATCATTAATCACTGACGCATATATCAGCGCAAACGATGTTATGAAAAAGGCACTTAACGCAAAAATTAATGCGCTGGAATCAGAGAGATTATCACTACAATCAGAAGTTGATAACTTTACCCCTGAATTAATGCCATTTGATGAAGCTTTCGGATATGTATCTGATTTTATTTCACGCCCCATTGAAGCATGGAAAAATGGAGATTACAACATCAAACAAGTAGTCCTAAATTTGTGCTTTAGGGACAAAATTTCCTACAACAAAGAACAAAAATTTGGGACTATCAATTTATCCCCGATTTTCGGGCTATTTAACAGTTTTTCATGGGAGAATTCTTTAGTGGTGCCCTAAGCAAGAATCGGACTTGCGACTCGTCCTTACCAAGGACGTGTTTTACCACTAGACTATTAGGGCACTGTATTTGCCATTATAAGGAACCGCCCCGAAAAATCAAGAATAAAAAGCACCCCGCGCATGCGGGGTGTATTCAACAGAATTTTTTATTATTCAATACAGCAATTCACCGCGTTTTTTACCCAACGTTTCAAACGCGAGATTTTACTGTCGCCCGCCATTGAATCCGACAAATCATCAATTACCGGCGCGACATTATCGTTTTTTTTTACGTTTGATATTGACGGACGTGTTTTAACCCATTTAACATCCGCGCCACCAACCAATCCGCCCATATTTAATCCCCAAAATATGCAATACAATCCATACGACCGATCAAACAAATCATATGCACCCGCCCTGTCACCGGCGGCCAATGCCTTGGTGCCGACCTCGAACAAACGCATGGATGCCGCCAATAAATGCTTTGATATACACCACACTTCGCCTTCGTACGATGGGATTATTTTTTGCATCATTTGCTTGCGCTGTTCACGAACTTCGTCGATTAAGTCATAAAATTCATGCTTGCCGGTTTTGGCACCTGAAAACATCAAATGCTCTTCGATTGATATCAGATTCATGATGCCAATGGTTAAATCCTGGTCAGACGATAAATCTTTTGGATTAACCTTTTTTGCGGCATCTAATTTTTCAACAAATTCGCGTACATTTTTAATTTTTTCCATACTTGCCCCCTTTTGTCATTTTACATGCATAACCAAAACAGCAAACTAAATAACGCCAACGCAACCACCGGCAACACCACGCGTTCAAACGGAAAATGCGCATGCCCGCCATTTTTACGTTTCATCCATTCATACAGTTTTTCGGTTAATATGAATACAATCATCCCAACAATTGCGCCAAATAAAATCGGGTCCAGATATATAAAGCCCAAAATCCATTCGGGTGTGTAATTTATATCACCCAAATACGCAAACCCAATCATCGCAACAGACAGCCCAATTAACAACGCATTTCGTCCCCAAAATTTCCAACCACGTGCATCACAGAACTTTGCCATCCAATACCCCAAAAGGGTCAATAAAGCCCCGGCCCACAATCCAACAATTGCCACCGGCACCCCCAGCGATTCGGCAACACCAACCCCCGCGCCAATTGCAATTGTGCATATGGGACACGCCGGATTCGCCACCGCCGCCACCGGCATTAACATCGCAATAAACGCAATAAATTTACGTAATAATGATGATGTCATTCAAAATTCCCCCTTTGTATTATATTAAATATTTAATACATATCTTTTTCAATACATATTATTTATGATACATATAAAAAAGTCAAATAATTTATTTACGATTTGTAAAAATAATGCTATATTAATTTAACAAAGGATACACACATGCCCCAAACAGTTTTACCGGATGTAAAAATAAAATGTATGTTACCTGATTCCATCATGACACGCGCGGTCCGTGGGTTAACATACATTGCGCATCCGTTGCGATTACGCATATTGGAATTTTTGGATGTACATGGCATGTCATCGGTATCGGCAATTGCACATGGTGTTGGCGTGGAACAAATGATTGTATCGCAATCATTGCGCAAAATGCGCGATGCTGAATTGGTACAAACACACCGCAGGGGCATATTTATTTATTATGAAATATGTCGCGAATACCCGGCCAGTATATTTGTATGCCTGCGCAAATTATTTGGCCATATGACGGATCAATTAAAATTTATGCGCGCCACGTACAAAGAAATTCTGCCGACCGATTATACCACCATGGCCGCAAACAGAATAAAATTATTTGCCCATTACGACAAAATGCGCATATTGGAATATCTGACATACCGTGGTGAATCATGTGTGTCCGAAATTGTATTGGGAACAAACATACCACAAATCAAGGTATCACAATATTTAAAAAAATTGTCTGATGACGATTTTGTAAAATCGCGTCGCGATGGCCGTCATGTGTATTATGATATAACCGCCGGAATACATAAAACAACAATTGGATGTATACATAAACGATTCGATAAAAATGGAAATAATTTTTAATCATAATAAAAACCGGCATACGCCGGTTTAATTTTTGGTAGCGGGAGAGGGACTTGAACCCCCGACACGTGGATTATGATTCCACTGCTCTAACCAGCTGAGCTATCCCGCCAATGCCCCGCATTATATCAAAGAAATTATTAAATGCAAGCAAAACAATCCGCCAATATTTGTTAACGGAATTTATTCACAAATAAAATAATTATATTTTTTAATAAATTTTTGTTGAAAATATTTATAATATATTATATATTTGGCGTATGAAAAAAATCGCAATTTCTTTGTGTACATTGATTTTCGCCACATGCGCCGCATATGCGGACACAAATCCATTTATGGGCGAATACAAAAATCAAATTGCCTTTAATATTGGCCAGGGTGTAAACAGTGGCTTTTTAATTCCGCCACCAACACAATTGGTGCCATTTTATTTGCTGCATATTCAATATTCCCAACCAACAACTTTTTTCAAAATACCCGCACGCCAATCAATAAACATCGGGCAAACATTGGGGTTTGGGCGAAAATATGGATGGGATTGGGATCAATATACAATTCCAATGATATTTTTATCCGAAGATATTGCCCTGGCCCATGGTGATAATTGGTATTTTTCAACCGGTGTTGGTGTCGGTCTGCAGGCACAACAAAACGAACGTTTGGGCGCAAAATTATTATTGCAATTCAAATTAATTGGCGGATATAAAATAAACGAAAAATGGGCAATTGAAATATTTATACAACATTTTTCAAATGCCAACACTGCCCCAGAAAATCATTCCTATGCATTTTATGGTGCCGGGTTTACTTATAACTTTTAATTAATTACGAATAATAATCCTACCATTCAATTGGCGTTTTGCCATGCGCAATTAAATATTCATTTGCACGCGAAAAGTGATGATTACCAAAAAATCCACGACTGGCCGATAATGGTGACGGATGCACACTTTTTAAAATTAAATTATTTTCCGGATTCACAAATTCGGCCTTGCGTTGTGCATAACTGCCCCACAGCATATAAACAATATTTGGCCGCGATGAAACCACGCGTATTACCGCATCAGTAAATTGTTCCCACCCACGCCCAACGTGCGATGCGGCCCTGTGTGCCGCAACGGTTAATGTTGAATTTAATAATAACACCCCCTGTTCGGCCCAACTGGTCAAATCACCATGTGTTTTTGATGGCCGCCCCAGGTCGTTTTGAATTTCCTTGTAAATATTAACCAATGATGGTGGAATTGGTGTCGGCGGCAAAACCGAAAAACACAATCCATGCGCCTGACCGGGTTCATGATACGGGTCTTGACCAATAATCACAACCTTTACATTATCCAACGGGCACAAATTAAACGCATTAAAAATATTTGCCGATGCGGGATAAACCGCATGCCCCGCCAAATATTCACCACGCACAAAATCAGTTAATTTAATAAAATAATCTTTATCAAATTCCGCGCCCAGCGCATCTTTCCATGATTGTTCAATTTTCACATTCATGTTTTAATTCCTTTATTAAACCCGTTTGTGAACTTTTCCACAAAACCACGTCAATATACCCACGTGGCAATTTAGTTTGTGCACATAAATCATCAAACATCGCATCACATGCGCACCTGATTTCCGGGCATAATTTTTTATTATCTATTTTCGCGATCAATGCCGGGTTTCCTGCATACAACGCGCCCAGGCGTTGAATCCAAATATCATATTTCACAACATTTTCACCCAGGTTTCGCGCCAAATGATTTGCAGTAATTTTTCCAATATGCGGCAAACGCGACAGAAAATTTACACGTGCATCCGTATCATTCAACAAATAATATTCATCCCGCAATTGTGCACGATTATCCCAGATTTTGCACACGGCATTAATTTTATTTTTATTATGAAACATCGCAAACAAACCATCAAAATCAGCCCCATGCGCCCGCAAAAAATCCATAATTTGCGCATGAATTTTTTTGGCCGTTTTTTGCGAAAATCCACCCGCCAAAATTACATATACGCAATTTTCCGCAAACGCATCCGGGGCCAACACACGCCGATGTGATAAATTTTCGCGTATTTCATCAAACGATTGCGCATCGGAATCCAATCCCATTTCGCGCAACCTAGAATCTAAATCAAAAAACCAATCGGCCGTAAACATATTTTATCTATATTCCCTGCCACGATTTATAATAACATCTGGACTTTGATAACATTTTAATCGTTTAATTTCACCCGAAGGCATTCGTTCATAAACATCGTTAAATTTATAATAATCATTTCCATCATAAAACAGAAAATTAAAATTACCATCTGCAACCAGGCAAGAAATCAAACAAATATTATTATTATCAAAAACCTGATTGTCTTTACGAAACTGCATATACGTCTTCATATCACCCAAGGAAAAATTCGTATAATAACTTCCTGTTTTTGGATGTGAATGCCCATGTACAACGACATCTGTTCCATCCTTTTTTGATTTTGATATAAAATCTTGCAAATAAGAGTTAAGCTCTGAAAATCTTGCTTCGGTCCTTTCGCTTATACCCGACGAAACATAATTATCTATAATAACATTTTGTCCTTGGTTTTTACCAAATAACAGGAACGGGATTTCATAGCCCACTTCTTTACTTGCATCATCAACAGCGAATAAAAATTCTGCCACTTCATCAGATAAAAAAATCTTTCCCTGTGGAACAATCCCCAAAAGACTGTTCCTGACAGGAAAATTTTCTGCATCAATTCCAGGAATTTTTATAATTTTACCGGCAAGTTTTGCTTTTGCCTTTAACAAATAACTTGCATCGGAAAAACGCCCTGTATCCATATTTTGTTTCCATTTACATTACACGTCCAGATTTGCGTCCAGCGCATTATCAACAATAAAGTCACGCCGCGGTTCGACAACATCACCCATTAACATGGACACAACCTCGTCTGCCTGGGATGCATCATTAACCTTGACCTGAAACAAAGACCGATGATTTGGATCCATGGTTGTTTCCCACAATTGTTCGGCATTCATTTCACCCAAACCTTTATACCGCTGAATCTTTAATCCGGTTTTTGCATATTCAAACGCGGTATCCAACAAATTCAATGCGCCCCATATTTTTTGGGACTTTGATTTTACCCGCAACATCACAGGTTGTGAAAATGTTTCCATCAATTCGTCACGTCCATCCAAACGCAACCATGCGCGAATTTCCGGGCCACCTATTTTTTCACGCGGCAACACATGGGTTTCAGTCACACTGCGCAGTGTGCGCGTAATTGTAATACCATTATCGTCCGCCAAAATTTTCCAACCACGTTCGAATTCCAATTCCTCGGCATCCAGCATTTTTGCCGCCGCCGCAAAATTTTCATCCGATTCATTATCAAACACACCGTTCAGTGCCAATGCCTCTACAAAACGCAACGGCATAATGTGATTCAGTGGCTGTAATGTGTTTTTCATATTCAACACCAACGTTAACAGCCGCTTTAAATCAGCCCCCGAAATCTGGGTCCCAGACGCAATTTCAATCACGCCATCGGTCGCCAATTGATCCATTAAATAATCGTCCATTTCGCGCTGATTTTGTAAATAAATTTGCTGTTTACCGCGTGTCACACCATAAAGCGGCGGTTTTGCAACATAAATATACCCGCGTTCAATGGCCTCGGGCATATAACGATAAAAGAACGTCATCAATAATGTTTGAATATGCTGACCATCGACATCGGCATCGGTCATGATAATAACCTTGTGATAGCGCATTTTTTCAATATCAAAATCATCCTTGCCGATACCTGCGCCCATGGTTGTAATTAATGCGCCAATTGTATCAGACCCCAACATTTTATCAAAACGCACACGTTCAACATTTAAAATTTTCCCACGCAACGGCAAAATCGCCTGGGTCTTGCGATCACGCCCCTGCTTTGCCGTACCACCAGCCGAATCCCCCTCGACGATGAACAGTTCGCATTTTGCCGGGTCTTTTTCCGAACAATTTGCCAATTTACCGGGCAAACCGCCCAATTCCGGCCCTGTTTTTTTGCGCGATAATTCACGCGCCTTGCGTGCGGCTTCGCGTGCGGTGGCGGCCTCTATAATCTTGTCAACAATCAGTTTTGCAATTGCCGGATTTTCATCCAAATATTCATACAACAAATCGTATACAGTATTTTCCACCAACGGACGCACTTCGGACGACACCAATTTATCTTTGGTTTGTGAACCAAATTTTGGATCTGGTATTTTTACGCTGATAATACTGGTTAATCCTTCGCGAAAATCTTCGCCTGATAATGTAATATCTTTCTTGGTAATTTTATCAGCAATATATTTATTAATTGCACGCGTTAACCCCGAACGAAATCCCGCCAAATGCGTTCCGCCATCGCGGTTTGGAATATTGTTTGTAAAACACAGCGATGTTTCCGTATATGCAGTTGTCCACTGTAACACAATTTCAATATACGTATCATCAATTTGCTTAATCATCTGAATTGGTTCACGATTTAACAATTCTTTGGATTTATCCAGATATGTCGCAAAACCCTTTAATCCATCAGCCGAATGAAACTCGCGCGTCTTTTTTTCCGGGCCACGTAAATCTTCCAGAATAATACGAACATTTGCATTTAAAAACGATTGTTCGCGCAGCCATGTTTCCAACGTATCAAAATTAAATTCGGTTCCGGTAAATGTTTCCGGCGACGGTAAAAAAGTAACCTCGGTCCCATGTTCATAATTTGTCTTGTTTTCAGTAACCGTTAAATCACACGTCGGCACCCCATCTGCGAACGCCATATGCGCTTGCTTGTCACCACGCCAAACCCGCACCTCCAGCCATGTGGACAATGCATTTACCACCGACACACCAACGCCGTGCAAACCACCAGATACCTTATATGCACCATTGGTTTCATTATCAAATTTACCGCCCGCATGTAATTCGCACATGATTAATTCCAATGCGCTGCGCCCTGTTTCATGATTAATATCAAATGGCATACCGCGCCCATTATCACGAATTGTTGCACTGCCATCGGCATTTAACGAAACGTATACAGTATCGGCGAAACCTGCCATGGCCTCGTCAATGGAATTATTCACAACCTCGTAAATCATATGGTGCAGACCAGAACCACCCTCGCCCACGTCACCAATATACATCCCAGGGCGTTTTTTAACAGCCTCCAGCCCCTTTAAAACCTTAATTGAATCACCGGTATATTCATTTGTAACTGCCATATAAAATTCCTTTCTTTTTCCTGTGATACCATAGCAATTTATGGTATAATTATCAAGAAAAAAGGGGATAAAATAATGCCGATTAAAAAGACAACTAAACCAAACAAAAAAGATCTGACCGCGGGCAAAAAACGTGTATCCAGAATTATCGGATATAACCGCAAAACTACTGCAACCCCGGTTGATTTAAACGACATCGACGCAGTGTTACGGGCGTTGAACCTGGATCGCACATATATCGACCCAAAACGTGCGCCTGCATTTACAAAATCTGATGTTTTAAGTTCATATAAAATGTCAAAAATGCTGGGGATTGACCGCGATTTAATTGAATACACCATGAAACAGTTATACAAACAAAAATTGGAAATTTCCCGCGGCAGTCGTCGTTATCCACTGATTTTCGCGGACCGCAGTGTCCACAGTGGCACAAATTACAGTGGCACAAATTTACGTCTGCACCCATTGGGCGTCATGGTTTTCATTACATATTTACGGGAACGCATAAAAAATGAAAAACAAATCATGACCCCCACCACACGCGCAATCGAAGGACGATAATACCATGAAATTTAAATTATTGTATTTTGGTGAAATTTTAATTAATCCAAAAAAACGGTCACAACATATATCTGATATCCGTATGCAATTTCACCCCCAATTAAAAAAATTATTGGAACACCAGCCATGGAATAACATGACCCAGTATATGTTACCCGCGGCAACCAAAAGCCCAATTACCACGCGTCATGTTGGTGGTATCGATTGGAACCCAATAATCACCCCAAATTTAAAATTATTGGCAGAAATAGATATTCAAATGATGCATCCTGAAATTGTGGGGCTGCCACACAGCGATATTGATAATCGGGTAAAAACGATATTGGATGGATTGCGTTGCCCACAAAACGAACATGAAATTGGTGAAAATACACCACGCAATATTGGCCCAATTTATACATTGCTGGACGACGATCATTTAATAACAAGATTATCCGTTAATACCAGTCACTTGCTGTCCACAGAAATATTTAATCAAAATATGCTGCATACACCGGATACAATATTTATGATGTTGGACATAAATGTCCGTGTTGCCGAAGGAACATTGGAAAATCTGCCGTTTATGGTATAATTGTTACCTGTTATTTATAAAACAGCGCGCCAACCGGCGCGCATAAATTATACCTAATGAATAAGCGTTATGTCAGTGCTGATGTAATTTGATCCTGCATCTGAAAGGTTCCCAATACCACCCATGCAATTATCGCAGACACCAATAAAATACCAGCACTGTTCAATACATTTGACACAGATTCCATTTTACGCACAGATTCTTCTAAATAATCATTTGCCACCCGTGACAAATTTTCATCAAACCCCGTCATATCGGCATATATTGCCAAATCACCAATTATTTCAGTACTTGGGAAATCGCGTCCCGTATTATTCAATGCGTTTCCCAAATTTGCACCATTTGCAATATAATGCAACGTATCTTCCAAAATATTGCGCAAATATTTATTTGAACTGTCGGCCAACATACGCATTGCATCTGGTATTGTAATTCCGGCGGCAACCATTGCCGACAAACTCATTAACCATCCAACCGACATTTGAATTTTATACACATTCCACGGCGGCAATTTATCAAACAGTGTCCGCATGCGCCCCGTCCAATTTGGCAAACTGAACCAAATAATTGCAATTAATGCAGCAAACCCACCCAATATTACATACCAGTATTTTATTGAAAATTCGGACAACCATATCAGCGATGCCGCCATTCCACGCCAAATCACATTGTCCCCTGCAATATCGGCCAATGGTGGCACCAAATAAATTCCCACCATCATAATTATGCCAAATGTTAACAATAACAAAAACAGTGGATATGCAATTGCGCTGGTCATGGCGCGTCTGATGCGCGTTGTACCATCAACAACACGACTGACATTTTCCAATGCAACAACCAAATCAGACAAATTTCCCGATGTTACCAACAATGTTTCTTCGGGTGGAACCCATCCGCGCGTTGCATCAGAAAAACTCATTCCGCGTTCCAGATTCTTTTGCCATTCGCGCATAACAATTGCAAATGGCTCGTTCGGCTTTTTTCCGCCATGCGATTCAATTGATTCCAGCCGTCCCAACGCATCCATCAAAGTAAAATCATTACGCAACAACGATGCCAATTTCCGCGCCGTGGCCATACGTTTTTCCGTATCCATGCGAAAGACCAGTTTTGCATACCACAAATCCATTTTGGTTGTCATATCAATACACCCCCGGTCTGTCCAGCAATCCAACCCAGC
Organism: uncultured Alphaproteobacteria bacterium; assembly: GCA_944389595.1. Taxonomy (GTDB): domain Bacteria; phylum Pseudomonadota; class Alphaproteobacteria; order Rs-D84; family Rs-D84; genus Enterousia. The sequence goes on along the minus strand of CALXMY010000002.1, from coordinate 64,868 downwards.
GTTCTAATTCATCAACACCGATAATACCCTGCAACATCAGTGATGTGGCGGCTTCTTTTAATGTACGCCCGTCCATATCCTCTAACCAATATTTATATGCACCATCGGTATTGCCCGATAATGCCATGCGTAAAAATTCGCTGTTTGTGATAATTATTTCACCCGCCTTGATACGCCCCAATGTACCGGTACCTTTGCACTCCTCGCATCCGGCACCACGAATATATACCTGGCGCAGCCCCAATTCACCAAATGCATCCATAACACGGCCATATTCCGGTGATTCAGGATGTTCAATCAAACGTTCACGACAATGCGGACATAACCTTTTAAACAAACGCATAGAAATTAATCCACGCATCAATGTTTCTTCTTTTAACTTGAACGCTTCGATACCCAAATCCAACAATCGCGTCAGCGCAGACATTGCCGAATTGGCGTGCAACGTGGTCCAAACATTATGCCCCGACAATGCCCCACGCACAGTTAACTGTGCCGCGGCCAATGTACGAATTTCACCCACCATCAACGTATCAGGGTCACTGCGCAATGCGGCGGCCAATGCCTCGGTATATTTTGCTTCGCGTTGTTCTTCGTTCATTGTGTTAACCACGGGCATTTGATGTGCGCCGAATATTTTTTGCTCAACCGGATCCTCTACTGTTATCATATTTATTTCATAATGATGCTCTTTTAACATCAATGACATATTACGCACCAAAGTGGTGGATTTTCCGGAACTGGTTGGACCGGCAACAATAACCAACCCCGTTGGGAAAGAACGCAAACGCATTAATAATTTTTGTTCGTATTCACCAAATTCCTGTTCTGTTTTTATACCTTCGGACGGGTTATCATACAATAAACGCATAACAACATAACGACTGCCAAACGCAATCGGATTAAATTGCATACGAATACTTAAAATTCCACGCGGCAGATATAAATCCTTGGTTCCACGCAATGGTGTGCGCCCATCTTTTTGTGCAAATTGATATTCATTTTGCGCATAGTTTGCATTCGACATATCAGACGACGCAAACGCCGCACGCACAAATGATTCGCCCCACCCGGAATTATATTCCAACACAGGTTGCATACTGCCATCAATACGGAAATAAATGGTTGTTTGGTCTGCAACCTCTATATGAATATCAGATACTTTTTGTGCGGCCGCCTTGGCAATTATATCGACAAAATCCTTTTGCATTTGGTTGTCGTAATCCTGGCGTGAACGTGTGATTCCACCCAAACGATTTTCATATGCCTTGTATATGCTGGACACCAAACCCAAATCAGAATAAAACGGAATACACATTGGACGCGCACGTTTTTTTAACAAATCAATAAAAGCCAACACACGTCCATCATACCGATGTGTTCGCGATATTATTATTTCCCCCCCGGAAAAATATGCTATTAATCCCTGGGTATCTTTTGGTAATTCTTGTTCGGCACCGGTCGCTGTTAATAAACGATTTCCATTGGAAAACAAATAATCCACAATATCTTTGTTATCGGCGGTTTCCAATCCGGCCGGTATTGATGTTTTTTGTGCAACTGGCACATTATTTAAAATATTGTTTTCCGCATCGTTCATGACATATGCCCTACATGGATCTGATAATATTCAATGTCTGTGTGTCTTCGCCATTGGTAAACACAACCCCGTCATCCAACGAAATTGATTGCACGGTATACCCATCAATTACTTTGCCAACACTGATATTTCTGTTTTGTCCAGTATCCAGATTTTCAATCGTTGCCTGTAACTGTGCACCTGCACCAATTACATTAACCAATCTGTATTGCGAATTAAAATTAATCATGGCCCCAGCAGAATCATCGCCGGACGCATTTGTATTAACATACGCGGCACTGCGTGCGGCCAATTCCTGGGTTTGCGCCTCTAGTGCTTCTTTTTCGCGTTCCAAACGCGCGGCCTCGGTTTCTAATTTAGCCTGGGCATTTTGCAATTCCTGTTGTTGTTGTTCGGCGCGCCCGGACAATTCATCAATTTCCATGTGTAATTTTATTTTTTCGGCCGCCAATCTGTCTAACTCTAAATCCAATTGCGCGCGTTCTTTTTCCAATTCCATTAAAACCTTTTCTTGTTCCAAATCGGTAATCTGCTGAAACACGGAACCATCCGGATTATAATCCGCCACCGCATCCGCCGACACGCTTTCCATTTCGGCGGCAATATCCGCATCGGTTATCTGCGCTGCTTGAACAGATTCATCCGCCGCATATGCCGCGGGTAAAAACATCAATACAGCAAACAAATATAACGGCAAAAATTTAATTTTATTTTGCATAGATTATCACCTCATAGTTCCAGTTACGTGTTGATGCATCCCACGCGCAACGCGTCATATACACCCCGCCAAAATCATCAAAAATCTTCATAAATTGTTCCGGTGCCAATTTAGATTGTGCCCCAACCTCTACTATATCCAGATTAATCGTATCAACACCATTTGTTAATGTATCTGTAACCATTTGAACATCAACAGGCATATTTGCATCCTGAAAAGCGGTTAACACGGCACGCGCCAATGTTTCAACATCACGTTCATCCAACGATGCCTGCACCGGTACATCCGGCAACGTTGCACGCACATATAAACTGTTGTCTGATTCCTGTTGAACAAACGAGCCGGGCATTAAATTTGTTGCAATCGAATAAAAACCATCCAAAGTTCCAAAACTGCGATTAAATATAACACTGGCATGCGTTTCCCCGCATTCTGCCGAAACCTGGTTCCACCCGGTAATTGGCTGCATTAAAAATGCAATTGCCTGGAAACAAACCTGGGCGCGACGCGTTGGATCCGGCAAATATTCATATGGTAAAACGATTGGTTCCGGTTGTGGCGCACGTTCAATTTCAAACTCTGCGTCCAGTTCCTTGTTCACCACATCAATTTGACGGGCATATTCCGCGGCGATTTCCGGACTGACCTGTGAATTTTCGGGTTGCGGCATAGACATTTGATGCAACGGTTCACGAAAAAACCATAACATTACCGCGGCAAATATAATAAATATCACACATGATATTATACCCGCACGAACACGACTGATTGGACGCAATGTTGCGCGCGGCGCACGCGAAACCAAATCAGATAAATTACGTTCAACGGCACGCGGCATACCCCATGCGCCCGGCGCAAATAAAGCCCCCCAATCAGGTATCTCGGACAACTTGAAATATTCGCTGCGCGCGTCATCTTCTTTTTCGAACAATTTATCTTCTAAAATAACGCCATTACGCACCGCAACCAGATAAAAAACCTTGTCCACGGCAAAAACCGCCAAAAAAGAAGAATATTCACCCAATGCATCGGTAACCGCGGCGGCACAACTGTCCATTCCGATACGGTGCCCAAACCGTTTGGAACCCAAACCAACCATTGCACGATATTCTGTATACAGGTTTAATTTTCTATCAACACTGCGCGCCAATGCACGTGCATATGCCCGCGCAACATAGCCCGCACCCGTTGGCTGCCAAAACAAACCAACAGCATATTTTTTCCTGTCAATATTAATAAATTGCCCAGACAAAATCCCTCGCTACCTGTTACTATGTAATTATAACATAAAATAATTGTCTTTGGCAAACACAGATTGCAAACAAAAAACCCGTCACATTTTTGTGACGGGAAAAACACAAACGTGTGTTATATTTAACATCCGCCCATACCGCCATACATATTATCGACACAATTTATCTGATGTTCCACCAACACCGGTGTTGCGGCGATACTGCTGCCACCATCCTTGGCCGTGCGAACACTGTTCGGGTGTGGGCAATCATAAACATTTGCCACCAAAACAAATGTCCGTTCCGGTCCAAATATTACCCATTCATTCGGCCGCGTACGTTGGCTGGTAATCCAATACGCGTTTCCTGGTCGCGCCTGGTCAACAATTCTGTTTTCCAAATAAACACGCGCATCATCAACATCGTATACCGAAACCTCGGATTCAATTTTGTATAAAAAAGTGCATCCAATTGGTTCGGCATCCAATTGTGTTAAATACTGACTGCCGTTTTGATTTTTTATCATGCCCCCGCACGCCACCAACGCCAGAAACAACGAACAAAAAACAAGTGTCTTTTTCATGTCAAACATCCTGTGTTATATTACTTTTAATCTATTATATCATAATTTGACGCATCACTAAACAATTTTTTCAACACCAGGTTATTTAACGCATGACTGCCCTTAAAGGATTCTAATTTTCCAACAACAAATCCACCAGATGTAAACATATCGCCAATTGCATCAATTATCTTGTGCCGAACAAATTCATCACCCCATATTGTTTTATTCAATGTGCCATTTCCGGAATTATTCAACGCAATAACATTTGTTTCATCGGCACCACGCGCCATTCCATGTGCTTTTAAATATTCCCATTCGGAATATTTTCCAAACGTACGTGCCCGTGCAATATTTTTCACAAAATCATCAACAGATTTTTTTGTGCCATCAAATGAATATGTATACGTCTGGTGCCCAATTATTTTTTCCGGATAAATCAATGTAGCCGTTATTTCCAGCGCATTTGCATCATTTGGTTCCAATTTAACATAACCATTACTTTTACGCCCAGACACGGTATTTATCAACCACCATTTTATACGTGTAAATATTGGCATTCCGCGACGCAATTCGGCGGCACGCGCAATAACAGGTTTGCGCACAACAATTTTTTTCATTGTGCCCGATGTTCGCCCCGCCATAACCAGTGCATTATAAAATTGCGCGGCACTGCCGTCTAAAATCGGGGTCTCGGGACCATCAATATTAATAATTGCACTGTCAATTCCGGCCATAAACAACGCCGCCATTAAATGTTCAATCGTTTGCACATGCGCGCCATTAACATCGCCAATTGTTGTATTGCGCATTTTTGTTTCACTAACATTATTGTACATGGCGGAAATCGGTGCACTGCCCACTATATCGGTTCGATTAAAAAAAATTCCGCGCACATCAGACGGCATAATACGCATATTCACCGGTGCCCCAGAATGAATACCCTTGCCTTTAAATTCAACCGCCTGTTTTAATGTTGGCATTTAATTTTCTCCTTTATCCACGGCCAAAAATCGTCATCAATAATAGTATCTAAATCTGCATATTTGATTTCATCACGAAATTCCGGTGGTAAACGCACCCAATCTTTTTCTGTGGTAATTAACTTTGCGCCACGCCGCGCCGCCAGTTTTTTCAATTTATTTAAATCATCAATATTATACTGATAATGATCCGGAAATGATTTTTTTCCAACCAAATTGTTCAATGTGGCAAAAAATTTTTTTGGATACCCAATACCCGCAAATGCAAATAATTTTTCATTTTTTCCATATGGCACAGTTGTTTTATTTGTTGCATAAAACACAGGCACATTATTTGGCAAAACAAAATTACGCCGCGGATGTGCACTGCGTATTATAATTATCGCATCTGCCCGACGCATGGCACGACGCGGTTCACGTAATGGCCCCGCCGGCAATAAAAATCCATTTCCATATCCCAAACCCTGGTCAAAAACCAGTATTGATATATCTTTTTTTATTTTCGGATTTTGCAAACCATCATCCATAACAATTGGTGAATTGTCATCTGATTGCCGATTAAGTAAAATAATATTACTTTTTCTGTTGCCCACATGTACCTGTAACCCATATCGGGCCAACATCATTGCTTCGTCCCCGATATTTCCTGTTTTTGCGCTTTTTTTATATCCACGCATTACCACGGGGGCATCAAAAAATTTCGCAATTTCACGAACAATCGGTGTTTTACCAACACCACCGGCCATTATATTACCAATGCAAATTACATCACGACGTGATTTGTATGCGCCAATTTTTCGAAACAAATAAACCACCCGCCCCATCAGATAATAAATCCATGACACAGGCAACAATAAAAATGCCAACGGCGTTTTATGTAAAAACCACCATGGAGTTTTCATATTACGCCCCCTGCTTACGCGCTGCTTTTTTCCGATTTCTTTTTAATTCCCTTTCTGCGCGCAAATTATTCTTAAATTCGCTGGATGTCAAATCCTGTTCCACCTGGAACAAATTAAATTCACCGTCCATTTCACGAACCTGTTGTACCATTATGTCCTCTATTTTTTTACGCACAGCCTCAAAATCAGTGGCACTTATTTTTGAATCAATAAATATCGGTTCCCCAACTTTACACGTTATTTTTGAAAAAGGTAATGCGACTAAATACCTGTCCCAACGTTTTTGAAACCATGCACGCGAAGATGAATAACACACCGGAATAATTGGTGCCCCGGTCATTTTGGCAAAATATAACGCGCCATCCTGGACACGCAAAGACGGCCCACCCGGCCCATCCGGCGACATACACATGGAATAATCACCACGCCGCAAAATGCGCACCCCTTCGCGCAGGACAGAAATTCCACCATCAGACGTACTGCCATAAATTGATTTTAATCCGAACAATCGCTGTAATTTTGCCATCATCCGGCCGTCTTTATGCCGTGACGCAACCGCATATGCCCGCATTCCACCCAAACATACAATTGGTGACAACATCATACTGCGCCCATGCCAAAATATAAATATGGCCGGTTTTCTGCGATATTTTTTAAAAACATCCCAATTTGTAATTTTTTTACGACATGTAAAATAAACAAACCAAATCGCCAAAGCCATGGCACCGGCAATAATCCATTGAAACACAGCCAGTCCCAAAACAGGTTCCCAAAATCCTTTCCAAATCTTTCTAAACGTTTGATACATTCATAAAACTCTTTAATTTAACTTAACAACTAACCAACCGGATTCTAGCAGTAAAAAAATCACATTTCAAGATACTTAGGAACATACTCTTAAAAAACAAAAAATATAAAAATGATGAAATAATTTGACAAAATATAAAAAAAGGTATACTATTGCATGCACTATTGCGGAGTAGAGCAGCCCGGTAGCTCGTCAGGCTCATAACCTGAAGGTCTGTGGTTCAAATCCACACTCCGCGACCAGTTAAAATAAAAAACATGCCCTTGTGGTGTGTTTTTTTTATTTTACGTGTGTCGCATTGGATTTGAACCACAGAAGCAATGTGGTTCAACCGCCGAAACCAGGCGGACGGCAGTACGCCGGTTTGCGCCAGCAAAGGTTTCCAGGTGACGCAGTAAATCCACACTCCGCGACCAGTTAAAATAAAAAACATACCATTGTGGTGTGTTTTTTTATTTTACGTGTCGTGTGTTTTATTTACCTAAAAAACATTAAAAAAACGCCAGGAAAATAACGGCAAGAAAAAGGCCGATGATTTATGGCGCAAACAAAAAGCATTACAACAAACTTTGGATGAATTATTAAATAAATTGGGCAGACCAACCGACCAGGAATTGGACACCGCAAAGCAGGATGCAATTCGTCGCAAAAATTTGGAAAATGCAAACGACGAATTAAATAAAGTCAAAAAAACGCTGGAACATATGAAATCGCATCCTGGCAATGTTGATAAACATGATTTGGCGTTACTGCAAGCCAAAGAAAAACAATTACTGGATTTAATTAAAAATCTAAGCATTGATGAATCAGAAATTGAATATTATGACCCAGTACCTGTGCATCATGATTATTCAAAAAAATCAGATTTTATAAATGCGACCAAGCAAATGAAATCTGCAAAAAAGAAAACAAAAATAAATATCGATTTACACGATATTGAACGATAAAAAATACACCCCAAATGGGGTGTATTTTTTTATTTTTTATATAATTATTCACCATCTGTGCAACGGGTAAATTCGCGAACATCATCGCCGTTCTTTAATACCAAAGTATTATCATCAACACTTACTATTTCATATTCTTCGGTAAAATCGATTACCTGATGGTTTCCTATGCTTTTCCCGGATAAAATCAATGTATTTCCTTTGACCTGCCACGTTTCATACTGCAAAGTCGCCATATTCACAGATTCTGCGACACCACCCTGTTCTAAATTAAACCCTTGTTTTATTTCGGGCATATTTGGTACCGGTTCTGTCCATTTACCTTCGACATTTGGGCTTTCCCCGCATGCCGACAAAATTAACCCAAAACATATAAATAATAATTTTTTCATTGTTTCCCCCTTTATTATTAATAATATTATACAATATATTTAAAAAATTATGAAAGCAGTAAATTTATCTTTATCATTCGGATCAAATGTCATTTATGATAATGCCGAATTCAGCCTGTTGCCACGCGACAAGGTTGGTATTGTTGGTGTAAATGGTGCCGGTAAAACAACATTATTTAAAATAATACTGGGGCAAATACACCCGGACGCGGGATATATCGATACAAATAATTCAAACATTGCATACCTGCCCCAACAATTGGAATTACCAGACCCTGAAATTACAGTTTGGGATTTTTTGATTACCGGTCGCCCAATTGCTGATTTGGAAAATAAATTGAAAACACTATATGAACAAATCGCAACCACCCCGGACGATCAAAATATAATGCACCAAATATCACAAACCCAGGAACAATTAGAACATTATAATTATTATAATGCCGAAACTGAATTATTGGAAATAATCGAAAATATGCAAATCGATTCCGCCATGCTGGATATGAAATTAAAAAACTTGTCCGGCGGCCAAAAATCCAAGGTTGCCTTTGCGCGCCTGTTGTATTCCGGGTCGGGAATTTTATTATTGGACGAACCAACAAATCACCTGGATATAAATACCAAGGATTGGGTTTGTGAATACCTGAAAAAATACAAAGGCATGGTTTTAATCATCAGTCATGATACGGAATTTTTAAACAAAATTGTAACCAAAATATTATTTGTTGATAAAGTATCACATAAAACAACCGTATTTGATGGCAATTATGACGATTATAAAAATAAACTGGCGCAAATAAAACATCGCCGTGAAAAACAAATAGAATCCGAAGAAAGACAAATCGAACATTTAACTGAATTTATAGAAAAAGCGCGCGCCGCCAGTCCCAAAAACCATACCATTAAACGTATGGGACACACACGCGAAAAACAATTGGATAAAATTTTGGCCAATCGAACAGTTCGGATGCAAACATATAAAAAGATAAATATGGATTTAACGCCACTGACCGCTGGTTCGCGCCACCCCATTTTTGTCGAAGATTTATGGTTCAGATACCCCGGCGCAAAATTATTATACAGAAAATTGTCTTTTTATATAACCGGTGGTGAACGTTTTTTAATTGTTGGCGAAAATGGCACCGGTAAATCAACATTGCTAAAATTAATATTGGGATACTTAACACCCGAACGTGGCACAATAACAATAAATCCCAAAACCAATATTGCATATTATGCCCAGGAATTGGAATTATTGGACGAAAATAAAAGCGTATTAGAAAACGTTATGTCCCCCGATTACACCGACCAACAATTAAGAACTATATTGGCGAACTTTTTATTTTTTGATACGGATGTATTTAAAAAAATATCTGTATTATCCCCGGGTGAAAAGGCACGTGTCGCATTGTGTAAAATGTTATTAAAGCGCGCAAATATGTTGATATTGGATGAACCCACAAACCATCTGGACCCCGAAACACAAATGATAATCGGCGATAATTTTCATGATTACCAGGGTACAATTATTGTTGTCAGTCATAATCCTGAATTTGTTGAACAAATTGGAATTACCAGAATGTTAGTCCTGCCCAGTGGCAGAATAGAAGAATATTCACACGAATTATTAGAATATTATTATCAAACAAATACAAAAGAATAAAAATTTATTCAAAACATTTCTGTAACGATTGGCCGGTATCATGCTGATCAACACGTTTATTGCGAATTTCTTCGGCGGCCTTTATCTTTTGTTTAATTAAAATTAAATCTGGGTGTGCCTGTAATTCCACGTTTAATTCATTAATTGCGGCATCAATATCATCGGCATTTCGCACAAAAATTGGTGTTATTGAATCCGCCGCGGTATATATTGAATCCATTAACTCTTTCTTGTGATCATCAATTACCGATAAATATGCGCGAATATGTTCATCCTCGTGCGATAAAATCGCGTTGTATGTGCACGATTCCGGCGCATTGCGAATATCAATTTGAACCAAAAAATCGCTGTATCCAACCGTTGCAAATACCGATTTTAATGCAACACAATATCCATCTTCGATATTTGTAATATCGGCAACAATATCATAATTATCAACCATTGTTGCGACAACATTTCCATGCAACAAATCCATATGCCGCAATGGTTGCACAACTTCCTTGGACCATTGTGGAACATCTAATGTAATTTTTGGGGTTAATTTATATGCTAAACAATCATCATCGGCCCGCGCAGCAAACGGAAAAAACAAAATCATTAAACATAAAATTTTTTCAAATCTCATATTTTTATAAATCGCCCGCACCCTGTTTTTTCAAATATTCTGCGACAAAAGCATTACCATATTGCGCATATAATTCTTCGGCCAATAATACAGACGAACGCCCTGATTCAAATAACCGCAGCAAATTCCCCAATCCGCCCAATTCTGTATTTAAAATCACCGATTCCCCTGTGACCGGCCGCGATAATAAAACCGCACGCTTTAATGTTGGGTATGCCTTGCCCTGAATAAATGCCATTTCCAATGGATTTAAATTCCAGTATTGATAATCGGACGCATCGGCCGCCGGATTACGGAAAAACAGAACTGTTTGCGCCTGGCCACGGACAACGTCGCCAATTCCCAATTTATCTAAAACATTTGCACGTTGAAATGCCACCATATATGCCTGGCGATTTTTACGGCCCTCTTGCAATCCAACAATAAAATTATCGCGGAACATTTTGTTTTCCAACATTGGTGCGGTTTCGTCAATCATAATCAGCGACGGATTCCCACCCGACACAGTATTATTATTTATTCGATGTAATATATATGAAATAACCGCGGGTGCCAATGTTTCGTCCGCCAAAATATCTGTAAAATCAAAAGTTGTTAATCTGGCCCCTAAATCCAATGTATCAGATTCCTCGTTGAAAATATCACCATATTGCAATGGGTCCACCCACTTTTTTAACGCCGGACGCATATTTCCAGACGACGAAAAACAACTTTCCCACAAATTTTTTAACAATCTGTTATTTTCATCCAAATAATCAAAATTTACAGACACCGCGCGCGCAATTTCATCGGCCGAATTCGGATCATCATTTCCGGTAATCATTGCAAACCAACGTCGCAAAAATGCACGATTATCCGGCGTATCCGGCATTTTCAATGGATTTAAATGCGTTTGAAATGAATCTGATTTTTTGTCTTTGCCAACCATGGTGACATATTTACCACCAACAGCCAGTGTAAATATTTCCGCCCCCTTGTTCCGGTCAAAGAAAAATGCCTTTAATTTCTGATGACGCAAAGATTGCGCAATCAGAAAACTGAACAAGGTTGTTTTACCGCCACCCGTTGGACCAATTGTTAATGTATGCGCCACGGCGGCTGGTTTATCAGACACATGAAATTGAAATTGATATGGTGTTCCCTGGGCTGTTGGAAATACCACCAATGGTCCCGGACCCCAATCAGAATTTGCAACCCCGCGTGGTGTACTGGACATTGGGACACTGATTGCCGCGGTACGTGACAACATTTTAAAACTGCGTGGGAACACATCAAATCCCGGAATTTGTGAAAACCATGAAACCTTTGATGCAAAAGATTCAACAATCGGCGCAACACCAAACGATGCCGCAATTTTATTAAACTCGTCGATATATTCCTCCAGTTTTTCAACCGTTGCACCAAATATTAAAAACATAGGATAATAATTAACCAAATTTTGATTTCCGGCGATATTTTCATCCATCGCAGATTCTGCCGCTTCCAGTTGTTCGGTTGCCGATTTTTCTTTTTCTTCGGTTGTTGAACGGCGTTGACGCAATGTAACCTCTACATCCGTGGTTCCCATCATACGAAATGCGTTCATACAAATCATTTCTGTTTGAATAGCATATATTGAATCAAAAAAATCCTCGTCCATATAATCGGGTGATGTTTTAAATGAAATCACCGCCGCAAAAGATTGCCGCCCATTTCCAACATATCGTATAATGCCATTTTTCAAAAACTCAACATCATCAACCGTTACAACATTTGCAATATCCTGGGTGCATTTTCCGGGTGTTGGTTTTGTTATTGGTGATAAAATCCGCCCGAAAAAGCGCGCCATATTATTACGACTGTTGTTTTGTAAAACCTGTGGTCGATATGCCGCCAACACAGATTCAATATAATTCCCATATTGATTTAATTTTTCACGCGCATTTGCGCCATGAACCGACAAAACAATGTAATAATTATTTGTAAATATTTCCAATCCCTGGGCGCGCCATTTATCATATATTTTTTGCAACACAGGCTGATCAAATTCATAATCAGTGTTTTCACCAACCGCATCACGAACAGTATAAAAACGTAGCACTACATCACGATCACGAATTTGATTAAATAATTGCGAACGTAAATCCAAAAATTTTGCCCGTGTGTCATTGTCCTGCATACTGGTTTGAACCCCTGCAACCCTGTATACACGCAAAACAGCCCCATCTGATAATGACATAGTATTATCATTATATACTGTTTGAAATGGCAAATATTGCGAATACCGCGCATAACCAAATTTCGGAAAAATTTTACGCCTTAATGTCGGTATATACATCATCAAAATAATGAACAAAAACACCACGACCATAACCATGATTGTGGCCGTAAATGGAAATTCCCCACCTGCAAAATGTTCAAAAAATCCGTTCATTTTTACGCCGCCAATCGTCTTGGTATTTTTTTCCTTATTAATTGTATTTTTGCCGATATAATTTGTCCCAATTGGGGGTCACGTTTTGAATAATACGCCAATATCATATGCACAATGCACACGGTTATTAAAAAGTACAATGGCGACAGATTTGTATCGGTACCATTTATTAATAAATCAATAATAAACAGCACGATAAAAATAATAAACTGTACGGCGAAATTAATCACCGCCAACATATACGGCACATAAAATATGCGCGCCGGATTCGCCAAAGCCTTTAAAACCTGTTGCTTCACGTGATTTTTGCCCCTCCCTAAACTATCTTGATGCTTGAATTATAACAATTTCAACAGTTTTCAACAAGTATAAAAAGCATTTATAAAAAAATGTTAAAAATGTTGAAAACAATGTACTTTTTCAACTGTTTATTAAACACATATATTTTTCAACACATAATGAAAAATCCTTTAAAATCCGGCAAAAAATTGTTGAAAAACTGTTGATAAAAAGTTTAAAAAAGTTTTCAACAATATAAACAGCCCCAATAAAAACAACAAATATTTAATATATTATTTGATTTTTCATAAAAAATGTTTATAATGCACACACAACAAAGGGATTTAGACATGAAATTCTTAAGTTCATTAAAAGCCTGGAAAAAACGTGGTAATGTAAAACAAATCCGTCGTGGTAAACAGGTTATTTTGATTGACCCTGATAATCCAAAATTAAAGGCTAAACAGGGGTTCAGAAAAAAATAAATCCAGCCCGCAATTGCGGAAATGGTTTTTTATGTCCGGTTTCCGGGCATTTTTTTATTAAAATAAATCAAAATCGTTTATAAATGCTTCTCGCAGGGTGGCATCAACCTCGGCCCCGGACAGACCCGCGCCACGTAAATATTCAATTTTTTCAATTGTTGGCGCATAAATTGACGCACTGTGGTCGGCGATATTTGGCACAGATGATATTCGTTGTGCCGGTAAAAATTCAATTCGTGCATTTTTTGCCGCCAGTGCAGAAAAACCGATGTTCGAATTAACTGCATTGCAATTTTTTTCAATTATCGCGGTACCCGATAATTTTGATATGCTGTTTTGTTCGGCAATTAATTTTGTTTTTATTAATATTGTTGTATTCGGGGCATCGTGTTCGGCCGTACAATCAAATTTTATATTGTCAAAATTTTCCAACATAACATGACCACGAAATTCGGAATTTTTCCCGGCATTTTTGATAAAAATGTTCAAAAAAGCCGGCTTTTTATTTTTTATTTTTACCGATAAAAATACCTGTTGTGATTCGGCGAAAATATTGACATTTAACCGGCAATCACCGGCAATTTCACCAACATAAATAATATGAATTGGACGATTGTAGTTTTCATAAAAATCAGTTCCAACAATTGTTGATAATTCGGGACAAAATACCCCATTGCGATAAACAACTGTTTCCGCGTCAAAGGTTTTTATATTGAATTCGTTCCACATGTATGACATATTATTGTTTATTATAAAGGAAATAAACATGGGATTCAATTGTGGAATTGTCGGATTACCAAATGTTGGAAAATCCACATTATTTAACGCATTAACACAAAGTGCCGCCGCCGATGCACAAAATTATCCTTTTTGTACAATCGAACCAAATACTGGTCGCGTTGTTGTGCCTGATGTTACGCTGTTAAAATTGGCCGATGTTGCAAAATCACAAAAAATTATTCCAACACAATTGGAAATTGTTGATATTGCCGGGCTTGTGCGTGGCGCATCTGCGGGCGAAGGATTGGGAAATAAATTTTTGGGTAATATTCTGGGGGTTGATGCAATAATTCATGTTGTTCGTTGTTTTGAAAATGATGATATTGTGCATGTAAATGGCCGTATCGATCCGTTATCTGATATTGATACAATTGAAACAGAATTAATGTTGGCCGATATCGAAAGTATTGACAAGCAAATAAAAAATTTGGAAAAAAAGGCACACGGACAGGATAAAAACGCAATTAAATTATTGGCTGATGCAAACAAACTCCGTGATGGATTGGCGCGTGGTGTGCCGGCGCGCAGTGGTGATGTCGATGCGCGTCCATTTAATTTATTAACGGCAAAACCGGTAATTTATGTATGTAACGTTGACGAAGCATCCGCCGCCACCGGAAACAAATTTTCAAATGCGGTGCGTGAAAAATATGGCACGGTTGCCCCTGTATTGGTTATATCGTCAAAAATAGAAATGGAAATTGCACAAATAGTTGATCCGGCGGAACGAAAAATGTTTTTGGATGATTTGGGTCTGCGTGAATCCGGTCTGGACCAGGTTATTCGTACCGGATATTCAACGTTGGGATTACAAACTTTTTATACTGTTGGACCAAAGGAAGCGCACGCATGGACAATTACACGTGGTATGACCGCACCCCAGGCGGCCGGTAAAATACATACAGATTTTGAACGTGGATTTATTCGTGCGGAAATAATATCGCCATCTGATTTTATTACGTTGGGCGGTGAACTTGCCGTGCGCGAGGCTGGAAAAATGCGTCTGGTCGGCAAAGAATATGTTATGCAGGATGGCGATATTTGTCATTTCTTGTTTAATAATTAATTAAAAAAAAGCCGGCATTTACCGGCTTTTTTGTGGTTTTTTAACAATTGGTAAAAACTGTTTGTTTTGTAACGGCATAAAATTTTTATCCAATAAAAAATCATTATTAAAATTATTTTCTGTCTTATTTATATCATCGCAAACTTTAAATATGGTTGGATACCATGTTAAATTTTTTACACCATTTTTGTTTGTCTGCACACCAATTTGAAAACGTCGCAGGCCTGAATGTGAATACATTAACATTTTTAATAAATACGGTATATCGACGCATTCCATACGCAATGGTATAAAATATGTTAATGCGCCTGGATTATTTATATTACGGAAAACATACACATATTTTGTATTCATTTTTATTCTGGTATTAACATATCTATTTTTTGTTTTGCGATATTTATTTTTTCATCCAAATCGTTTATTTTATCACGTACGTTTTCACCGGCCAATAATTTTGACATTAAATTCTTTCGCTGTATATGCAGTGTTTCCAACCATTTTTGCAATTTTAATGAAACAATAAATTTTTCAGACGATTTTTCATCCATATTTAATTCGGGCACATTTTCATCAAAATTTATATTCAGCGTTGCCAAAAAATCACCATATCGTTCGGCAATTTCGGGATATTTATTTACAATAAAAATTACGGTATTTTTTGTAATATCATCAACTGTTGGAATATCAACACGTGGAATATTTTGTGATTGTTTTTTCCATTTATGCCAATTATTAAATATGCGTTGTTTGTATTCTTGTTCATATTCTGTACGTAAATGTACATCAATAATTTTATCTGTTTTTTGTTTAATAAATTTTTCCGCCTGGGTACGTCCACCGGGTGTGGATACATTAAATCCGGCATTTGCGATATGCCATAAAAAATCAACCAAAGGCGTTGCATCATCAATTATTTTACGCATGGCATCCACACCGGATGTTTTTAATACTTCATCAGGATCTTTGCCGCCGGTAACAAATGCGAAACGAATATCAGATGCGTCACGAATAAACGGCATAACAATATCACATGCGCGGGCGGCGGCCTTTTGACCGGCCGTGTCCCCATCAAAACAAAAAACAATATTACGATTTGCCTTGCATAACATTGCAATATGATCATCGGTCAGTGCGGTCCCCAGTGGCGCGACTGTTTCCGGAAAACCGTTACATTGCATTTGAATTGCGTCAATTTGCCCCTCGACAACTATGCTGCGATTGGCGCGGTGAATTGCATCACGTGCGAAATTAAAACCAAAAATTGTACGGCGTTTGTGGAATAATTCTGTATCGGTTGTATTAATATATTTTGGTTCACTGCCGTCCAATGAACGTCCAGAAAAAGCGACAATTTGGCCACGTGCATTAAATATAGGAAACATTAATTTATCACGAAAAAAATCGTACATACCATAATCACCGCGTCGACACATGCCGGTCGCCAATAAATTATCTTGCTTAACGTTTATAAATTTGTTTGCGATTATGTTGTTTTTAGGCGCATAACCAATGCGGTATTTTTTTATCATATCATCGGTAAAACCGCGCCGATGCACATATTCCAACGCATGCGCCCCGGATGTGTCAAATAATAATTTTTGATATATATTTGCTGCATCTGACATAATTTGATAATAAGATTCCTCGCGGGCAATTTGTGCCGCGGGCTTTGGCTTGTAATCAGGCATTTTTAATCCCGCCTGGGATGCTAATTCGGTGATTGCAGTTTTGAAATCAACATTTTCAGATTTCATAACAAACGATATAATATCGCCATGTTCGCCGCATCCAAAACAGTGATAAAAACCTTTGTCTTCGTTTACGGAAAAACTGGGGGTTTTTTCATTATGAAATGGGCAACATCCCCAATAATTTTGACCCTTTTTTACCAATGGCACACGCCGTCCAACTATATCAACAATTGATAATCTTTCACGTAATTCGTCAGTAAAATTTCGGTCATATTTGGGCATTATTTACGCGTTCCCCTTTTGAATCGTGGTGATGTTTTTTTGTTATTTATCAAATCAATTGCTGCATCCAAACTGGGTTGTTCGTTTACTGAAACATTTACACGATTTGATGAAATATATGCACCATATCGCCCGGTTGAATAATAAAATATTGGTTTCCCAGTCACAGGATTTATTCCCAAATTAACAGGTTCAACCTTTTGTGTTCCGTTTTCTAGTAAATCGCGTGCGATATCCAGTGTAATTGTTTCGGCGGTATATTGTTTTGCCGGGGTGTTTTTTACACCGTTTGTAACATACGGGCCGAAACGACCAATCCGGAACGATATTCCATCGCCCAAATCAACATCTGTATTACGTTTTTTTTCTGTGTCATCGGTGCCTGATTGCGATGCATCAATGTTGCCCAAACGGGCGGTATAATCACATTGTGGGTAATTTTCACATCCGATAAATGCACCATATTTAGATAATTTTATTCCCAATTTTCCGCCACATTTTGGACATTTATCATCACCATTTGCAAATAAATGGTCATGCATAATTTCATTTATTGCATTGATAATTTCGGTTGTTTTTACACCATGTGCGCCATCAATCATTTGTGATGTTGGTTTCCAAAATGCGCGTAAAGCATCCAATTTGTTTTGTTTTCCATTTGATACATCGTCCAGAGTATCTTCGGTTTTTGCGGTAAAATTAACATCAACCAAATCATTAAAATATTTTGATAAATACGCAGAAATCACCCATCCACCCGGGGTTGGATGAAAACGACGTTGTTTATCCTGTTCAACATATTTTCGGTCAACAATTGTTGACATAATTGTTGCATATGTTGATGGTCGCCCTATACCCAATTCTTCCAGTTTTTTTACTAATGAAGCCTCGGTATATCTGGCGGGTGGTTGCGTAAAATGTTGTTCAGGCAATAATTCTGTAATTGAAATTTTATCATCGATGTTTAATGGCGGTAATTTTGTATCTGTGTTATCGTCGGCATCATCGCGATCCTCGGTATAAACGCGCATAAATCCATCAAACGTTCGTGTTGTACCAACGGCATGAAATGTTGCCACATGATTATCTGTTTCAATATCGGCCGCGACACTGTCAAATTCGGCATTTGTCATTTGACATGCAATTGTACGTTTCCATATTAAATCATACAATTTTTCTTCGTCCCCGGATAACATCGGTTTATTACTGTCAAAATGTGTTGGACGAATTGCTTCGTGTGCTTCCTGGGCATTTTTTGATTTTGTAACATATACATTGGGCGATTTTGGAACAAATGCATCACCATAATTTTTTCCAATATATGTGCGAATTTCATTTACCGCATCAGCGGCCAAATTAGTTGCATCGGTACGCATATATGTAATTAACCCCTGTTCATATAATTTTTGTGCGGTTGACATTGTGCGACGCGATGAAAAATATAATTTACGCGATGCTTCTTGTTGCAAAGTGCTGGTGGTAAAAGGTGCGGCCGCCCTGCGTGATGTTTTTCTCCGATCAATTGAAATAACATTTGCATTAATCACTGGCTTTCCGATTTTTTCCATGATTTCATGCATATACGCGTTATTTTCAATTGTCATTTTTTCAATTTTTTTATTGTCCGCCATTATCAGTTGCGCATCAAAACTTGCGCCGTCATGATTGCATTTTGCGGTCAAAGACCAATATTCCACAGGTTTGAATTTTTCAATTTCGCGTTCACGGTCCACAACTAATTTAACAGCCACCGATTGCACGCGCCCTGCACTGCGCCCCAAATTGCGCCGCCATAACAAAGGCGAAATTCCAAATCCGATTAAATAATCTAATGCGCGCCGCACCAAATATGCATCAACCAAATCCTGGTCAATTTCACGTGGATGTGCAATTGCATCCAATACTGCCTTTTTAGTTATTTCATGAAATGCCACACGATAAACTTTTTTACCATCCAATACATGTTTATCGTTTAATATATCCAAAATGTGCCATGCGATGGCTTCGCCTTCGCGATCCGGATCAGATGCCAAATATACGGCATCTGCCTTTTTTAATTCAGATATAATTTGTTTAATTTGTTTTTCCTTGCCCGGCATAATTTGCCACCGCATTGCGAAATCATGTTCGGTATCGACACTGCCGTTTTCGGGAACCAAATCACGCACATGGCCGACAGACGCGATGACACGCCACCCCGCCCCCAAATATTTTTCAATTGTTTTTGCCTTTGATGGCGATTCAACGATAAGCAGGTTCATAATCCTAACTTCCTTTGGCAGATAATTGTTGGTCTTTGTGAATATGTGCATTTTGGCATACACCGAAACCAAACATCAGTGATAATAAACTGCTGCCGCCATATGACATTAATGGCAGCGGAACACCAACGGTTGGCATCAGTCCCAAAACCATCGAGATATTTATAAAATAATAAATAAAAAAGTTCAACATAAAACCAAAACATACCAATTGACCAAATCTGTTTCGGCATGTTTTGGCGCATCTGAATAACACAAGTATAATAATTGTATATAATATTAATAATGAAAACGCACCAAAAAATCCAAATTCTTCGCCCAGCATGGTAAATATGAAATCAGTTTGTTTTTCCGGCAAAAAAGATTGCTGGGATTGTGTTCCCGCCATGTACCCTTTGCCCAACATTCCACCCGACCCAAATGCAATTTTTGCCTGGTTAATTTGATAACCGGCACCCTGGGCATCATGATCAGGGTTAATAAATGTAATAATTCTGTCACGTTGGTAATCATGCAGTCCACCAAACCACACCAGTGGTGCCGCCATAACCCCCAGAATAATTGCGATAATAAACCATTTTTTTTGTGCGCCAACAATATAAAACATGCCAACAGTAATCATACCCAGTGATAATGCAGTGCCCAAATCAGGTTGTGCAACAATTAATAAAAACGGTATTAATAACATTGCGCCGGGCAATGCATAATTTTTTAATTGCGATAATTCAACAGAATTCATCCATGCAAAATACCGCGCCAATGCCAAAACCAATGCTATTTTTATTAATTCGGATGGTTGCACATGAAAAATTCCCAAATCCAGCCACCTTTGCGCGCCCATACCGGTATGTCCAACAAACGTGACCAAAATAATCATAATTAATGCAATTGCATATATAACATATGCCGATTTAATCCATGTTTTTATATTTGTAAATGCGGCAAAGAAAAATACCCCAAACCCCAGAATTATTTTGGTTAGTTGCGACAATGCGAATGGCCGCCATGCACCGCCCGCTGCGGAATACAGCACCACAATTGATATTGCCAATATCAAACACATCGGAATAAACATTGCCCATGAAAATCGGCCCAGTTTTTCCGAAAAACTCATCATATTTGCATTTGAAACGCGTGTTTGACGTGTCATTATTTCTTTTTATCCCCCAATAAAACGCGCATTGTTGCGGCAACTGTGCGTACAGCCGGCCCAGCACCACCCGAATGTTCAGTTATTGCGCATACGGCATATTTTGGATTGTTTGTTGGGGCATATCCAACAAATAATCCATGATTACGCAGATTCCATTTTAATTGTTCATTGGTTAAAACACCACTTTCACGTTCTGCACGTGAAATACTGCGCACCTGCGATGTACCTGTTTTCCCGGCCATACGTGCGCCATTTACATTTATTGCGCCATATGCGGCTGTTCCGCCCTTGCGCGTGACCTGTTCCAATCCCTGCATAACAGCATTTATATTTTTTTGTTGTAACCCCAGATTTGCAAATTGCGGTTTTTCATTTGTTAAAATTAATCGCGGCATTACAACCTTGTTTGATGCAGTACGTGCCATCATAACCGCCAATTGCAAACAATTTGTTAATGTAAATCCCTGGCCAATACCGGAAATAATCGTATCACCGTGCACCCATTGGTAACCTATGGTCTCTTCTTTCCAGTGTCTGTCTGGAATAATCCCGGCCATTTCACGTGATAATATATCATCCATATATTTTTGGGTGAACCCCAGTTTTATGGCCATTTCCTTTATCGAATCAATACCAATGCGCAATGCCAATTGATAGAAATATATGTCGCATGAATGTTTCAGTGCATCCGCCAACGTTACCCAACCATGACCATGGTCTTCCCAGCAATGGTAACGTCTGTCACCATAATCCCAGTATCCCGGACAGTGAATTTTTTCATTTGGGGTTATTGCGCCGGCCTCCAGCGCGGCCAATGCGACAACAATTTTAAATGTGGAACCCGGTGGATATAAACCTTCGATTGTTTTGTTCATAAAAGGTTTCATATAATCGTTACGCAATGATGCAATATATTCGTCGCCATCATCGCCGGAAAATATATTCGCATCAAAACTGGGGGTGGAAACCATCGCCAATATATCACCGGTTTCAATATCTAATGCAACCCCGCACCCTGATTTATGCATTAACAGCGCATCATACATTGTACGTTGTGCCACGTCGTTTATTGTTGTTTGAATATTTCCACCGGTAACAGCCGGTCGAAATTGCGATTTATCTTCGCCGGTAATACGGCCAACGGCATTTGTAATCATTACAGTTTGCCCGGGAATACCAGCCAATTCGTTATTAAACCGACGTTCCAGGCCGGTAATGCCGGTCGTAAAAAATGGTGCATTTGGCACGGGTTCTGTCGGGTCACCGACGTATCCGAAAATTTGTGCACCGGCCGGACCCATTTCGTATACACGGCTGAATCCACTGCGTACATGCAAACCAGGTATGTTTTTTGCCTGTAATGCGGCCAATTCCGCCCAATTTGAATTTTCGCTGACCAACACCGGTTGAAATTTAGCCTGCTTTTTTATGCGTGCATATATTTTGTTTATGCGTTTTTTATTTAATTTTAATTCCGTTGCAACAACAGAAATAACAGCATCTATGTCCTTGGTTTCTTCGGGAACAATGTATATGCGATATGTTTTTGTATCGCGCGAAATCGGGGTCCCCGCAGACGATAAAATTTTTCCGCGTTCGGGCATATTAATTTGTATTCTGAATGAATTGTTTTCGCTTTTTTTTGTATATTCCCGATAGTCAAACAGTTGCATTTGCAACATGCGTAAAACCAGCGCAGATGTCAAAATTGCACCCGCTGTTAAAAACAGTGCGCTGCGTCGGTCAAAAGTGCGTGCAACTTCCTTATCTATCATCATATACCTTTTTGATAAGTGCGGTTATCGGTACATATAATGTTGATGTCCATGCAAATAACCACCCCGCCCGCATCAGATTGGAAACATTCATTCCAACAAGTACCAGAATAAATGTGCATACACCGAAAAATACCATAAAAACATACAGTGCATTTTTATCAACACGTGTTAAATCAAAATATGTTTGAAAACCGTTTATTGCGTAAAACACACAATACATTGCCGTCCAATAAACCAATGTGTCAAACCGATAATCGATTAGGAAACAAAATAATATCGCAAATGGCGTAAACCACGGCACCGGCCGCACAAACGAACAATAAAATATTGGTATAATTGCCAATATGCCGGCCGGATTCCAAAACGCCACGGACAACCGCCATAATACAATTACGGCAATAAACGGAAACGCGTCGCGTAAAAATTTTATCAGTTTACCATTCATTTTATTAATTATATTCGTTTTGCGCGTCAAATTGTAAAACAATCACACGTGATAAAGTATCCGGCTGTCGAATTTTTACATCTGTTTCATTAATTGTTTCACCAACGATAATACCATTGGGTAAAACCCCGCTGATATTACTGGTTATTAACTTTATTCCGACCGACGGTTGAAATTCCGGGTCACTGAACAAACCAATTGTTGGTGTATCCGAACCGTTACCGCGTAAAAACGCATATACTTCGGAACCCGCGATACGTACGGCAATATTTGTATTTGAATCAGTTAATGCGCGTACGCGTGAAAAATGCCCCGCAACATCAGTTATAACCCCAACCAACATCCCATCGGTTGATACAACAACCATTCCAACGTCCAAACCGTGCCGAATGCCCTTGTTTATAAAAAATGTACTGTGATGGAATGCGGTATTGTCATATGTTACATCCGCCACAACCGCGCCACGCACACTGTTTTGAACAATATCTAATTCATGCGATAATTTTTGATTTTCAGCCATTGCAACATCGCATGCGTTTTTATTCCGCAATGCATCGTCCAAACGCACACGTAATTCTTCGTTTTCTGTGCGTAAATTTGACAATTCGCGCACATTATCAATTGCGGCCCCAATTGCGCGCACGGGCCATGTAATAACATCCCCAACCCAGTTTGCCACCGGTAACACAATATGTGCCAGCCCGTTCATTATCACATAATCAGGCTTTGCAATCATTATATATATAAATAATACGGGCAACACCGCCGCGGCCGCGGCGGATTTTATGATTGTGCGCAATCTGGAAGATGCTTTATTCGGGTTCATCGGACATTAAGTTTAGACGCTAAAATACAGATATTCAATAAAAACTTGATTTTTCATTTAATTATGTCAAAATATGCCCCGTGTTACATAAACCAAAATGGCAAATGGCATTGCCATCAGGTTAAATCAAGAGGTTAAAAAATGCCAAAATTAAAAACAAAATCATATTTGAAAAAGCGTGCGTCAATGACCGCAACGGGTAAAATCCGTGTGGCCAGAAATGCCCATAAAAAACTGTTGCGTAATAAATCCAAACGCGCAAATAACGCTGGATCAAAACCGCAATATTTAAATGATAACATGACGGGACAGGCAAAAATCTTGGCCCCATATGGTTTGAAATAATTAAAGGGGGCAAATTATGGCAAGGGTTAAACGCGGAACAACCGTAAAACAAAAACATAATAAAATATTGGCGCGTGCCAAGGGGTATTTGGGCCGTCATCATTCAACATATCGTGCCGCACGTGAAAAAACGGAAAAGGCCGGACAGTATGCATATCGTGATCGTCGCGTGAAAAAACGTGAATTTCGCGGTTTGTGGATTGTTCGTATTAATGCCGCCGTACGTGCAAATGGCATGACATACAGCCAATTCATGAATGGTTTGAAAAAGGCGGGCATTGCCCTGGATCGCAAGGTTTTGGCCGAAATGGCGTATGCCGGCGATGCCAATTTCACGAAATTGGTTGATATGGCAAAACGATTTATCACCGCGGATGCTAAATAAGGCCTTGGCGGTTGGTATATTATTTTGTATGATAAAGCCGTCATGGGACGGCTTTTTATTTTTGAACATGGGGTTTATGTTATGCAGGAAAAAATAAAAAATATAAAAACATTGGCGGAATTACAGGCACTGTACGCAGAGGTATTCGGTAAAAACGGGACTATGACCGCAAAATTAAAACAAATGAAAGATTTGGATAATGATGCACGTGCCGCACTTAACCGTGAAAATATGGAATTGCGCGAATTGTTTAAAACGCGCCAGGCGGAAATAGAAACCGCAGTTATGATGGCGGCATTGGAATCCCAACGTTTGGACGTGTCATTAAACCCATTGCCGGAAAATCGCGGAACAATACATCCATTGACCCAGTCTTTATCAGATATCGCGATAATATTGGAATCGTTCGGATATGAAATGTGGACCGGTCCCGAAATCGAAGATGACTGGCATAATTTTACTGCATTAAATACCCCGGAATATCACCCTGCCCGCGATATGCAAGACTCGTTTTTCTTGGAAAACGGCAATGTTATGCGAACGCAAACATCCGCCATTCAAATCCGCAGTATGGAAAAAACAGGTGCGCCAATAAAAATGTTTGGCATTGGTGCCACATACCGCAAAGAAATGGACGCGACACACAGCCCTATGTTTCATCAAATCGAAGGATTGTATATAGATAAAAATATTACAATGTCTGATTTAATTGCGGACGTGCGCGAATTTTTGAAACGGTTTTTTGAAATGGATGATATTAAATTACGTATTCGGCCGTCTTATTTCCCATTTACAGAACCCAGCATAGAAATTGATATGATGTGGCGTGATAATAAATGGTTGGAAATTATGGGCGCAGGTATGGTACATCCGAATGTTTTGCGTAATTGCAATATTAATCCGGATGAATACCAGGGATTCGCCTTTGGCTTTGGGTGGGACCGTTTGGCAATGTTAAAATATGGCCTGAACGACATACGCCAATTTTATGATGGTGATGTGCGCTGGCTGCGTGCAACAGGTTTTTAATTACGGGGGCAAAAAATGAAATGGACATATGATTGGTTAACAGACTATTTGGAAACAAATGCATCGGCCACTGAAATTGCAGAGATATTAACACGCACCGGGTTGGAGGTCGAAGATTTAATAATTCCAATTTCCCCAATTGCGGCAAAAATTGTTGAATGCACACCCGTGCCGGACAGTGATCATTTGCATATATTGATGGTCGATGATGGCACTGGTCAATTGCGCCAGGTTGTATGCGGTGCGCCAAATGCCCGTGTCGGGTTAATATCTGCATTGGCATTGCCCGGTTGTGTAATCGACGGGCATGAAATCCGTGCCGGAAAATTACGTGGTGTAATGTCAAATGGCATGATGTGCAGTGCGCGTGAATTGGGTATTGGCGATGACCACAGTGGAATAATTGAATTGGCACCGGATACAAAAATTGGCAGCCCGGTTATAAATGCCGCGATTGTATTTGATGCAGGAATTACGCCAAATCGCCCCGATTATTTGGCTGTGCGTGGTATTGCACGTGATTTGGCCGCATGTGGTGCGGGAAAGTATATAACACCAAATGACGAAATATTATCGCCGGTAAAATCAAAACGCGCCGTACATATTGAAACTGATAAATGTCCGGTTTATCAGTTTTGCGAAATTCATAACATAACCGTATCTGCCAGTGATGCAAAAATAAAAACGCGTTTGGCGGCGATTGGAATCAATCCGAAAAATGCACCTGTGGATGCAACAAATTACGTATGTTATGATATTGGGCAGCCGATGCATTGTTTTGATGCGGATGCTGTTCATGGTGATATAACCGTGCGCATGGCCAAATCTGGTGAACAATTTACAGATTTATTCGGGAATACACACGATTTATGCGAAACAGACATGGTAATTGCCGATGATGCGGGTATATTGGCATTGGCGGGGGTAATTGGTGGCGCACGTGCGATGACAACCGATAAAACAAAAAATATCATTTTGGAAAGTGCATATTTTAATCCTGTATCTGTACGTAAAACTTCGAAACGTTTGGGATTGTCAACGGATTCATCATATCGTTATGAACGTGGAATTGACCCAACAATAACCGGGATTGCGCTGGCGCGTGCGGCAAATATTATAATGGATGCATGTGGTGGCACGATTGTCGGTACAATGATTGCAGGAAAAATACCAGACAATGTCCACGAAATTGAATACAATCCTGAATTATTTTCACATAAAACAGGAATTGATATGGATTCCGCACGTCAACGTGAAATATTGGAAAATTTGGGATTCCATGTTGTTGAACGTGGTGGTCGGTGGCGCATTACACCGCGTGCGGCGCGTGTTGATGTTGTGATACCGGAAAATATAGTTTCTGAATTAATCAGAATATATGGTTATGACAATATTGCGCGTGTCGCGGTGCATAAACCATGTGACAGTGCCCCACATCATGATTACTATATTGAAATAAAACATGATTTGGCGGCGCGCGGTTTGAACGAGGCTAAATCATTCGGATTTGGTAATTCAAAAATTGAAACAATTTTATCAGACAAAGAAATAATAAAAATCGCCAATCCTATTGTCAAAGATATGGATACCGCGCGTAATAATTTATTAGGAAACATATTGGGATTCGTCGCCGAAAACGAACATCGTGGTTATCCAAATTTGAATATGTTTGAACTGGGGACCGTGTTTGATGCTGCCGCCCCAGGTGCACAACATACGCAAATTTGTATTGTGCGTTGTGGTGAAACCGCCCCGCGGCATTGGACGCATCGAAATCGCACATGTGATATTTATGATGTAAAATCTGATATAATTGCGTTAATGCATGGGCGTAATTTTACCGTGTCATCGCAAAATCCGCCACGTTGGGTGCATCCGTTCAGATATGGTGCCGTGATGCAGGGCAAAAATAAAATTGCCGAATTTGGTGAATTATCACCAATGGTTGCGCATGCATTAAAAATAAAAACGCGCGTAAATATCGCCATTGTGGATAATGTTGAAAATCTGCCTGCGCGCGCGTATGTGCACGAACCGGAATTATCAGAATTTCAACCAATAACACGCGATTTTGCGTTTATTGTTGATGCCGAAACACCGGCCGAAAACTTAACAAACGCGGCGCGTGGCGCAGATACACGTATATCGGATGTTATTGTTTTTGATTCATATGCAATGGATAACGGTAAAAAATCAATTGCATTTACAATAACAATTACACCGAACGAAAAAATGTCGGATGATGATTTGCAAAAACTGCAATCTGCGGTAATTGCAAATGTTGAAAAAAAATGTAACGCGCAAATTCGCGACAAATAAAAAAAAACACCGGCATATGCCGGTGTTTTTATATTATTTTATCCGGGGCATTACACCACCGCGCCACCGGGCATTCATTACATTTTGGGCGCAGTGCACGACAAATATACCGACCGTGTAAAACCATTACATGATTTACAATTGAATGATATTTTTTTGGAATTATTTTTAATAATTCTTCTTCGACTTTTTCCGGTGTATTTGCATTTGCATCAACCCAACCATATCTGTGTGCATTGCGGAAAACATGAGTATCCACACCAATGTTTGGCGCGCCCCATAACACGTTCATAATAACATTTGCTGTTTTTTGACCGATTCCCGGCAATTTCATTAATGTGTCACGATTATGATATTTTTTTGGAAATTTATAATTATCATCCGCCCCACCCGCATCATTCATTAATGCCGTGGCCAAGCCCATTATACTTTTTGCCTTGTTATTAAAGAAAGATAAAACACGAATATGTGATTTTAACCCATCTTCGCCCAAAGCAATCATTTTTGCAGGCGACGGTGCAACACTAAATAACGCGGGGGTAACCTCGTTTACTTTTTTATCAGTTGCCTGGGCCGACAATATTACCGCAACTGCAAACGTAAATTCGTTTACACTGTATAATTCCGACCGTATATTCATGTTTATTACGGTCGGAACATGTGAAAAATATATTTCAGGTGTCAATTTTATTCCATAAATGTAAAACCGGCCAAGCGTTCCTGGCACAGTGCCTGGCAATTATTGGCACATTCGGTGCGCACGGTATCCTCGCTGTTGCCGGCAATTTCAATGGTGTCAACCCATACATTTTGACGCATTGCATCGGATGCAAAGCACATACAACGTGTTGTATAGATTTCTGATTCCTGTTTTTCGTTGCGGATTATTTGTCCGTCGATGCTTTCGAAATTTGCCGAAACACTTTGTTCCATTGTGATACCGGCGCATTGCGAAGTAATTATTACATCACGTTCATGTGCATCCAACGTGCCGACATAAAACCCGGCAAAGAATACAACAATAATTCCAACAATCCAAAAAATCCAATGTACAGATTTATGCATATGCATAATTTCCCCCTTTATGCTTTTTCAATTGATATAGATATATTATACCCTTCTATTTCTTTGTTGTACATACCATTTTCACTTTGTGACATATTTTTTATCAAAGCATCGCGCATAATGCGGTCGCGGTGTTGTTCGATGGCGGCACCCAGGGCCGGTGATGCGCTGTATGTCATATTAATCCTGTCTGATACATCCAACCCAATTTCTTTACGTGTATCTTGGATAAAGCGCAATGCATCGTTTGCCAGACCTTCGGCCACCAATTCAGAATTGATTTCCGTATCCAGAACAACGACCGCCGTGTTATCTGGCAATGCCGCACCTGTAACATTGTCGCGCACAGTTAAACGATTTTCAAATTCATCCGCGTTCAATGTATATTCACCCACATTCAACGTATCGCCCGAAATCGTATATTCGCCACGCTTTACGGCCGGTATAATTTCACGCAATGCACCGCCCAAACGTGCACCAATCTTTGGTGTAATCAGATATACGAACGCATCTGCGACATCATTGTAACTGTCCGTGAATTCCACAGATTTTACATTTAATTCATCACGAATAATATCGGCATATTCCGATAAATCGGCACCCGCAACGGTCATTTTGGCCAATGGCAAACGGTTACGCAGTTTATATTGTTCGCGTAATTGTTTTCCAACTGATACCACCGCTTGCACACGCCGCATGTCAGACACGATTTGCTTATCATAATCCGCCGCAACCGGGAAAGATTGCAAATGCACACTTTCCGCGCCGGTTAAATTACGATAAATATAATCAGAAATAAACGGCGCAAACGGTGCCAACGCGCGACATAAATTTGTTAATACATGATACAATGTATCAAACGCATCCTGGTCTTCGTCCCAGAAACGCACGCGCCCACGGCGAATGTACCAATTGTTTAATACATCCAAAAATCGCACAAATTCTTTGATGGCCGCATCAGGTTTGTATTCATCCAACGCACCACCCACCACAGAAATTAATTCATTTAATTCTGCAACGATATATTTATCCAGTGCACTATTGCCCACAGAATTTTCACGTGCGGTAATATTGCCTGCATTCGCATACAGCGTAAAGAAATGATACGCGTTCCACAGCGGGGTTAAAATATTCTTTGTTGATTCGGCAAAAACTTTTCCTTCTTTATCAACTGGTACTGGTTCCGCCTTCATAAAATTCGACCCCAGTATAAACAGACGGATTGCATCTGCGCCGCATTTTTCTATTTGTTCGGACGGGTCTGCAAAATTCCCCAATGATTTAGATAACTTTTTCTTGTTTTCATCAACCACCATACCATTTGCAGAAACCGTTTTAAACGCCGGTTTATCAAACAATGCAGTTGCCAAAACCATCAACGAATAGAACCAACCACGTGTTTGATCTTGACCTTCGATAATATAATCGGCTGGGAAAGTCGCGGCAAATTTATCGGCGTTTTCGAATGGATAGTGCAGCGATGCCCACGGCATAGACCCAGATTCCACCCAACAATCCAAAACGTCCGTGATGCGCGTCCATCCGTCTTTGGTTAATTTATCCAATGTTGGCCGATGCAGGTCATCTACCCTTTCGCCAAAGAAATCTTCTATTTCCGCAACAGAACCAAATACTTTATATTCGCCGTCTTTTTCCCATATCGGCAGTGGCGTTCCCCAAAAACGATTACGTGACACAGACCACGGGCGCGCGCCTTCTATCCATGTGCGGAAACGTTCGCCGGCCGAAGTCCAATGAACTTTGTTATTATTTGCAATCAATTTTTCGCGGATTTTCGGTACATCGATATACCATGAATCCGTTGCGCGATAAATCAACTTTTCTTTGCTGCGCGGGCCAAATGGATACGAATGTTTGTATTGTTCTTTCTTTACCAGGTGACCGTTTTCACGCAGGTGTTGAATAATTTTAGGGTTGGCTTCAAAAATATTTTCACCGGCCCAGTCCTTAACCTCACTGGTAAAGTTTCCATAATCATCAACGTTTAACAAAATCGGAAATTTTGGGTCGATATTTTTCGCCGCCCAAAAGTCATCTTCGCCGTATGCGGGTGCTATGTGCACGATTCCGGTGCCGTCCGCGTCCGATACATAATCTGCCGGTATGATTTTGTATAACAAATCAGACGCGCCCACATAATAATCAAACAATGGCGTGTATTTTTTCCCGACCAGTTCTGTTCCCGTTAATTCACCAATTTTCTCGGCATTTTCGAATTGTTTTGCATACGCGGCCAGTCGCGATTCTGCGATTATATATACCGCCCCGTCGGCATCACGCATACGCAGATATTTCATATTTGGATTTACCGCCAGCGCAGAATTTGCCGGCAATGTCCATGGCGTTGTTGTCCATGCCAGCACGCGGTCACCCGTTTCCAATTCAAACCAAACTGTAACAGCATCATCAACAACGTCCATGTATTCGCTTGATGCCTCGGAATTAGATAACACAGTCCCCAATTTCCAATCATATGGATTTACACGATAATCCTTGTACAACAGACCTTTGTTATAAAGTTCCTTTATCGCCCACATAACGGATTCCATGTAATTTTTATCCATGGTTTTATACCCGTAACCATCGCCAACATCAACCCAGCGACCTATGCGTTCGATAAAGCGTTCCCATTCATGGGTATATGTCAAAACGTCTGTGCGGCACATATCACAGAATGCATTAATACCCTGTTCTGCAACAAGATCTTTTGCTTGTTTACCTTGTTTTTTTTCAACCGAATTTTCGGCCGGCAAACCATGGCAATCCCACCCCAGTTCGCGCACAACATGGCGACCGCGCATAGTCTGGTAACGCCCCACCATATCTTTGACGGCGGAAACACCCAAATGCCCCCAGTGCGGCAAACCATTACCAAACGGTGGCCCGTCATAGAACGAAAACGGATGCCCCATTTTTGTTTTATTCAAAGATTTATGAAAAATGTCATTACTGCGCCAAAATTCCAACATTTCACGTTCCAACGCGGGGAAGTCTGCCTTGGGGTCTGTTTTTGTATATGCCATTTTTTATGTGCTCCTTTGTGCGATTATAAAAAAACAGGCGCGTATGCGCCCCAGCCACGTGCAGAAGCGCGGTGCCAGTTTATTTTATAATAATTATTGTTACAATATTCATTATGGAAATATTTATACACTGTATTTCGCATAAAATCAACAAATACTTTTTATAAGTGCGCCGTATATGATATAATTACAGATATATAATCTTAAGAAGGAACTTATGGCAAAAGTAAACGATATAAAAAATGCGACCAGAAAATTGGATTCTGAATTATTAACGCGTTTAATCAAGGAAACAAAGACCGTAACAGACCGTACAGGTCAGCGCGCGGTATACTATATACCATTGGATGAAAAATTCACAGATGTATGTCAATATACGTTTGCTAAATATGGCATTCCGATGAATAAATATAAATCCAGTCTAAATCCATATCCTGTATTAAAAATAGTGTTTTCAGAAATAGACTTATTGTCGGATGATGCGCGTGATTTTTTGTTTTCTGTGAATGTAAATCCGAAAAGGTTACAAGACAGATTGGAACAAATTATGGCCGAAATGGGTCAAAAATCGAAATAAAAAAAACATCAAAAAGGCCGGTAAAAGCCGGCTTTTTTTATTGCATTTTTTCTGGTGCCGGTTATAGGACTTGAACCTACGACCCCCTCATTACGAATGAGATGCTCTACCAGCTGAGCTAAACCGGCGCACGCGCATATATTAATATATGTTTTTGCGGATTTCCAGTATTAAATTCGTGGGATTTCAATCTTGTTGATATATAACTTATGTATGCGTATAGATGTAATATATAGATATACAACTATTTGTATTTGTGGATTTTTTCCTGCATAATAAACCCAGAATCCACATGTTGTGGTTTCGGGACTGTGATAAGTCCGTATCTGTTCGGTTTGATGTATATGGGTATGATGCGGATATTAGTGCATCTGGATTCGGTTTAACGACCGGATTAGGGTACAGATTTTAATAATAAAAAACACCGGCAAATGCCGGTGTTTTTTATGAATTTCCACATTTAATTTTACGCAATACAACCATAATGCCCGCCGGTGTCATGCCCGGGATGCGCCCCAGGTCGGCGATATTTTCCGGTCGCGTGGCGGTTAATTTTTCCACCAATTCATTGGTCAGACCCGGTAACCCCCGGTATTCGAAATTGGCGGGTATTTTTAATTCCGCGTCCCGTTTGTATGCGGCGATTTCGCGTTCGTTGCGCTGTATATACCCGGCATAGAATTTATCGTTTTCGCATATTTTATCGCCGCGGTATGCGTATTTTGTGTCACGCGCGTCCGCACTGATTAAACCCAAACTCACGCCCATATCCCCCAGTCGCGCAATCGCATTATCCGCACGCAGTGACAGGCGATATTCCGCGCGGGATGTGAACATTCTGTACGGTTCGTCAACGCCCAGTGTTGTAATATCATCAATCATAACACCAATCATTGCGTTCGTTCTGTCCAGATTCAGTGTCCCCAGTCCCAATGCGCGCGCGGCGGCATTTGCGCCCGCGACTATGCCCTGGGCGGCGGCCTCTTCGTATCCGGATGTGCCGTTTATTTGTCCGGCAAAAAACAGGCCGGGGATATCCTTGGACTCCAACGTGTCGCGCAGTGCGCGCGCGTCAATTGCGTCATATTCTATTGCATATCCGTAACGCGCCACGCGTGCGTTTTCCAATCCTGGAATTGTGCGAATCCATATGTCCTGGACATCTGTGCCAAAACTGGTTGAAATACCGTTCGGATAAATCAGATTGCTGTTTATCCCCTCGGGTTCCAGGAATACGTGATGCGACGTGTGTTCAGGGAAACGCATAACCTTGTCTTCGATACTGGGGCAGTATCGCGGGCCCGTGCCACGAATATCACCATTATACATCGGGGCTGATGCGATATTTTCACGAATTAAATCGTGCGTTTTTTGTGTTGTATGGGTTATATAACATACCGCGTCATAGTTATTGTTCGGATTGGGTGCACTGAACCAATCGTGTGGCGTGTCACCGGGTTGCACTTCGCATACAGAATAATCAATGGACGATTTATCGATGCGGGCGGGGGTTCCTGTTTTTAATCGCATCAGATTAAATCCAGCCGCCGCCAGTATGCCGGAAATATTGCTGTCCGCCGCCTGGTATTGTCCATCGTCAGTAATTCGGCCAGATGAAATTTTTTCGCCCCCGCGTGTAACCAGTCCACGTAAAAACGTCCCCGTGGTTAAAACAATCGCGCGCGCGGTGTATTCGCCGTTGACGGCCTTTTTCGCTATATCCAGTGATTTTACAACATCAAACCGAACCGTTAAATTCGGATAGTTTTTCAATATTCGCACTATTTCATCGTGATATAATGCGCGGTCAATTTGCGCACGCAATGCCTGGGTCGCCGCACCGTGTGATGCGTTCAGGGTGCGAAAATGAATTCCAGCCACGTCGGCCGCCGCGCCCATAACACCGCCCAGTGCGTCTATTTCCGCAACCATTTGTGATTTACCAGGGCCGCCTATACTCGGGTTACACGACATTGCACCCAAATCATATTCACTTTGGGTCATCAACAGCGTGCGCGCCCCGCGCCGGGCGGCGGCGGTTGCCGCCTCAACCCCGGCGTGTCCGCCCCCAATAACAATTACATCAAATGATTTCATTTATTAAAAACGTCCCATACCGCCGTTAATGTGTAATACCTGGCCATTGATATATGATGCTTCGTCTGATGCCAAAAATACACAGGCTGCCGCAATATCATTCGGTTCGCCAAATCGACCCGCCGGTATTTGTGCCAGATATGATTTTTTCAAATCATCAGATAAAACGTCGGTCATTGGTGTTTTAATAAATCCCGGCGCAATACAGTTTGCGGTGATGCCGCGTGATCCAACCTCGGCCGCGATGGATTTTGTCATGGCAATCATTCCGCCCTTGGATGCGGCATAGTTCGCCTGCCCTGGGCCGCCAATTGCGCCAATAATGGATGCCATGTTTATAATACGACCACTGCGTTGTTTCATCATTGGCATAATAACTGCACGACACATTTTAAAACACGACCGCAGATTAGTATTAATAACATCATCAAATTGATCATCCGTCATGCGCATTAATAAAGTATCTTTGGTAATACCGGCATTATTAACAACAATATCGATTTTACCGGCCGTATTAACAGCAGACGCAACCAAATCAATTGCACCGCCATCGGATGCCAAATCAATTGGAATTTTTATGTATGAATTATCAAATTGAGCATCCAATTTATCCATGCTGCGCCCAGACACAACAACCGTTGCGCCGGCATTTTTCATCTGTTGTGCAATTGCGCCACCAATACCACCGGTTGCACCAGTAATTAAAGCAACTTTGCCATTTAAATTAAACATTTTATATCTCCAATTTTTTTGATGTCATTTCCGAACAAATACGTGTGGTCAATCCAGTTAACACCGCACCGGGTCCAACCTCGATTGTTTCGGTGATTCCTAATTCGTGCATTTTCAGCACAGATTCACGCCAACGTACACCATGCGTAATCTGATATACCAATGCTTCTTTTATCTCGGCCGGGTCGGTCATGGGGGCAGCTGTTTTATTAGAAATCAAAATTGCATTTGGCGTTTTAATTTCGATTTTTTCCAATGCGGCGCGCATCTCTTCCGCGGCGGGTGCCTGAATCCGACAATGCACCGGCACCGATAACGCCAACGGCATTGCGCGTTTTGCGCCCGCCGCTTTGGCCTGTTCCAATGTTTTTTCCACCACATCGCGCGCGCCAGATACCACAACCTGGCCCGGTGAATTATCGTTTGCAACATCGCAATCTGTTTGTGCACAAATTTCGCGAACTTTTTCAATATCCAATCCCAATATAACGGCGGTCAGTCCCGCGCCAATCGGAACCGCACGTTGCATTGCGTCCCCACGCAACCGCAACAGACGCGCCGTATCGCCAACCGACAATGCGCCCGCCGCACATAATGCGGTGTATTCGCCCAACGAATGGCCCGCAACATATTTTGTTAATTCAATGCCCGATGCACGCAACATGGCAATAGATACGGCCATAATTGCGGGCTGCACATTGGTAGTTAATGTCAATTCGTCCATCGGACCATTAAAGATTATATCCGACAGTTTTTGATTTAACGCATCGTCAACCTCGTCAAATACGGCGCGTGCGTCCGGATTATTATCGTATAAATCACGGCCCATACCAACGGCCTGGGAACCCTGGCCCGGGAAAACCAGCACAGATGAATCGAATACAGATGACATGCATACTCCTTTTATCAATTGGAATAATTATAGAATTGAAATACGCCGTGCGCAAATATTATCTGACAACCATAATTTTTTCAGTGTTTTGAGTTGCATTCGTATCATGTCGCATGGAAAATTCGCATCCACAGTATTTTTGCCGATAAAAATCAGATGCGCGATTTATCTCGCACCGCAAGGCCTCGTCCCAATTAATGGGGATGTATTGAATATTTTCCACCCCCCGTCGCGTCACATTCTGTGTCGCGTCAGAATGCCCACCGCCCCAGGCATTTGGGGCGGGGGGTGTCATCGCCTGCGATGACGGGGGGTGGGGAAATACATCATACCCTGCCCTGTCCACCTGGGATTGGTCTTTGTGGCGTGATACACCAAATACAGATGTAACCGCATCATACCCGTGTTCGGCCGCCCACCGGCGCGCATATTCAAATCTGAA
Organism: uncultured Alphaproteobacteria bacterium; assembly: GCA_944389595.1. Taxonomy (GTDB): domain Bacteria; phylum Pseudomonadota; class Alphaproteobacteria; order Rs-D84; family Rs-D84; genus Enterousia. The sequence continues at coordinate 28,050 of CALXMY010000002.1, read as the reverse complement.
TTTGAAACACGCACTGCACCGCACGCCGCGTTCGGGTGCATCCTCCATTCCGCGCACCGCATCGCGCCATGCCGCATGGTCATATTCGCCAATGGCGTATTTCACGCCCAGTTTTTCACAATACCGTATTTGTTCGGCCAATCGCTTATCATATTCGGCGGCCGGAAAAATATTTGGGTTAAAAAATAACACAATAAAATCATCAACCCCCGGGATTTGCCCGTCGGCCAGTTGTTTTATCGCGCCCGCACTGCACGGCGCACAGCAAGACATTAAAACCAGTTTCATTTGTTATTATATGCCACGCCAATTTTTGTATCTGCCGGCAATTCGATGATATTTTTATCATCGTCGCCAACGCCAACCTCTGCCGCACTGCATAACATACCGAATGATTCAACACCCGCCACCGTACGTTGGACCATTGGCTTTTTTGCGCCGGGCAATTTTGCGCCAACTGGTGCCAAAACACTAACCAAACCAACACGTACATTTGACGCACCACACACAATTTGCAAATCATGATGTTCGCCATCATCAACGGTCAGTATATGCAAATCATCGCGCGTCGGGTGCGCTTTGACATCCACTATTTTTGCCGTGATTGGTTTAGGCACGTCATCAGATTTTGGTGCATATTTTTGTATTAATGCCGTAACTGTTTCGTCATCAATCCGCGAAAACAGATTTTCCGGCACAACAAAGCGCGTGCCATCGGCCACACGCGGCGCATATTCGTCCGGCCAAGATAAATCCAAATCCGAATCTGCAAATACGGCGCGAATTTTATCGGCCGCATTTGGTATAAACGGCGCAGATACACGCGCATACAAATCAATCAGTTGAAAACATTGATTCAGCACCGCGCCCGCCGCATTCATATCGCCACCCTTGACCAATGTCCACGGTTCACGTACGGTCATATATTCGTTACCAATTGCGTATAATGTGCGCAGCGCAACAATTGCCGCGCGAAATTCGCACGCATCCAGCGCATCGGTCAATTCGCGCAATTTTTCGTTTATTTGTTTTGCCAATGCCGCATCGCGCGCACCGGCGTTTGGCACAGTATCGCCAAAGTTTTTGTTTGTTAATTTGCAAACGCGCGATACAAAATTGCCCAACATACCGTTCAAATCTTTGTTCACAATATCTGCAAAACGTTCGAAAGTGAAATTAGTATCATCCGTTTCCGGTGCCGATGCCATCAGTGCATATCGCCACGCGTCCGCCGGCGCGATTAAAATCGCATCATCCAAAAACACACCGCGATTTTGTGATTTGGAAAACTTGCCACCTTCGAAATTCAGGAAATTCATGGCCTTTAATTGATCGACAGTTTTCCAATTATCCGCCAACGCCAATTGTTGTTCTGGGAATAAAACGGCGTGGAATTTCACGTTATCTTTGCCCATAAATTGTGCATAGTGCGTGTCATCATTTTTCCACCATGATGCCCAGTCATCGGTTGCGGCCTGGGATATAGAAACATAGCCCCACGGTGCATCAAACCATACATAGAATACTTTGTTTTCATATCCGGGTTTATTTACCGGCACGCCCCATGATAAATCACGCGTAATGGAATAATCCAACAAACCTGTTTTTTGCCATCCGTACGCGATACTTTTTGCGGTTTTCGACCAGCCATCTGAATGAGTCTTTAACCAATCGTCCCACAGTTTTTGCGCCTTGGCCGCCAAAAAGAATAAATTTTTTGTCGGGCGCAGTTCGATATTTGTACTGCCAGAAATTGTGCTGCGTGGGTTTAATAATTCTTCGGCCTCGTACGTTGCGCCACATTTATCGCATTGGTCGCCACGTGCGTTTTCATAACCGCATTTCGGGCAAGTCCCCTCGATTTGTCGGTCGGCCAAAAACATATTATCATCGACCGAAAATGGCTGTAAAGTTTCACGTTCATCAATTAATCCCAACGTGTCCAGACGTGTAAATAAATCCTGGACCAATTTTTCTTGTAATTGGGTATGTGTGCGGCCATACAGGTCAAATGATAATTCGAAATCACGCACCGCGCGCAGATGCTTTTCATAATATTTATTGGTGTATTCCAAAATGGGCATATTTTCTTTTATTGCGCCGACCATGGCGGGGGTACCATGTTCGTCTGCGCCACATACATATAATACATCGCGCCCGCGTGCACGGCAAAAACGTGCATATACATCGGACGGCAACCAACATCCCACCAAATGCCCCAGGTGTAATTCACCATTCACATACGGTAATGCGGATGTAATTAAATATTTTTGTTTTTTATTATTGGTTGTCATTTTATGCCCTTTTGTAAAAATATATAGGTGCCCAACGGGCACCCATGAATCCCGTCAGAATTTTTATCAAGATTATTTATACATTCGCATCATTTTTTTCATAACTTTATTTTTTTATTACGCCGTGTGGCTTGCGCCCAAAGAGCCCTGTGCATGGGTGGCTTGCCACCCGAAGCCTTGGCGAAGGGTGGTGGGTGGTATTGGACTCGAACCAACGACCTTTACGATGTCAACGTAACGCTCTAACCAACTGAGCTAACCACCCGAAACCATTACTAAAGCCCAAAAATTATACCAAACAAATTTCAGATTGCAATATTATTTTGCACTGGCTATAATAATTTCCGTGGCAGGTATTCTGTCGCTGAAAAACCCCAATACTGGTTGGCGGAACTTGAATATATTGAATAAAAGTCGCATCCTTGACAATTGTCAGAATTTTCCAATCACCTAAATTTTGGTGGTTTTTATTTTTATAATGGGCGCAAAACCGAAAAACAAAATCCGAAATATGCGCAAAATTATATAAACATATATTGTAAAAAAACGGGGGCACGCCCCCGTTTTTATCGTGGTGGTCCCATTCGGGCGGACCCGGTTGATGCCAACCCATATCGGCCAAATATAATTCTGTCGCCATCCTGGATTTGGTCGGAAATAATCTCGGTCTCGGTTGCTGTGACCAATCCTTTTTCGTATGGCACCAATAAAACGGTTTGCGCGCCATCAACCATGCGCTGAATCGCCAAATGATCGGACGGTGTGGCATCACCCGCATCATCCACAATACCGTCAAAATTGCGCAGTATTAATGCGGAATTTTGCACCTTCCACACATCGGTTTTTTCGGAAATCAAAATCGTCACGAATGCGGTCATGCCCGGTTTCAGACGCAAATCAGAATTATCCACGTCTATGACCACGGTATACACCACAACGTTTGATGTAATTGTTGGCGACAAACGAACCTGGCGCACGGTGCCCTCGAACGTCTGGGTTGGATAGGCATCAACAGTAAATGTCACGGGCAAACCTTCGGTAATCATACCAATGTCGGCCTCGGACACGGCGGTTTCAATTTGCATTTTCGACAAATCTTCGGCTATTTCGAACAAATCAGGTGTCTGGAACGATGCCGCAACGGTTTGCCCAACGTCAACCTGGCGCGAAATAACAGTGCCATCAACTGGTGATGTAATCGTTGCATAGCCCAAATTTGTTACCGCACGATCATATTGCGATTGCATACGTTTAACTGATTGTTCGGCCTGTTCGTATGTGGTCTGTGATTGTTCCAATTCGGCACGTGAAATAAAACCATCATCATATAAAATTTTATTACGTTCATATTCACTTTTTGCATAGTTTCGTTGTGATTCGGCACTGACCAACGAAGCCTTGGCCTCGTCAACAGATGCCTGTAATACGGACGGTTCAATTTCCAATAACACATCGCCCTTTTGCACCTTGGAATTATAATCGACGTAAATTGCCTCGATGGTTCCGCTGACCTGGGACCCGACTTTAATGGTGTTCAGTGGTTGAATTTCACCCGTTGCGGTCACAACCTGGCGCAGATTACCGCGCGATATGGTTGCGGTTGCAAATCCGGTGCCCTGGTTTTCACCATCGCCCATAAAATACAAAAATCCCCCGGCAACAACAATGAATAATATTATCCACCATTTGCGACGACGCACCCAATTCCAAAATTTATGTTTTTTTGGTTGTTTTTGTTCCTTATTCATCTGTTACTTCTCCCTCGTCCTTAATTAATCCCTCTTTGATATCTCCGATTGCCAATGCCAATGCGGCACGTTTGGTAAACAAATCGTATTTGGCCGCATTATTTTGTTTATGCGCATCGGCCAGGTCAGCCAACGCCTGTTGCCAATCCAGCATTGTTGCCTTGCCAACTTTGTACATACCGGCGGTAACATTTTCTGTCTCGCGCGCTGATGCCAATAAAGTTTCGGTTTGTTTTAACACGGTTTGTGCAGTTTTATAATTTTGATACGCGCTGAACACGTCCAACATCGCGTTATCAATTGTTTGGCGTTCTTGTTCGATTGCGCGTTCATAATTTGCCTGGGCGGCGCGACTGCTGTAAAAATTTGAAAAACCGGTAAATATCGGCATGGATGCGCGGATGCCGATGCTGCCGCTTAACTGTTCGGACCCCGCATTATACACATCAGATGGCGTATTGTTCCATGACAAACTGCCACTGGCGGAAATTGTCGGCAGGTTTGATAAAAACGTGCTGTTTCTGCGGTGCCACGCGGCATCTTTGTTTGCCGTTGCGCGCAGTAAATCAGGCCGCCGTTCACGCGCAATTTCGATTAATTCGTCAATGCTTTGGTTTTCATCTGTACTGCCAAATTCGGCGGACATATCGGCAATTTTTATATCCTGGTCCGCCGGAAATGCCAATTTTGCCAGTAATGTGCCCTTGGCAATTTCGCGATTATTTTTTGCGCGTTCCAAATCCAATTCACTGCTGGCCAATGTGACATCGGCCTTTAATACATCGGCCTTGGCCACTGCACCGGCCTTGTATTTTTTATCGGCGGTATCTTTGGCGGTTTGGGAAACCTTTTGTACGGCGGTTGCGGTTATAACGTCCGCATTCGCGTTCAACAATGCATAATATGCGCCAATAACACTGTAAACATAATTTTGTACTGATTCGCTGTAATCGAACCCGGTTGCGCGCCATGTGTCAATTAATTGATTTACATCCGATAATCTTTTACCAAAATCAAATATCAAATACGATGCAGAAATCGACGCGCCATATGACCAATCGGCAAATTCGTTGTTACGATACGGCAAACTGGCGGATGCAGACGCGCTGACCGACGGCAGATATTGTGAATAGCCCGCATTTTTATTAAAACGCGCCGATTCCAACGATAAATATGCCGCCGCCGTTTCAGGATTCCGGCACAGTCCCAATTCGATAACCTGTTGCAGTGTTAATTCGCCATCTGGCACGGTTGTCATAGTGCGGCAACTATCTTCATCAGCAAAGGCCATAACCGGCAGCATTGCCATAAAAATAGTAAATATTTTTTTCATAAAACAAACTCTCTCTATAATAGATTACTATATTATACACATAATATTACAATTTTTCTGTTGAATTACAAATTTTTTTTGCTTAGTATAGTTGCACAATACAGATTGGCCTGGTGGCAGAGTGGTTATGCAGAGGACTGCAAATCCTTGTATGCCGGTTCGATTCCGACCCAGGCCTCCAAAAAATAAAACGCCCTTGCGGCGTTTTGTTTTTTGGAAATATGTGGATGCAATCGAACCGGCCCGGTTCGCATATGAGTCAGATTTTTCAAGCGCACTGCGCGCAGAAAAAGCCATACGAATGGTGAGTCAAGTTGCGCCAGCAACGGTTTTTGCCGATATATGCGGCAAAAATGCGAACTTTCCGACCCAGGCCTCCAAAAAATAAAACGCCCTTGTGGCGTTTTGTTTTGTGGCATTGAGTAACCAGTTGTTTTTTTTCTGTGCCCGGTGTATTATCAGGCTATGATTGAAACGATTACATTAACCGATTTTCGCAATCATAAATCATGCCGAATCCAAACACATGGCCGGCATAATGTTATTATCACCGGTCCAAATGGTGCCGGCAAAACTGCAATACTCGAAGCGGTATCCATGTTATCCGGCGATCGGGGTTTGCGTGGGGCGGCAATGTCTGATATTGCCCGTTTTGGCGGCGATGGCGGTTTTTCGGTATTTGCAACATTGGCCGATGGCGGGGAAATTTCTGTTAATTTTTCATCGGGCGATACAAATCGCCGTGCGCGTATTGATGGCGACAGTGCAACATTGGCGGATTTGGCCGCACAAATGCGTATGGTATGGTTGACCCCACGCGAAGACAGGCTGTTTATAGACAACGCATCGGAACGACGTGCGTTTTTTGATCGTTTGGCCGCCAGTTTTGATGCGTCACATATTGGGCGTGGGGCGCGATTGTCAAAATTAATGTCCGAACGTGCATTTGCATTAAAAAATGGTGGTGATAAAAAATGGCTGGATGCATTGGATACACAAATTGCCGGAATTGCCGTGTCAGTATGCGACGCGCGTATTCGATATGCCGGTGAAATAAATTTCTTTTTGGCCGATTGCGGGGTTACTGTTACGGGCATGTTGGAACAAATGCTGATTGATGGTGCGCCCGCCGCAACGGTGGAACGTAATTATTTGGAATATTTACATAATGCACGTGAATTAATTGGCGACAAAATGGTTATTGATGGGCCGCACAAGTCAGATTTTGGTGTGTTTAATAAAAAACTGAACTTGCCCGCGGCATTAACCAGTACCGGCCAACAAAAAATGATGTTATTAGATTTAATATTGGCGCATGCAAAATTATTGCACACAAAAATACATTGCACCCCATTAATTTTATTGGACGAGGCCGCCGCCCATTTAGATGCAACGGCGCGGGCACGACTGTTTTGTGAATTGGGCGCGTCCGATGCCCAGGTATGGGCGACCGGTTTGGATGCCAATGTTTTTGCCGATGTATCGGATGCCGTATTTGTTGCTTGCATGGATGGGGAAATAAATAATATACTGGCACCAGGAATGGAAAAATGAGCAAAATAGATTATCAAACATTATTGGACAACGCATTAAAATCAGTTGTAAAAGAGGCCCTGATTCATGCCCAGGTAAATGGACTGGGGGATGGCACGCATTTTTATATTACATTTAAAACACGTGCGCCGGGTGTTGTATTGCCGGATTTTCTGCGTATACGGTATCCGGACATTATGACCATTGTGTTACAGTATTCGTATAACAATCTGCATGTGTCTGACAAAGAATTTGGGGTCCAGTTAACATTTGATGGGCGGCCATTTTTTATTCGTGTGCCGTTTTCGTCATTGGTTGAGTTCAAGGATCCATCTGTGGATTTCATGTTGTCATTTCATCCACATGGCGGCCAAATGGCCGATAATGATATGGAATTGCCGTTGGACGAAAAACCGGGAACCGTTCCCGATCGTGGGCGTGTTGTTTCGTTGGATGAATTTCGCAGGAATAAAAAGCAATAAAAACACCGGCAAATGCCGGTATTTTTATTCATAACGTAAACTGTCAATTGGGTTTAATTTTGCGGCCTTCATTGCGGGCATAACACCCGATGCCAAACCAACCACAACCGCAACAGTTACAGATACAACCACCGGCCATGCACTGAATGGGACATCGTACCCCATGATAAAACGGCCGATTCCCTGGGACAACCCGACACCAAATACCAGTCCAATCATGGAACCAATAAAGGATATTAATATTGCCTCGGACAGGAATTGGGTGATGATATGTTTTTCGCGTGCACCAATTGCCTTGCGTATACCGATTTCGCGTGTACGTTCGGCAACCGAAACCAACATCATATTCATAATACCAATTGAACCCACCAATAATGATACAGCCGCAATTGCCACCAACAGCATTGTCATATATCCGGTGACTGTATCCATTGCCTCCATCACCTGTTTCATGTCCATAATTTGAAAATCATCGGCATCGTCATCCGCCAATTTATGCCGGTCACGCAACAGCGCGGTTATTTGTTCAATTGCCAACGCATTGTCGGCATTTTCATTTAATTTTAATGTAATCATATTTACAGAGTTTGGAAAACGACTGCCCTGCAAACGTTTTTTCAGTGTCGTAATTGGAATTATAATCATGTCATCCTGGCTGCCCATGGTGGAATCACCGCGTTCCTTGGTTACACCAATAATGGTAAAGGGCATGTTTTGCACACGAATCACTTCACCCACCGGATTTTCGGGCATTTGTAATTCTTCGGCCGTCTGGGGGCCGATAATGGCGTACGTTGAACCATTGCGCACCGCGGACTGATTGAAAAATGTACCATATTTCATTTCCAGATTTTGCACTTGCTCATAACCTGGATACACACCAACCATGGATGTTGCCCAGTTTTGATTTCCGTAAATAACCTGGGCAGCGGCATTTTGTACGGGACTGAATGCGGCGACATCTGGTAATTGACCAATGAATTCGCCATCCTGGATTGTCAATGTTTGCCGATTCCCGGTGCGTACGCCCGCGCTTTGTGCCGCGCCGGCACGTATCATAATTGTACCCGTACCCAGTGACGAAAATTGGTCGCTGATTTGCTTTGACACAGTTTCCCCAACGGCAACCATTATCACCACCGCCATAACACCAATGATAATTCCCAATACTGTCAAAAACGACCGTATTTTATTTCCACTGATGGACAGCCAAGATTCTTTGAATATATCGTTAAAAGTCATATTAATATCCGTTTTTATTATTTTTGTAATACCCGTTCATCACGCGGCACGCGGCCATCATACGTTATGCGTCCGTCGTATATATGTATTAATCGATCAGAATATTGGGCGATTTCAAATTCGTGTGTAATCATTACAATTGTAATGCCCATTTCCTGGTTTAATTTTTTCAAAAACGTTAAAATATCATTTCCCATTTTACTGTCCAATGCACCGGTTGGTTCATCCGCCAGAATTAATTTTGGATCGCCGGCCAATGCGCGTGCAATTGCGACACGTTGTTTCATTCCACCCGATAATTGTGTTGGCAGATATGTTTCAAATTTTTCCAAACCAACGCGATGTAACATTTCGCGCGCGCGACTAATGCGTTCATCCATGGGCAATCCGCGGTACATTAATGGTAACATTACGTTGTCCAACACACTGCGTTTTGATAATAAATTAAATTGTTGAAATACAAATCCAATGTATTCATTGCGCACAACCGCCAATTCGTCGTCGGTTAAATGTGCCACATCGCGACCATATAATTCATATATTCCACTGGTTGGTGTATCCAATGCCCCAATAATATTCATACATGTGGATTTCCCACTGCCCGATGGGCCCATAATAGACACAAATTCACCCTGGTTTACATCAAATGTTATATCAAACAAAACCTGTTGTTCGCCACCCATTTCCAATGGAAAACTTTTACATATTTTTTTCATTGAAATGATTTTTGTGTCGCTTTTTTTTGTGGTATTTTTTTTCATATACATTCTCTCTTTACCCGGTAATTATATCACGTGTGCGCTGATTTCCATAATTTTTTATTGTGTGTTTTACATAATAAAAATATCGGGGCACACAAATTATTTGCATGCCCCGGTAACATCTAAGTATTGTTATTATTTTTCATCCGTCTTTTTTGCGGCATCTGATTTTTTTTGTTTGGTTGCCGCCTTTTTAGTTTCGGACTTTAAGAAAGATTCCAACCAATGATTATCAAAATTCAGTGTTTTTACATCACGATTACGTAATAATTTTTGTTGTAATGGAATCGTTGTTTTTACACCTTCGATAACAAATTCGTCCAACGCGCGCGAAGCCCGCATTATACATGCCGGTCGTGATTGTGCGTGAACAATCAATTTTGCAATCATTGAATCATACGTTGGTGGTATTGTGTAACCGGTATATACCGCGCTGTCCACACGTACCCCCAAACCGCCCGATGGCGCATAAAGTGTTATTTTACCCGGATTTGGAATGAATGTTTCCGGATCTTCGGCATTTATGCGAAATTCAATTGCATGCCCATGTGGCACAACATTTGATTGTGTATATCCCAATTTTTCCCCGGATGCGATACGAATCTGTTCACGTACCAAATCCACACCATATACCATTTCAGTAACCGGGTGTTCCACCTGTAACCGTGTATTCATTTCCAGAAAATAGAATTTTCCATCTTCGAACATGAATTCAAAAGTTCCGGCATTTACATACCCCATTTTTTTTGCGGCGTTTTTACAAATTTCTATCATATCGTCGCGTTGTTTTTGGGTTAAAATTGCGGCGGGGCATTCCTCCATAACCTTTTGATTTTTGCGTTGCAACGAACAGTCGCGTTCACCGAAAATCACAACGTTTCCATGCATATCGCCCAACACCTGAAATTCAATATGCCGTGGGTGCAGCAATAATTTTTCCATATATAATGTATCGTCACCAAAACCGGATTTTGCCTCGTTCTTGGTCATTTGAAATGCCTCGGCCATTTCGTCGGGTGACATCACGGGACGTATCCCGCGCCCACCACCACCGGCCGCGGCCTTTAACATAACGGGGTATCCGATTTTTTCCGCCCATGCATATGCATCATCCAATGTGTCAACCGCACCATCAGATCCCGGCACAACCGGCAATCCGCATTTAATCGCGGTTTGTTTTGCATTGACCTTGTCCCCCATTTTTTCAATCATGGCGGCCGACGGGCCAATCCAAATTAATCCGTGCTGTTCAACCTTTTGTGCGAAATCGGCGCGTTCCGATAGGAAACCGTATCCCGGGTGAATCGCATCCGCATTTGTTAATAATGCAGCCGTTAAGATTGCAGATTCATTTAAATACGAATCCTTGGACGGGCCGGGTCCAATACATACAGATTCGTCCGCCAATTGCACATGCATTGCATTTTTATCAACGGTCGAATAAACCGCAACCGTGCGAATCCCCATATCGCGACATGCGCGTATTATACGCAGCGCAATTTCACCACGATTTGCGATTAAAACTTTTTTTATTTGTGACATTTTTATTTCGCTGATTTATTCAATAACGATAATTGGTTGATCAAATTCAACGGCCTGTCCATCAGATACCAATATTTCTTTGACCACGCCGTCCTTGTCAGATTTAATCGGGTTAAATGTTTTCATTGCCTCTATCAAAGCGACGGTATCGCCAACCTTGATTTGTGCGCCGACCGACGTAAACGGTTTTGCGCCGGGTTCCGGGGCCAGATATGCGACACCAACCATTGGTGATTTTAATGCATATCCACCAACGGTATTTTCGCCATTGGCCGGTTCACTGTTAGTATTTTTTGATTCGGATGCCACCGGGAAACTGGGCATAGCCGCCACAGCCGCCTGTTGTTTTGACAAATGAATATGTTTGCGATAAACACCGAATAAAAACTGGCGTTCCAAATCCAATTCTGTAATCCCCATTTCATCCATTATTTTCGACATAGATTCAACGGTTGCACGAAATGACATTTTTTATCCTTATGTTATATATGAACATTTGTATCAAAATTCGTTACAAATTTCAATGTGCCTGAAATTTTACCACAATCGCACCCAATGTCAAGGGACCGGGTCATATCCAAATCCACCGCCCGGCCGACAGCGTGATATTCTGTGTATTCCCATGATTATTCCGCGAAAAACACCATATTTTTTTATTGCCTGGGCGGTATATTCACTGCAACTGGGGATAAAACGGCATGCCGCACGTGCGCCAATAAACGGCGATATACATGATTGATATATACGAATCATTCCAATCGCAATGCCACGTATTGGATTAATTATTTGCATTTTTTGTGTCATTTAATTTTTTTATATGGTGTAAAGCCTTTTTCAAAGCAGTTCGCCCCTGGGCACGTGTGGCATCCAAGATACCATGGCGCGCGATAAAAATATAATCCAAATCAGGACATAATTTTGTTTCACAAAAACGAATCCAATCGCGCAATAAACGTTTTGCACGGTTTCTGTTTACCGCCAATTTAAAGGTTCTTTTTGTGGCGGTTATGCCGTATCTGGCACCATCTGTAAATTTTGTGGCACGCGCGCGTATGAAAAAAAACGTACTGCACGCAGTAATATCATCCGGCCCCGGCAAAAAGTGAATATGTTTTTTTATAGTATTTCTCATTGCGGGCATAATAATACCACATTATATTAATAAGCAAATAAAAAAGCATCAGCCGCTTGATTTTTTACCAGTCACGATTTATAGTGCAAAAAAAATCACTATATTGGGGGAAAATATGTATAACTGGCTGATGAAATTCTTTTCCGCAGACATGGCCATAGATTTGGGCACGGCAAATACATTAATTTATGTCAAGGGACGCGGAATTGTATTAAATGAACCATCTGTGGTTGCGGTTGCGGAAAACCGCCTGTTGGGGCGCAAAGAAATATTGGCCGTTGGGACCGAGGCTAAACAAATGTTCGGTCGTACACCGGGTACAATTTCCGCCGTGCGTCCATTGCGCGATGGCGTAATTGCTGATTTCGAAGTTGCCGAGGAAATGATTAAATATTTCATACGCAAGGTACATCGCAGAAATCCATTGGCTGCACCATTAATTATTATATGCGTGCCATCATGTGCAACCCAGGTGGAACGCCGCGCTATCCAAGAGGCTGCCGATGCCGCTGGCGCGCGCAAGGTATATATTGTCGAGGAATCAACCGCCGCCGCAATTGGTGCGGGTTTGCCGGTGGAAAAACCGGTGGGTTCCATGGTGTTGGATATTGGCGGTGGCACGACCGAGGTTGCGGTTATGTCACTGGGTGGAATTGTGTATTCTAATGCTGTTCGTACCGCGGGCGATCAAATGGATTTGGACATTATTGAATACGTCCGCAAAAATAAAAATCTGTTAATTGGTGAAAATACGGCCGAAGATATTAAAAAACGTATTGGTACCGCCATTTCGCCAAAGGACAAGGCCAACGAATTAACCATGAAGATAAAGGGACGCGATTTGCTGTCGGGCACGCCGCGCGAAACCGTTATTACCGAATCACAGGTTGCGGCCGCATTGGCACAAACAGTATCCAAGATTATTACGACTGTCAGTAACGCATTGGCATTAACACCACCGGAATTGTCGGCCGATATCGCAGATTTGGGCATTGCAATGACGGGTGGTGGTTCGCTGTTGCGCGGATTGGATGCGGCAATACGGGCGGCCACGGGATTGCCGGCATTTTTGGTTGATGAACCATTGGCATGCGTTGCGCGTGGTTCGGGAAAAATGCTGTCCAGTTTGGATAAAAACAAACATATTCTGCAAACAATGTATTAAAAAAACGGGGCATTGCCCCGTTTTTTATAACCCCATTTTTTGTTTCATTTCAATTAATACCGGTGTTTTAACGCCAATTTTTTCCGCGCGGCGAATTAATCCGTCCAATGCGAATATGCCCTCGACTGTGCCGGATGGTTGTTCGCCACGTGCAATCGCCATGCCCCCGGCAAAGTTTCGACTGGTTGTCGATGTGGCCGATAAAAACAAGTCCCCTATTCCGCATAAATCCAAAAATGTACGTACCTGGGCCCCGCATTTTATACCTATTTCCATAACCTCGTTCCAGGCAAGCGTGAATATCATTGCGCGTTCGTTTTCGCCCTTTGCGGCGATGGAATTATAACCGCATATTAATGCAACGGCGTTTTTCCCAACCCCGCATATTTCCGCGCCAACAACATCATCAGATGGATTAATATGTAATTTGTTTAATATTTTACTGCCAATTTCTATTGCGTGTGGTGTGCCGGCCAATGTGGATCCGGTGGGAATGCCGGCGGCAACCTCGCCCGCGAATTGTGGCCCAGACAGAACACCATAATCTGTGACATTTGGCAATTCGGCCGCAATAATTTCGGACATAAAATCGCCTGTTGCGCTTTCGGCACCCTTGGTGCAAACAATGATTGTTTGGCCGTTATAAAATTTTATTGCGCCACGTAATGTTTCGCGAAAAAAAGATGCAGGTGTAACAATCAACCATGCATCACATTCAGAAATTTCATTCATATCGCGTACAATACGAATGTTTTCGGGCATATCAATGTTATCAAAATGTTTATATTCCCCGTCATATGACCATAATGTAACATTTGAGCCGCCACGTGCGGAAATAATCGCCAATGCGGTTCCCCATGCGCCCGCACCAATAATACCAACGTTCATTTTAAATCCCTTAATTTCTTTTTTATTTTTGAAACAACAACCAATCCATCATCAGATAATTCAATCGCGCGTCTGTATGCATCACGTGCCGCGCGTTCATCGTCCACGGCAACATACAAATCCCCCAGCTGTTCAAATAACGACGAACATGTGGCAGAAACCTCGCCTACGCGGGTTAATACATCCAGTGCCGGTTCAATCCCCTCGCGTACGGTAATCACGCGTCCCAATGTATCCCATGCCATAATATCGGTTGGATCCTGTTTAACCAATGTCATCGCATAATCATATGCGTTTTCAATTTCGCGTCCCTGGGCAGCCCATATTTTTGCCTGCAGTGCCAATATTTCCCCATCCAATGGCAATGTTTGCGATGCGTCATGTAAATCAGTTTGTGCCGCATCCAAATCATCAAACATATAATAAATATGCGCCCTGCTTTTCAGGAAAAACGCCCGGCCTATATCGGTTAAATTTTCGTCATCCAGTGCCATATTTATCACGCGCAATGCCGCACGCCGATTATTATTTTGCACGTTATATGCAATTAATTTATTTATTGCCGGCACAAATAATGGGTTTTGTTCAATTGCGTTATGCAATGTTTTTATGTCGTTATTTTTATCGGCCATGCGTAATACCGCAAACAGATAAAAAGGACTGTTTTCCGGGATTTTTGTGAAATAATGTTCAAAATCACCGGTGTTATTATAGAAAAATTGCCCCAAATAATAATTTATTGCATCGCTGTTTTGGCCAAAATCTGGTGCGGTTATTTGCGCGAATCGTAATAATAATATTGCCAAATCAGAATACATCATAATTTGTGTATGCGAAACAGTTTGAACCAAACTGAACCCCAGTTGATTTTTATAACCCGAAAACATTGACCAATCTGGCACAGTATCATAATCCAGCATATACATTCCGCCGGGTCGCGCGGTAAATTCGTCGTGTAATTTATGTGCGGCATCCATCAGATTATTATGATGATAAAAAGACATTAAATACAAATAATCATTAATGTTTAAAAAATCGATACTGACCTGGGCAAAAGATTCGGCCGCCGCGTTAATATCGCCTGTTTCGGCATAAATTTGCCCAATTATGAAATTTTGCCACGATGTATTTGTTGGTAAATCACGGATAAAATCAATTGCATTTTTTGTTTTGTCTGATGCCACAGATGCCCATATGCGCAATGGTGCGGCCAATGCAGATGTATCCTTTTTATGGCGCGAATATAATTCGTCCCAATCATCATTTTGAACCAAATATGCATCATATATTAAACGCGATGCGGTGTTTTTTTCTTCCTCCAGAATAACGATATTGTCCGGCATTTTACCATTCAAAAAATCGGCCAAAAATTTTGTCGAGTGCACAATTGAATAATCCGTATCGGTTAATTGTGCGGCAAAATCAGACGCACTGGCAAAATCATTTACATAAATTGCATGCTGTGCCGCCAGAAATGCGCCATATTGTGTGGTTTGATATTCTGATGTTTTGTTTGTGTCGTTCATATAGCTGTTGTACACATATGCACCACCAATCAATGCGATTGATACAGCCAATGCGACACCTGTGAATAATGTTTGTGCTTTTTTCATATTAAAAATATGCTACAATAATCTTTATGAATAATAAAGAAAAATTTCAACGTTATGCGGAAATGCTGCGCGATTGGTCTGGGCGTATAAATTTGGTTGCGCCCAGTACATTGAATGATATTGAAACACGCCATTTTGCCGATTGTGCACAATTGGCCGATGTTTTACCAACAGATGCGCATATCATCGATTTGGGCAGTGGTGCGGGATTTCCCGGGGTTGTTTTGGCAATTTTGGGATGGCCGGTTGTTTGTATCGAATCGATTGGAAAAAAGGTTGCTTTTTTAACCGCCCTGCGCGATGAATTAAAATTGGATAACATGGTTATTTATCATGGCCGGGTTGAAAATTATATTGCCACCCTGCCCCGTGATAAAAAAATTGTTTTCACCGCACGTGCATTTGCGCCGTTAATAAAAATTCTGGATTATGTTGGCAAAACTGGTTACCGGCTTTTTCTGCTAAAAGGCCGGGAAATACCGGGCGAGATTTCGGTTGCAAAACGCAAATATAAATTTGATTATGAACTGATACCATCAAAAACGGGCGACGGATTCATTATAATTATTCAAAATTGCCGGTAATTTCATGTGAAATAACAAATAACGTACTGTTTTTAGTGTGTTTTTAACATATGCGTGTTTTGGTCGGTGTGTAATATTTTTATTTCATATGAAATAAAATGCAATATATTGTTTTTACTGAATTTTGCGTTTTTATATATAATTGCCTTGACCGAATCGATTGATTTATTCTATTTTTATTATGTAAAAAAATGGATGATAATAAATGGTACAAATAATAGCGTTTGCGAATCAAAAGGGCGGGGTGGGGAAAACCACAACCGCAATAAATTTGGCTGCGTCATTGGCGGCAATAAAAAAACAGGTATTGTTAATTGATTTGGATTCCCAGGGTAATGCCAGTACGGGGCTGGGCTTTGTGCGGGCCACACACCCGCAAAGTGTTTATGGTGTTTTAACCGGTCAATCGCGTGCCCAGGATAATATTTTATCAACGGCGGTTCCCGGGTTACATTTGATGCCGTCTTCGCCGGTGTTGGCCGGTGCGGAAAATTATTTGATGGATAATGATGGCGGCGCGTATTTGCTGCGCGATGCGTTACAGCCGGTTTTTGAACATTATGATTATATATTGCTGGATTGTCCACCTGCGTTTGGTGCGTTGACATTAAACGCATTAACAACCGCAAATAATGTTATTATTCCTGTTCAGCCGGAATTTTTGTCGTTACAGGGTATCAGTATGTTGGTTCAAAATATTCGCGGGGTCCAGGAAAAATGGAATCATGGCCTGGAAATTTTGGGCGTGTTATTAACAATGTATGACAAGCGTTACGGTCAAACGCGCCAGGCCGAAGATGATTTACGCAAAACATTTGGTGATACTGTTTTCAGAACTGTTATACCGCGTAATGTTCGTGTGTCCGAGGCACCCAGTCATGGCATACCGGCATTGTTTTATGATTTTAAGTCACCCGGTGCCCAGGCATATTTACGTGTCGCGACCGAGGTTGTTCAACGTTTGGAAAAAGGGGAATATTAATGTCAAGGTTTGGAATGGGGCGTGGGTTGGCCGATTTAACCCAGGAAATGGGTAATATACCAGATATATCTATTTTAACCGGGGCTGAACGCGTGGTTGTGAAACAGATTCCATTGGCTCAGATTGCGCCAAACCCTGATCAGCCGCGAAAAACATTTACTGAATCTGAATTGTCGGATTTGGCGGCATCAATCAGGGAAAAGGGGGTTTTGCAACCGATATTATTGCGTGCGGTATCGGGGCGACCATATATGTATGAAATTGTTGCCGGCGAACGTCGTTTCCGTGCCAGTAAATTGGCGGGATTAACCGAAATACCGGCATTGATTAAACAAATTACACCCGAAAACGCAATGGAAATCGCGCTGATTGAAAATGTTCAACGCGAAAATTTAAATCCGATCGAGGAATCAAACGCATATAAAAATATAATGGAAAAATGCGGATATGAATTATCAGATGTTGCGCGATTAATCGGCAAATCGGAAAGTTATATCAGAAATATTATGCGTTTAGATACTTTGCCCCCGGATGTCAAGGAAATGGTAGAGCAGGGGAAAATATCGGCATCGCACGCGCGTACAATTGCGGTGGCCCAGGACCCCAGTGCGTTGGCGCATCAAATAATTGAAAAAAACATATCGGTTGCCGATACGGAAAAAATGGTGCGTGGCACGGCGCGTCGGTCAACCAGTCGCGCATATGCATCAAAAACAATTGATGCGGATACCGTGCGTGATATTGAATCAAAAATATCGGCGGCGTTAAAGGTTCCGGTAAAATTACAAGAACGTCGTGGTGGGGCGGGACAAATTGTTTTATCTTTTTCAACGCGCACGCAAATGCAGGAATTGGTCGATAAATTGGTGGCCGATAAACAGTGATATTTATATCATAAAAAGGCCGGCATTTGCCGGCTTTTTTATATAAAAAATGTGTTTCAAGTTATACGTTATGATTTGTTAAAAAAAACACCGGCATTTACCGGTGTTTTTATGTATTTATAACAACAATTATTTAACTGTTGTTGTGGCGTTACGATTATATTTCCAAACTTCTTCGCCAGTACCCTGGACCAATGGACGTTCTTTGCCATATGAAATTGTGGAAATACGCGCGGCATCAATACCATCGTCAACCAAAACCTGTTTCGCGGCGTTTGCACGACGTGCACCCAGGGCCAGGTTGTATTCTGTTGAACCGCGTTCGTCACAGTTACCAGCAATTTGGATTTTTACATCACCGTGATTTTTCATATACAGTGATTGACCCAACAGGTTATCACGTGCCTCGTCAGAAATTTCAGACGAATCGAACGCAAAAAATACACGTTGATCATTCAAATCAGCCGGTTCAACGATTGTGCCACCACAGGCAGCCAACAATCCTGCGACACCCGCCAACATTGCAAAGTTTTTTATTTTCATGAAAATACTCCCTTGAGTTTCTGTTACTCGTGTCCTATTCTAAAACAAAAAGTTTGGAAAATCAAGGGAAAAGGCTTTATGACAGATTTTGATATAAAAGATTTAGTGTTATCTGGGGTGCGCTGGGAATTAACCGATGCACCAATGTCGGTAAATGTAAATAATGCATCGGCGGGCAAATCTGCCGAAAATACAAATGTTGCGGGGCGCACACAAACCGCAATCGTTCCACCAATTGCGCCACAACAATCGGTGTCAGTTGAAACAGCGACCGCCATGGCGGCGCGTCCCGCAGATATTGATGCATTATGTCGCATGATTTCGGAATTTAATCATCCATTACGGGCCGGGGCAACAAACGTTGTTTTGCCGCATATTGCAAAAAATCCAAATGGATTGGTAATTGTAACGGATGTGCCCGGTGGCGATGATGATTTAAATGGCCAAATATTATCCGGGGCGGCGGGCGAATTAATGGATAAAATGTTGGCGGCAATTGGTATGTCGCGCATGACGGTATCGTTTGTCCCGATGGTATTTTGGCGCACACCTGGTGGCCGCACCCCAACGCGCCAGGAATTGGATTTGGCGCGCCCATTTGTTAATCGGGTTATTGAAATGCTGCACCCACGTTTTATTTTAACATTGGGAACATTGCCGGCGGCCGAAATCGCGAATGCGACATTGCCACGTGGACATGGCATGACGGTTGTGTTACCAAATGGTGTAACGGCCATGCCGATTTTTCATCCAAATTATTTAATGTTAAAACCGGCGGCGAAACGTGATGCATGGAATGCATTGCAAATAGTGCAAAATTTGTTGAAAAATACAGATAAATAGATAATAATTGCACAAAAGTACAAAAGGAGCGTACAATTAAACCGTCTATGAACCGTGATAATCGTCGGGATACGGGCCCGCGCATGAATGGTCGGATTTTTGCAAAATCTGTCCAGGTAATCAGTTCGACCGGCCAAAATTTGGGTGTTATGCCCACGGCCCAGGCATTGCAAATCGCAATGGACGAGGGGCTGGATTTGGTTGAAATCAGCAATAATGGCACTGTGCCGGTTACAAAAATAATTGATTATGGTAAATATAAATACGAACAGAAAAAACGCGCATCCGAGGCACGCAAAAATCAAAAAACAATGGAAATGAAGGAAGTTTGGGTAAAACCTTTCATAGAGGAAAACGACCTGAATATCAAATTACGCAAGGTTTTTGAATTTTTGGATGCGGGAAACAAGGTAAAAATTGCCGTTATGACGCGCGGAAATAAAAAGGTTCTGGCGCGGGGCAAGGATGCAATTCCTGAATTATTTGCGCGTATAGTTGAATTAATTGGCGATCGTGGAACGTTGGAATCAAAATCTAAACCAGACGAACGCACAAAATCAATTGTAATCGCGCCCGTCAAATAAATACCGCCCCCGGGCGGTTTTTTTTAACAGTTTTTTGGCCGATTATGGTAAAATTTGGTAAATTTTTGTTTGCCTTTTTGGGATTGTTTTTGTATGGTTGTCGTGTGATACAAAGGGTGCATTTATGGACGATAAAAAGTTATCTTTCGAAGAGGCATATAAACAATTAACTGAATTGGTGAAAAAAATGGAATCGGGTGAATTGCCGTTGGCTGATTCCGTGGCCGCATACGAACAGGGTATTAAACTAAAGGCCTATTGCGAACAGTTATTAAAAGAGGCCGAATTGAAAATCGAAACATTAAAGGTTACCCCGGCACAAGAATAATGGATTAATCGTGGCGGAAAAAAGCAAATTAACCCCGGTAATGCAACAATACGTTGATATGAAGGCTGAAAATCCAGACGCATTGTTGATGTTCCGGTTGGGCGATTTTTACGAGGCGTTTTTTGACGATGCAAAAACTATCAGTCGTACATTGGGTTTGGTTTTAACCCAACGCGGTACCGATGGTGATGGTGAAAATATTCCAATGTGTGGGATACCGTGGCATGCGGCCGATAATTATTTTGGGCGTTTGGTGCGTGCGGGCTTTCGCGTTGCATTGGTGGAACAAATGGAAACCCCGGCCGAGGCCAAGGCCCGCGGGCATAAATATATAGACAGAAAAATAATTCGCGTTTTAACGCCTGGAACGTTGACAGACGAAAATTTGTTGGTGCCCCAAAATTCAAATTTTTTGATTGCGGTGGTATTATGTGATAATGGGTGTTTTGATATTGCCGGATGCGATATTTCAACCGGTGAATTTTTTGTTGGAAAGACATCGGACATATTGGATGATTTTGTGCGCATTAACCCGGCCGAGGTTATTTATCCGGAAAATTTGGCCGAAAATGAAACAATTATGCATTTGCGCGATGCGTTTAAAACAACGCCTGTATACGAAAAATTATATCATCGTGCCGATATTGATAAAATCGTCAGCAGTGTTTTTGGTGGCGCGGTAACCCCCGGGGATACAATTGCATCCAATTATGACAGTGCAATCAGATTATTGGCCGGGTATTTATTTAATACGCAACGTGGGGCATCAATTACGTTTCGTGCACCGTATTTATACAAATCTGGTCGTCAATTATTAATTGATTCGGCCACATGGAAAAGTTTGGAAATTGACGCGCCAATAAATGATGGTGGCGTATGTTTGGTTGATGTGTTGGATAACACGAAAACTGCGGCCGGTGCGCGCAAGTTACGTTCATACCTGCGCACGTTGTCGGCTGATGGTGATGAAATACGTCGTCGTCAATCACATATTGGGCATTTGATATTAAATCCTGATGTTATTGGTGGTGTTGCGGCAACGTTGGGGGCGGTTCCCGATGTCGGACGCAGTTTGTCACGATTGCTGTCCGGGCGTGGCACGCCGCGCGATATGCGTCATGTCACAGATTTTTTAATTGAATTGCCAAATGCAAAAATGTTGGGGGCGCGATTGGATGTCGATTTAATGCGACGTTTTGCTGAAATTGATACGCATGATGGATTGGCATTGGAATTAAATTCTGCGTTGGCGGATGAATTACCGACGTTTTTCCGCGATGGAAATGTGATTCGTAATGGGTTTGATATATCGTTGGACAATATGCGCGGGTTGGCCCACGGGGCCAAGGAAACGATTGCTGGGATGCAATCGGAATATGCCGCGTCCACCGGAATTCATAATTTGAAAATTAAATATAATAATATTCTGGGCTATTTCATAGAGGTTCCATCCGCACGTGCAGATGCGTTGATGCGTCCCGAATCAGGGTTCATTCACCGACAAACAATGTCTGGGAACATGCGGTTTACAACCGCGCGGTTAATTGATTTGGATAATGACGTACGATCCGCGGCCGAAAAATCCGCCGCCATAGAGGCAGATATTATATCGCATTTAATTGAAAAAATTCGTGCGGTTGCCGATGATTTATTGGCCACGGCAGATTTGTTGGCCGAATTAGACGTGTGGTATTCGTTGGCCATTGTGGCCCAGCAATATTCATGGGTACGCCCAAATGTCACAGATGATGTTGCGTTTGATATTGTTGGCGGTCGGCATCCGGTGATTGATTTTGTGTTGCGATCACGCGGGGATAATTTTGTAAAAAACGATTGTAATTTAAATACAAAATCAATCGCATTGTTAACTGGGCCAAATATGGCGGGTAAATCAACATATTTGCGTCAAAATGCGTTATTGGTTGTATTGGCGCATTTGGGGGCATTTGTTCCGGCCACACGTGCAACAATTGGTGTTTGCGATCAATTATTCAGTCGCGTTGGTGCGTCCGACAATTTGGCGGCCGGCCAATCGACATTTATGGTGGAAATGAGTGAAACGGCCAATATTCTGCGTCGTGCAACGAAACAATCGTTTATAATTTTTGATGAAATAGGGCGGGGCACATCAACATATGATGGCATGGCCATTGCCCAGGCGGTATTGGAATATTTGAATGAATTATGCCCACGAACATTATTTGCAACACACTATCATGAATTAACTGCGCTGGTTGGTGATGGGACTGATATGTTACAAAATGTTACATGTTTGACAATTGATGTACGTGAACATAATAACGAAATAATATTTATGCATAAAATTATTCCGGGCATTGCGAATCGTTCATATGGGATTCAGGTCGCAAAAATGGCCGGTATGCCGGCATCGGTTGTTTCGCGCGCCGAAGCGGTTTTGGCGGGATTGGAAACCCACAATGAAACTTTGCGCGATGATATTCCGCCAAGCACCCGGTCAAATGGGGACGCACCACGGAATAATACAAATGTTTCACAACCAAAAAACACAAAAGTACAATTAAACTTATTTGGATAAATCATGAAAACACAGAAATACACGCGTCCGTTAATAGTTTTTAAAACACCTTTTTATGAACCAACGTATTGCGAGTTTAGAAATCCGCCAGAATTGCAAAAATTTTTGGCGGATTTTAACTTTATGCGTTCGCATGAATTAACCGATTGGTCAGTGGGCCGGCCGGAATTTCAATTGGGTACAAGATTGGAATTTGATATTGATGATTATTTATGCGAATCAAACATAAAATGGGGGCCGCGATTTATTGTTGGGCGCAATGTGCGCGTGGACGGTAAAAAAATATTGGCGGAAATTCCGGTGGATGCGGCATCAAATAATGGATTGATTGTTAAACGCGAATATGCCACAGTGGCATTAAATCGTGGCATGATGGATGCGGTTATCGATTTACATACAATGCGCCAATTATGGCCATTGTGTGAATCACATCATTCGGAATTGTCAAAATTTTTTGCACGTGTTGCACATGAACGTTATAAAATAATGCGATAAATATATGTTAACAGAATCGGGTTTTGTTTTATTGGATAAACCATCAGGCATGTTTTCGCGGCGTGCGGCGGGTACTGTTGCGCGCATGTTTAATGCGCATACATTCGGCCATATTGGCACATTGGATGAAATGGCATCTGGGGTATTGCCAATTGCGATTGGTGCGGCCACAAAAATGATTCCATTTGTCGAAGAAATACGCCCCAGTATCAAGGAATATGAATTTTCATTACGTTTTGGTTTTGAAACAGATACATTGGATGTTTTGGGACACGAAATATCACACAGTGATATTATTCCAACGCGTGAAATGGTTACAAACGTATTGCCACGATTAATTGGCGACATTGAACAAATTCCCCCGGCATACAGTGCTGTGCACGTTGGCGGGCGGCGTGCGTATGATTTGGCACGTCGGGGCAGGGCGGTAAATTTGCCACCCCGTCATGTACATATTGACACACTGGAATTATTGGGGATTGATGGTGATGTATGGACTTTTTGCACGCGTTGCGGGCGTGGTACATATGTTCGTGCAATTGCGCGCGATATCGCGCAAATGTGTGGCACTGTGGCAACGGTAACCATGATACGCCGTACACAAAGTATTGGTTTTTCAATAAAAAATGCCGTACAACTTGATTTTTTGGAAAATCTGTTTAATAATGGTGGGGATTTCAGAAAATATCTGGAACCGATAGATTTTGGACTGGGGGACATTCCGGTTCAAAATCTGGACGGTAAATCGGCCGGTTTATATAAAAATGGCGGATTTATCGCGACATCGGGTGCGAATGGATTGTGCCGCGTATACTGTGGCGATAAATTTATCGGTATCGGTTATATTGTGGATGGCATATTGCGCCCAAAACGAACAATTTAATAACAAAGGGAAAAATAATGTCCATTACAAAAGAAAGAAAAAGCGAATTGATTCAGGAATTTAAAACAACAGACAAGGATAATGGCGGTTCCGCTGCATCCCAGGTTGCTGTTTTGACCGAACGCATTCGCAATTTGACCCAACATATGAAAAATAATCACAAGGACTTGCATTCACGTCATGGTTTGACACAAATGGTTAATCGCCGTAAAAAATTATTGGCGTATATCAAGAAAAATGACGTATCGGAATACGAGGCACTGATTAAAAAATTGGGTCTGCGTAAATAAAAAATCCCGCCACGGCGGGTTTTTTTTGTAACCATTTGTAATTTTGCCCGCATATGTTATATTTATTACCGCATTGGCCGATTACCAATGCGGGGCTTAACAACCTCTTAAATATACTTCTCCAACGTCGGTTGGAGTGCTGTGATATATTTAAATAAACGGCACTATTTCTATTGATAGTTCTTAACCTCCAACCGCCTATAATCACGGCGGTATTTTTGTTAACACATAACAAACCAATGGGGGTAAAACATGACAGTTGTATTAGTTGATGCGCGATATTATGGTGACATAATGCGCCAGACCGGCGGGGGGGGTCATGCTTTGCACGACGGGGGGTGGGGAAATCACGAGTAACGAGTTACCAGTAACGAGTTACCAGTAACCAGTAACGAGCCTCCCCCCATTATCATCGCGAATAAAGCAACCCGCACGGGGGGCAAGTGTTGTCTGTGCCTGTTTCCGTTGCACTGGTGGAACAAGAAAAATGTTTGCATCCGGCGGAATATGATTTATAATCGGCATAGCGCGGGGGAAAAATTGTTCATTCTTGCATTTTATATGGAATGCAAAAACGAATGATTTTTCTTCGCGTTTAATAATGAAGTAAAAACATGGAGAAAAATATGTTATTTGGTTTATTTAACAAGGGTGATAAAACCCATTTAAACAATCCTGTGGCGGTTGAAATTCCATACGGTGATGAAACATTACGTTTGGAAACCGGGCGCATGGCAAAGCAGGCAAACGGTGCTGTTTTGGCGACCATGGGTGGTACAATGGTTTTGGCAACTGTTTGTGCGGAAAAGACCGCGGTCGAAGGTCAGGACTTTTTCCCATTAACCGTTGATTACCAGGAAAAATTCGCATCTGCGGGCCGTATTCCGGGGTCGCGCGACAGACGTGAAGGCAAGGCATCAACCGCCGAAACATTGACTGCGCGTTTGATTGACCGCCCAATTCGGCCGCTGTTTCCGGAAACTTTTAAAAACAAGGTTCAAATTATTGTCCAGGTATTTTCATACGACAAAAAAAATCAGCCTGATATTTTGTCGATGATTGCGGCATCGGCGGCATTGTCGTTATCGGGTGTTCCGTTTGCAGGCCCAATTGGTGCGGCACGTGTTGGTTATGCCGATGGTAAATATATTTTGAACCCATCACGCAAAATGGTCGAAGATTCCGAAATGGATTTGGTTGTTGCCGCCACCAAAGATGGCGTGTTAATGGTTGAATCTGAAATTGGTGAATTGGATGAAAAAACTGTATTGGGTGCGGTTAAATTTGGTTTTGATGCACAACAAACTGTAATTGATGCCATAAATGAATTAACCGCCCAGGCCGGTAAAGAACGTTGGGCTGTGCCGGAAAAATCCGCGGAATATATCGCAATGGAAAAAGATTTTGAATCTTTTGCCGGCGAAATTGAATCTGCATTACAGATCAAGGAAAAATTAACACGTTTGGATACTTTGGCACAAATTCATACAGCGGCCAAGGCTCGCATACCTGAATTATTCCCGGAAACAACAACTGCAATGTCCACATTGGAATCCGGTGCGGATGAAATTATTGAAAATATTACTGCGCGTATTATGCGTGGCAATATTTTGGCCGGCAAACCACGTATTGATGGCCGTGATAATAAAACCGTGCGCCCGATTGAAATTGAATTGGGTGTGTTGCCACGCGCGCATGGTTCGGCGTTGTTTACACGTGGCGAAACCCAGGCATTGGTGTCATTGACATTGGGGGGTGGCAAAGATGCACTGCCGATTGAAAGTCTGGATGGCGAAGAAGAACGCGATTTTATTTTAAATTACAATTTCCCGGGGTATTCCGTGGGCGAAGCCAAAGGACTGAAATCGCCGGGTCGCCGTGAAATTGGTCACGGTAATTTAGCATGGCGTGCATTGCACCCAATGATGCCATCGCGCGATGAATTTGATTATGTTGTGCGTGTTGTGTCGGACATTTTGGAATCAAATGGTTCGTCGTCTATGGCGACAACTTGTGGCGCAACATTGGCAATGATGGATGGCGGCGTGCCGTTAAAACGGCCTGTTGCCGGGATTGCCATGGGATTAATCAAAGAGGGTGATGATTACGCCATTTTAACCGATATTTTGGGTGACGAAGATCATCTGGGCGATATGGATTTCAAAGTAACGGGTACCGATCATGGTATTACCGCGTTACAAATGGATATCAAAATTACATCCATTACATTTGAAATTATGGAACACGCATTGGCCCAGGCCAAAGATGGTCGTATGCACATTTTGGGTAAAATCGAAAAGGCGATTAAGGCCCCGCGTGCACATGTGTCTGAATATGCGCCACAAATGTATACAATGAAAATTAATCCGGACAAGGTTCGTGATGTCATTGGCAAGGGCGGCGTTGTTATCCAGGCTTTAACCCGCGAAACAGACACCCAAATTGATTTAGAAGATGACGGAACTGTAAAAATCATGGCAACGTCCAAGGAAAACGCTGATGCCGCAATCGCGCGTATCAAGGACATTGTTGCGGAACCCGAAGTTGGCATGATTTATCCGGGCGTTGTATCGGGTGTCAAAGATTTTGGTTTGTTTGTAAAGATTTTGAACGGTTTTGAATCCATGGTTCATATTTCTGAAATCACGGGTGAAAGAATCGCAAAAATCGAAGATACCAAAATCAAAGAAGGCGATAAGGTATTCGTTCGGTATCTGGGGGCTGACAAACGTGGCAAAACACGTATGTCAATGGTTGGTATTGACCAAAAAACAGGTGCTGAAATCGAAAAATAATGGTATTGATGCGCCCGCATGGGCGCATCTGTTGTGATATATGGGGGAATATACAATGGATATGGAATCATTAATGGCCCAGGCCAGTGCATTGCAAAACAAAGTTACCGCAGCCCAGGAAAAATTGGCATCTATGCATGTCAAGGGTATTGCCGGTAATGGCGATGTAATTATTGATATGACCGGTAAATACGATTTGGCAAATATTACAGTGTCTGATGAATTGTCGGCACGTGGTGGTGCTACGGTTGCCGAAATGGTTGCCATGGCATATAACGACGCAAAATCAAAGGCCGATGAATTAATCGATCGCGTTATGGCCGATGCCACCGCCGGTGTGCCAATGCCGGAATAAAAAAACTGGACAAATGGTAAAAAATCATTTACTATTTGCCCACAGTTTCGGATGTTTAGCTCAGTTGATTAGAGCATCTCGTTTACACCGAGAGGGTCGGGGGTTTGAGTCCCTCAACATCCACCACAAAATACAACCGCCCAACGGGCGGTTTTATTTTGTGTATGGGACTAACGTTCCATGGCTTTTTTCAT
>CALXMY010000001.1 GCA_944389595.1 uncultured Alphaproteobacteria bacterium | reverse complement strand
CTGAAACTTTGGCATATATGTTAATACTCATATCTTGTCCATTTGTTTTGATTGATCATTTACATAAAGTATTTATCGTGTCCGATTAAAAAAATGAAATAAGACAGAAATAAATCCAAATAGAGTATTTAAGTTCAGCTGTAACCTGGCTCGAAAGTGTCTAAAAGTCAAGCTTATTAAGGGGTTTATTTAGACAGGTATTCCAATGTCCAATTTAGGTATAGGGTGTTTGGATATATTTTTCACGAATTTCACGAATGCTTTCACGAATTATTTTTCCCTGTTTTTTGGCATATTCAGACCCAATTCGTGATTTCGTGATGTGTTTTTAAAAAGTTTTATTTTTCATGAATAATTCTTATCTTGAATTATTATTATGGATTTAAAAAATTTTTTTACTTCACTAATCACGAATTCACGAATTTTGTGTGAATTATGTTAATCATATATATTTCCAAAATAAATTCGTCAGGATTCAAATTATGCTGAACATCACCCCAGTGTCAGATTATGTGGTATGGGTCGTAAGTTCATCCAGCAACCCAGTCAGATTTATTACATCTTCATATGTTTCTGTTCGAAGTCTGTCTATAATTGCGAGCCAAGATAGACAACCCTTTGTTTCAAGCATTTGAGCAAAGGGCTTTTTTATTGTTATTACTACATTTTTTCCATCAACTAAACAGTTCGAGATCAACAGTTTTATTATTTGCCGTTTTTGAGAAAACCTCGAACTTTTTATTAAAAAATAGCAGGAATCTGCGATTTTTATTATCCGGGACAAATTATCATAAAATGTGCTGATGCTGTCATCCAGATTCAACCGCCGGCTGCTGATGGTGGTCAGTTCATTGTCCAATTCAGCTGTTACCCGTTTGTATTCATCTTCTTCTATCCCGCGGGACAGATACAGATCCAATAATCTGTTTTTCTTGTCTGTTATTTTTAATTCCATTTCATTTAATTCCAACAATATTTTATCCCGATTTAATAATTCCATCTGTTTTTTATCGTTAATCAATCTGATTACATCCGGCAATTCATCACCCAGGTGTAAAGATTTGAATATGTCATACAGAACATCCATCACCAATCGGACAGAGATATTATGATGAACACAGGGTTTATTGGTTGGTGGCTGTAAAAATGGGTATTTGCCTTTGGATAAATACGGGCTGAACAAATTGCCACAATGGGCACAGCGTTTTGTCTAACATTATTATGAAAATTCAACAAAATATGATATAATATCTGGGACAAAATAGAATACAGGACAAGTCATGAAAGCAGATGCACGCAAACAAGTTCAATATTTACGCAGTGGTTTGGAACAATTTTTAACCGAAGAAGACAAACACATCGCCAATGGCACACCGCGCCTGCGTGGCGCACAATACTTTGCACTGGGCGCATTAACCAAATTATCCGACAGCAAAATTGCGGCCAGTTATTATAAACTGCCCACCGGATTTGGTAAAACGGTCATGTTTTCATACATGGCCCAGGCATATCTATCCCAGGCACGCACCAATGACGACAAGAAAAAACTAGTTATATTGGTGCCGCGTTTGAACTTGATTAACCAAACCGGGGACAGGCTGGACAGCTTTGCCGGATTTACCGCATCAGAATTCAGTGGCCGTGCCAAAGACACAGAAGCAGACATTATCATTTCAACATACCGTTCATTAGATAAACTGATAGAAACCATTGGTATTGAAAATATAGGCATGGTCTTTGCGGACGAGGCTCACCATGTCACCGGCGACAAAATATCACAAACAATGACAGATTTAATAAAATCTGTACCAACAATCGGATTTACCGCCACCCCATCATACAATGCCAATAAATCAGTTGCCAATGTAATGAAAACAGAAATATTTGCAATGACGATTGCCGATTGTGTGCGCAGTGGAATGTTATCACCGGTAAAAAATATCCTGTATTGTTCCAGCATCGTATATGACCTGGAAACCGTACCAGCAACCCGTCAAGGCGAATATGACTATAACAGTATAACCGGTCAGATTGATACCGACACACTGACCAGTGAAATTGCAGACATATACATCAATGGCGTTGACGAAGACACCGGTCGCAGATTTATAGATTGCAAAGCAATAATAAACTGTCCCAACATTGAAATGGCAAAGCGTCAGGCCGATGCAATTAACCAAAAGGCCGGCCACACCATCGCACGTGCATTTTCATCAGACATGAAAGATTTTGAGGCCGAAAAAGCAAAATTCATCGCCGGTGAATATCAGGTTGCGTGCCAGGTAAACACCCTGACTGAGGGCTTTGACGATACCACCGTCAGCCTGTGTATAAACTATCCCACCCGTTCCGCCGTTCGTGCCGAACAGGCCGCTGGGCGTGCAATTCGTCTGAATGAATCTGATCCGCATAAAATCGCATTTGTAATCGATACAATTTTCAGAAAGCACGACAGTGAAACCAGCGACACTGCACTGCAAACCGCACGACATGCGAAACAAGTACTGTTCAAGGATATTGCCGGCGGAATGGTATTATTCCCAGAAAATTTCAAGGATGGCATCACACATGGCCGGCATCGTCCACACACCCGTGGCAACCACGAAACCGTAAAACCATATGAAATCATTACATCAACGGAAACACTGCTGGATTTGAATCGTGTCGATACAGAACGCGCCAAGGAAGAAGAGATACCAGAGAAGACCGATGAATGGTTGAACGTACAAGAATTAACACAATATTTTCCATACAATTACAAAGTGATAGGAAAAAAACTAGTCGAGCTAGCTGACACAATGAAAGGCAAAATAGAAAAAAGACGATCTGGCACTAATACCCCCTTATGCTTGCATAAAGATGCATTGGATGAATTTGCACATTTATCAGGCTTCAAAAAAAGACTTCCACAGAAAACCGATGAATGGCTGAGTGCAAAAGATCTTATGGAATACTTTGTGGGTGGGGATACCAAAATTTTAAGAGAACTGAAAAAGCTAGTAGCCGCAAAAAAAATGCCAGGCAAGATAGAAAAAAGACAATCTGGTGGCAATACCCCCCTGTGTCTGCACCGCGATGCGCTAGATGAATTTGCACATTTATCGGGCTTAGACAGAAGAAGTGAAATTCAAGAGAAAACAAGCGAATGGCTGACTGCACAAGAATTAACACGATATTTTCCGTATAACTACAAGGTGATAGAAAAAAAACTAGTCGAGCTAGCTGACACAATGAAAGGCAAGATAGAGAAGAAACTTTCCGCATCTCGGGTCTCCTTTTGTCTGCGTTTCGATTCGCTGGATGAATTTACACGCCTATCAGGCTTAAAAAGAAGACGCGATTTACCAAAAAAGACCGATGAATGGCTGACCGCAGAAGAGTTAATACAATATTTTCCATACGCTGCTGCTGTGATATCGAAAAGGCTGCTTGAACTAGCTGATAAAATGCAGGGCAAGATAGAAGAAAGACAATCTGGCCGCAATACCCCCCTGTGCCTACACCGTGATGCACTGGATGAATTTGCAGACCTGTCAGGCTTAAAAAGAAGACGTGAGATTCCAAAGAAAACAAATAAATGGCTGACTGCAGAAGAGTTAATGCAATTCTTTACTAACACTCACAAGGAGATATCAAAAAAGTTACTCGAATTGGCCGACACAATGAAAGGCAAGATAGAAGAAAGACAATCTGGGGCCCGAACCCCCTTATGCCTGCATCGCGATGCGCTGGATGAATTTGCAGAACTATCGGGCTTAGAAAAAAAACCTCCAAAAAAAACAAGCGAATGGTTAAGTTCATCAGACTTAAAACGATATTTTGCTCACTCGAATGACACGATCGCAGAAAAATTGCT
Organism: uncultured Alphaproteobacteria bacterium; assembly: GCA_944389595.1. Lineage (GTDB taxonomy): Bacteria > Pseudomonadota > Alphaproteobacteria > Rs-D84 > Rs-D84 > Enterousia. The sequence goes on along the minus strand of CALXMY010000001.1, from coordinate 255,943 downwards.
CGAACTAGCTGACACAATGAAAGGCAAGATAGAAAAAAGACTATCAGGTCCTCACACCACCTTGTGCCTGCACCGCGATGCACTAGATGAATTTGCACGTTTATCCGGTTTAAAAAGACGTGGCGAAGTCACCCCAGAAAAGTTCCATGCCGGCACCAAAGTTGTCGAGGCCATGACCAAGATGGCAGAAACCAAAAAGCAGATAAAGGACAACATCAACCCCGACAATCAATATGAATAAAAACACCGCCCACACGGGCGGTATTTACTTAAAGGTCTATTTTTCCAAAATATATTCATGGTGCCACTTGCCATTGATAAATGCGGCATCATAATGAATACCCGTAATAATAAAACCATTTTTGATACAAGTGGCAATAGACGGGATATTCAAATGACGAACTTCACCAACCAAATGCCAACGCCTGCACTGTGACCACTATAAGGATGACCAACACGCAACTTTATTAAAAATTTTTATCATATATGTTTTTGAGAAAACCTCGAACTTTTTATTATCCTGGCTAAATTATCATAAAATGTATTGATACTGTTATCCAAATTCAATCGCCGGTTGGCGATCGCGGTCAGTTCATCATCAAGTTCAGCTGTTACACGTTTGCGTTATGGACCCAAATTTCCGAGAACAGACACAACCTACGATTGATTTGCCGCGTTTATATTATTAAAACACGAAAACGCATCATAATTACAAAACACTAGAATATTTATTACAATTCAACAAACAGCAGAACATTATAGAACATTTTTGTATCGCGCAAGCAACAAACAAATTCAACCAACCCAAACCCACAATTGAGTTGCCCCGACAAATTTTATTAACCAAACAAAATACTTATTACGATATTTTAGTGATTTGTTCAATCATGGATTGAACAAATCACTATAATTCTTACCTTGATCAATACAACGTCAGGCGGAATGACAAACACCGAATAAATCGAATTTTCTGACGATTATATGAGAGGCGAATAGCGGATTTTGAAATCCGATATTACATTTTCCCATCACAGAAAACAATAATGACAGACCACATATAATCCGAACAACACGCCCCCACACAACCATAACGGCGTGTAAATTTGACTTAATCGGTTGTACGTTTATATGCGTATTCTTTAAACCCCTGGCCCGACACAACCCACGATTGATTTGCAATCGTCTTATATTGTTAAGATTGAATTAGATAGCAAAATGTCCAGGACATATTGTGCACAAACCGTCTGATAGAAAAACTTTCTAATTTATCAAATATTTCTATTATAACAGAAAAAATGTTAAATTCAGGTTATATGTCAACCCTGGCGGTTTTTGAATTTTACTTTTTCCACTGTCACATTTTCATTTTGTGGGAATGTTTTGTCCCATGTTTGTTTTGTCATACTTTTTACCCCCATTGCGATTGCAATAATTCCGATTAAGGTTAAAACGATTGCTATTGTTGTTTTCATATTTTGTCCTTTGCTATTTTATGCTTTCCGCCCAGGTTTTCAGTTCACCCGTACTGACACTGGCGGGAAAGCGTCGACCATTTATAATTTCAGGCGTACCTGTTGCGTCTTGCTGTAAATCAGATGCCGTATCGCCCAGACCACTGGAACCGGATGTCGCAAACAAAATAACTTTCTTGCCAGACAGGTCATAACTCTTTACAAACTGATTTACTATTTTAGGCGATGTTCCCCACCATATTGGAAAGCCCAAGAATATTGTTTCATAATCTTTGACCGGGGCATCCAAATCAGCCAATTCCGGATACGGAATTTTGCCGTCCATTTCCAATGAACTGCGACTGGATTCATCGTTCCAGTCCAAATCCGCATCTGTATAGGGCTGGGCCGGTTGTATTTCATAAATAGGCGCATCCAGTGCCGATGCCAACTTTTGCGCAACATTTGCCGTTGTGCCAGTCGCAGAAAAATACGCGATAAGTACAGAAGATAAAATGCTGTTCATTTACTTGACCCCTTGGTTATTTAACAGTGAAAATATTGTTTGATATGCAAAGTCATAAACCCGTTTGGTTGGAAATTTTATACCGGCCGAAATCATCGCTTCTTTTTGTTTTTGCGTAACATTCGCATAGGGATAAAGTCCGAACATAAATGGAAAGAATATATATATGAACTGGTTCCTGGCTGATTTGCTCATTCGCGGGAAATATACCGCCAGCAAACATTCCACCGTATCCAAGGCGCGCTTGTATTCTTGCTTGAACACTGTTAAATCATCCAGTGAACAACTTTCTTCTAGATCGTATAGATTCATGGACAGCAATTTTAATAGCACAGGACGATTTTCCAATGTTTGCGCCAATTTGTCCGCAAAACTTTTTACACTAAGTTTGCTATATTTTTTTACAATGCCATCCATATCGTCGCACCAACGGGCATATTCTTCACGGAATATTTCCAGAAAAATGCTTTCTTTTGTCGCAAAATAATTATAAATTGATGGCCTGGAAAAACTGGTATACTCACTGATTTCTTTGATTGTAATATCTTTAAAAGACATAGTCTGATACAGTTCGCGACAGGCGCGTACAATTTCAGACTTGCGTTTGTCACCATGACTGATGGTTGTCATTTTTAATTCCCTTCCCGTATTCTGACACGATGTCAGAATATCACACAATCTGACACCGTGTCAACTTATATTTTTTACTTATGGATTTTTTTAATTGCTTTCGGTTGAGGGCCAGAAAATCGCAAAGCCATGGCACCGTTAGCAATAACAGGAGATGATGGGCCATTGCGACCATCCAACCGACGGCGGAATAATCTGTAACAATTAAATAAATAATCCTTCGGGCTTACGCCCGGGGTATTACGTCAGAACAATAAAATCACGGGCGCATGGATTTCCATGGCCCGTGATTTTTCCGGTTTATAAATATATTATCGTGTTTTTTGCTGTTGGCATGCGGCAATGCGTTTTTTTAAATCATCGCGTTTTTGTTCGGCATTGGCCAACAATTTTTGAATTTTTGCTATATCTTGCTGAAAGTTCGGAATATGCCATTCTTCCAATTGTTTCAATTTTTCTGTTAATATCTTTATCTGGGCCGGATGCGTAATATTTTCATTATACTCCATAAAGTTCACATCAAAATTGTCACCGAATTTTTTTAAATTTGGCGCGTTTAGATATTCTGCACGGAAATTATCACCAACCATGGTTAATTTATTTGAAGTCAGATGTGTAAAATGGCAATTATTTCCGATTTTTGTGGTGTTACATAATTCTGTTTCTATATTTTCAATATTTATATTATCGCCAAATACCGGCACCCGAAAAGCAACCCGAAATTGATCTGGCCGGTTCCCATCGGGGGCACGCAATGCACAATCGGACAATTTGCTATTACTAGAAAAAAACATGTCATATAATTTTCCAAAGCCACCATTAGCAGTGCTTATTTCAAAAAAAGGAGTTGGTTTGTTACTGTTTTTACGAATAATATTTATCCGGCTGGGCCAACTGTCACAATATTCAAATGAAAAAGCCTCTAAATCAGGATATAACCGTTTTAACAGTTCTGGCATGCCGTCTATTTTTAATACCTTTGACAAATGCGGATGATTCATCGGATCCGATATTGGTGCGTTATTACGAATAAATTTGTCGTACATGCTGTTTCCTTTTTTATAATTGCACACGTTAATTATAGACAAATTCTTTTATTGTGCAATAAAAAAAATAGCCAATTAATTTTAATTGAACACAAGAAGACAAATCAATTCATGATTGATTTAATTCCTGTGTTTACATATTGTATATAAATATTAGTTATGATATAATAAATTTGTCCGATATACGGACACCAGAGGAGAGAAAGCGCGGTTGGTGGTGACACATATAATATGCGTCATCATCATCCAATCGCGCATGACGGTAAAATACAACTCATTAAAATTACACATATTTTTATAAAAAATTTCATAAAAAACCGTGCCGAAAATAAACGGTGGTTTATTTGTGGTATTAAAATCTTATTGAAAACGTCCAAAAATCCGGGTAAAATTTTCCTGGTATCGTGCCGAAAATAAACCACCGTTTATTTTCATGCCGGCACGAAATATACAGGGAAATTGTTTATGGAAAAAATCAAAAATTTGCCAAAAATAACCGCGGATTATTTCATTCCATTGGGTCCCGCATGCCGGCCGGCATATTGGCTGCAACGCACCGGATTACGTCAATGTTCGTTGCCATTTGATTGGTTAGGACTGTATGATTTGAATTTAATTGTTCGCACATTACACGAAGGCGTAAGATTTTGGTTTGAAACATATACAGAAACCGAACCAGAGCCCAAAACACGTGTAGTAGTTAACGAAACAATTAATCTGCGTTCAAGACATGCATTTCCCAAAAATCAAACGGTTGACGAATATCTGCCAACATTTTATGATGTATTTGAACGACGCAATAATCGTTTTCGTCATATTTTGGAAACGTCCAAACATGTATGTTTTATTTGTAATCGTGGCGACACTGTTGACAATTTTTCAAACTTTGCTGACCAATTACATGAAATGTACCCACATCTGAAAATGACATTTATAAATGTTATTCACAATGACACTGTTCGCGCCGTGGCGGAATACAAAAACAATGATTATTGTACAATATACACTGTAACAGCGTATGACATTCATCCAAAGGGCGGATATGGCACTGGCAATCCTTTGTTTTGGCACGGGAATTTAGAGTTATGGGCCGAGATATTATCAAATTGTAAATTATCACATGATTTTCAATCGAAATTATCCCCAATAGAGTTTCGCTGTGATATTAAAAATTATGGCGGGCCAGATAATAATGTAAATGTTACAAAATCATCCATTACACCCAAAACACCAAAATGGTTACAAAATGATAATGGTGGCGGCATAGTATTCAGTGGCAAAGTCAAAAGTGTAAATGCGCAAATAATCGCCGTTGGTGATGGAACATTAAAATTTATATTCCGCGGGCCTGATATGCGCGTTGATGGTAAACGGGTTCAATTATGGATTGATTATTCATCAATAAAAATCGATGGGGCGGAAGTACTATCCGCACCCATATCGACATGGCACAACAAACCTTTTATATACGAAATGCCCGTTACCAACGGCCAGGTTATAACATTAGAATTCACACAAACGCCACATAAATATTCGGACGAAGAATTAAACGCATTATTAAATACACTGAAAAATAATCCGTTGCTGGTGGAAACAGACATAAAAATAATACGCGACTTTTATCGTAAAGCACAACAGTCTGATTAAATTTCACCGCGCGCATAAACAAAACGCAGCCACCGGGTTTCACCATCTGCAGTTCCCCATATTTCGACTTCGTCACCCTGGGCGCACATTAAGTTCATGGTTAATGATTGATTGGCACCAGAACTGTATAAAATTACATCATAACCCGTTGTTGCATTTTTTAATTCGGCATATTGGCCCGACGCAGTTGATAATTTTCGGTATAAAATATATCCAGCCGCGGGTGCGACATATTTCGTGCCGGGACCATTATCTGTAATGCTGATATAATGACTGGATGGCATAATCATATTACTTATTGCTGTGCGACCCGCATCTGTCAGATTATTCATGTTGGTATTCGCTTTGGAATTTATATTCATATTGCTGATTGTTTCCATAATCGAATTTATATTCTGATTCAATGTTTCCAGCAACGGAAAATTTGTTAAATCTGTATATTTGTCATTAAAATCAGCCAACAATTGCGAAAAATCTTTTAGTACTTCGATTGCAAATGTTATATCCTGGTTTAATGCAACCGGGTCAATTTTTACCGTTGGTTGATAGTCAACCGGACGGTTTAATTTTATACTGCGATATATGGTAATTTTATCATTCGCGGCGGGTGCGGAATTAAATGCGACATTTGTCCCCGTATACGGTATGTCCGCATTTTCACCATTTGTAACATAATTTACCGTGTATCCGGATGTTTGCGTTACACCATTTATTTGCACACAAACATCATCGACATCAAAAAACGCAAAATTAAATGTGAAATTCTTTGTTTCGCCATCGGCAATATACTCAATTTTATTCATTATGAAAATCCCCTTTGTTTTATAAAAAATAAAAAAACCGCCAATGGCGGCAAAAAATAAACGGACACGATTTTGTCCGTTTGTTATAGACATTATTATATCATAAAAGCGTTACAAAATCAATCGATTATTTATTCACCGTGGCCCCGGCCGGTGTTTTACCATCCGCACGGCACTTAAATTGCATATCATATAACGTTTTATATGCGCCACATTCATGTTGCATTAATTCGTCATGCGTCCCAGATTCAACTATTTCACCCTGGTTCACAACAACAATTTTTGACGCATTACGAATTGTTGATAATCGGTGCGCAATTACAAACACGGTTTTGTCACGCATTAAATTTTCGATTGCGCGTTGAACCACGGCCTCGGATTTATTATCCAGTGCAGATGTGGCCTCGTCCAATATCAATATGGGCGCATTTTTCAAAAACGCACGCGCAATGGCCACACGCTGTTTCTGGCCACCGGATAACAATATACCACGTTCACCAATTTGCGTATTCAGCCCATCTTTTAAACTGTGAATAAAATCGTCCAAACATGCCATTTTTACAGCGGTTTCCAATTCCGCATCGGTGGCATTATTATTTCCCAACATAATATTTTCACGAATAGTCCCGGCGAACAGGAAATTATCCTGGAACACAACGCCGATATTTTGACGCAATGATTTTAATGTAAAATCACGAATATCGGTACCGTCAACCAATATTGCACCGGACGTTGGATCATAAAATCGTGGCAACAAACTGACCAATGTGGTTTTTCCGCCACCAGAATTGCCAACTAACGCGATAATTTCGCCCTGGTGCACGGTTAAATTAACATTCTTTAATACGGGTACGCCCTTGTTATATTCAAATGATAAATCTTTGAATTCAATAACATTGTGATGTTCCGGCATTTCACGCGCGTTTGGTCGATCGGCGATTGCAGGCGTGCTGTCCATAATGTCAAAAACACGTTCGATTGCCATAAACGACATCAATACCGAATTATAATTTGACCCCAAACTCTTCATCGGATTATATAACATTATCAATGCGGTTAAAAATGATACAAATGCGCCACTGGTTATATAATTATTTAAAACCAAAAATGAACCAAACCATATTGCCGCCCCAATGCCAATTGCCAATACAATATGCATCATTGGGGTCAGCCAACGCGTGCGTTGGAATATTTTCATATTTAAACTAAATACACCATCCAGAATAGTTTTGAATTTATTTTCCTGGTACCCGGATAAATTATACGATGTAATTGTTTTATTTCCGGCATATGTTTCATTATATGCGGTCATCATTGTTGAACTGGCCACCAAAGAACTGTCAAATATCGATTGAATTTTCTTTTTTAATGTTGTCATTGGCAAAAATGCCACAAATAAAATTGTAACACATACCGCGGCCAATTGCCATGAATTATAAAACAACACAAAAATCAGCGATATTGCCGTAAACAATTTCTGAACAAAATTCTTTAAATTCGTCAATAATCCGGCACACGCCATATCGGCATTATTATTAAACATCATTAAAATATCACCGGAATTTTTGCTGTTAAAGAAATTGGTATCAAAACTGAGCATTTTTTTATACAAATCCAATTTTAACAGATTTGTAATTTTTGCCCCAACCCATGTATTTAAATAATTTGCGGCATATGTCAAACCACCCTGTAGCGATGTGAATAATATAATTCCGACGGGAATATACCACGCGGCCTCGATTGATTTATCAACCATAACCAAATCCATATATGGACGCAGCGACATGGCGATTACGCCCTCTAGGGCACCGATTGGTATGGCCAATAATATAGATAACAATCCGCGAAACCAATACGGCTTTATATACGGCCACATACGCTTGTAATTTTTTACAACCGCATTACGTGCCAATTTACTTGTACTATGCTTTTTATCCGTTGCCATATTTCAACCTCGCATACTAATCCAACATTTCCGTATCATCATATGTTTCTGTATCATATACCTGTTTTGCGCCACCGCCCATAATATTATTTTTTACCCATATACCAATTTTCCGCTTGGTTTGTGCGCCAAACACACGATCAATAACGATTTCGCGTACCGCCATCCCCAGTTTTCTGGTATCAACGGGTGGCGTATACGGTTTCGCAATTTCAAATCGCAATATTAAGGTACCGTCTGTTACAACCGTGTTTGGTATATCAACCATAAACGGGCCATCATTTGCAACACGCCATGTAATCAAATGCGTATCATTTGCATACACATCGATTGTTTGATACCCATCCGCTGGGTCATACACACCAAATCCATCCACGGTTAAACGCAAATTTGCGCCGACACTGTCGGGAATATATAAATTTAATATTGTGGTTGAACCCTGCATACAGCGATGTTCTGGTTCCTGACCACCCCAACCATTCGATTGTTGTATATAATCATTGCTGTTGCCATCCTGGGCAAATATTATTGGGGTACCCAAAATATATGGACGCAAGCCCTTTTCATCAACCGCGGCGGCAGCAATATCGGACGACAACATTTTGTTATATTCACGATAATAAACATAACACCCCACCCCGGCAATCAGCCCCAGGGCAACGATAATTATAAAAAATTTAACCCATTTTTTCATATTTGTTCCACTATAAACTGGTCAAAAAATCCCAATCAGATGAATATCATACACCAAAATATTTGTCACTGGAATAAATTTTTTCAACAAATTTTATTCACCGATTTTTACGCGAATTATCAATTTTTGTATTAATTTCAGCAATACCTTTTTTCAAATCAGACACGGAATTACGTACAGCAACACGTGTATTATTCATTGATAATTTGACCGATTTATTATAGTTGGCGATATCATCCCCCAGATTGTCAATCTTTTCACCCAAACCAAACACATCGTCACGCAGCCCAGATTGTGCCGTATTAATCAAATTATTTATATTTGCTTTGTTTAAAGTTTTTGCAATTTCAGCCGTCAAACTTTTTTGCAATTCACTGTTACCGGCAACCAAAGCGGTATAATTATCCGATACAACTTTGCATATTTCGGATACAACCGCCCCCTTTATTCCATCAATTTGACGTTGTAAATTATCGCAACGTTTGTTTATATCTGATACAGCACGCATAACCGCGGTATGATTATTATTAATCGCGTCCAATATTCCACGATGCGAACGCAAACGCATACGGTCACGAAACGACGGTCTGGTATTTTTTAATTTTTTATATTTACGCCGCGCAACACGTAACATTATCCAATACCATACAAACAATAAATATGCGGACATGTTACCAATTTTACTAAGTTCCGATTTATCATAATCAAAATCGTATTTATCCAGTAACTTTTTTACCTTGGTTATATACTTACCTTTTTTATTCAACGGTAGTTTTTTATATCTATCTTTGATATCTGCGCATCGTTCAAATCGAACATTATCAAATGCTTTTTCTGGTACTTTCGCCGATTTTAAATATTTAAGCACCCTGTCAACGATTTCTATCCAATCGGAAAAATTTGAAACCCAATTTTTAGTTATTGATGCATTATGCACACGTCTGCAATACAGTTGTGATTTTAATATACCACATCGTTTGGCCTTGGTAATCGCAGTTGTGAAAAATACATTATCTTCGTAACATAACCCATCAGGAAATGTTAATTTATTTTTTTTGATAAAATCATGTTTATATACAGTTAAACATGATGATACCGCCATTTTATGCAGAAAATCCCAGCAATCTTTTACCGAAAATACATTTGTGTTAAACCCATCTGGTAAATACGAAAATTGCCAATATGGGTTTGGTCGCATGTCATCGGTACCGTCCAGAAAATTATTGCCACTGAAACTTAACATATCCAGGTTATATAACTTTGCCTGGTTATATAATAATTCCAATGCATTTTCATTTAAGAAATCATCAGAATCCAGGAAATCTATGTATTCACCTTTGACAATTTTTAACGCATTATTTCGACTGGTCGCTAAACCATGATTTCGCTGATTAATAATTTTAATGCGTTTGTCTTTCTTGGCATACTGTTTTAAAATTTTTAATGATTCATCGGTTGAACCATCATTGATACAAATAATTTCTATGTTCTTTAATGTTTGATTTAATACAGAATCCAGGCATTGCGGTAAAAACTTTTCAACGTTATAAACCGGAACAACAACGGAAAACTTAATCCCCTTGTCGGCATCCGCCAATAACGATTTATTTTGCAGAAAATATAAAACATCTGGTTTTACCCAACTGCCACCCCACCAATGAATTGTATGCGTATCTGGTTCAATACAATCATCGGTATATGTATCACGAAATCTGTATGGAATAAAATACCGTTCGGGATATACGGTAATATCGGGTAAATTTATAATTTTTTGTTCTGCTTTGGCCGGGAACGGGAATATATCATATTTGCGCAAGAAATGATTAAATATCTGTGGCATAGTATAAATTGGTTCCGTCCAAATTGAATCCTTATAAAATTCGACTATTTGTTTGAAAAACTTATTTCCTTTTTGCGCACCGCAAATTGCCGGTTCCACCCAATCTGATTTACCATCTATTGAACTCATTTGCATTCCAACAAATGCGGGTTCAGATAAAAATTTATCCATATTTTGAACAACTGACACATCCGTATCAAAATAAATGCCGCCATTTTGATACAATGCCTTGACCCGGATATAATCCGCAACATATGCCCACATTTTACGGTTATAAACAGTTCTGAACCAACGGTTATCTTTTAATTCCTGTTTAAAATTAAAATAGTGAACGCTGTCGTCATTTATTTCGGCAATTTCATAATACGGCAAAAATTTCAACCATGAATTTATACATTTTTGTACCTCGGGACGTTTTGGTTCGTTTGCCCCCCAGACATAGAAAATGCGCTTTGGGATTTCTTTGAACACACCGTAATCAACCAATATATTCCGCAACACAGTGTATTTTCGATTTAATTCATTAATGTCAAATGGTAAATTCGTATCAAAAACTTCACCGTAATGTTTTGCAAAAAACTCGCAAAATTGCGTATATAAATTTTCATCATCCAAAAACGCATTTCGCGACCAATACATGTGTTCCACGGCGACGCGTAAATACGAACTTTTTATAATATCATAAACACGTATCTTTTTTAATTTTACATAAATATCATAAAAACATTTTAATAAATCTGTTGGGAAACGTTGGCGAAATTCAGATGAAGTGACACTTTGCTTTTTTGCCTGTTTGGTTCTGTAATGAATCAAACGTTTATCCAACACAGATATTTTTTTTGCACTGGCGGTTGCAATACATGAAAAATATGTATCGTTTGCAACACCCAAGTTTTGAAAACGAATATTATTATTTTTAATAAAACTGTGTTTATACAGTCTGTTCCATACCCAACAATTACTTAATGTAAAAATATCGTTTGGTAAATTAACGCATGAAAAAGTTCGTTTTGCCAATTCCGAACGCAATGTCCATTCCACACATTCATCGCGTCTTTCCGCATCGTTATAGAGAAAACAATCACACATAACAATATCAGACCTGGTTTCCGTAATCTTTGCGACTAATAATTGCAGCATATTCGGTTCAAAAAAGTCATCAGAATCCAGAAAAGATAAGTATTCACCACGCGCGATGGCCAAACCCGCATTTCGCGCCGCGCCGGCACGCATATTTTGTTGGCGCAATACGGTTATACGACTGTCATGTGCGGCATATTCCATTAATATTTCCAATGAACCATCTGTCGAACCGTCATCAACACAAATAATTTCAATATCGCGCAATGTTTGATTCACAACGCTGTCCATGCATTGGCGTAAATATTTTTCCACATTATATACCGGCATAATTACCGATACCTTTGGTTTACGCGATGCCTTGTTTCGGACAACAATTTCTGCGGTTGTGGTAATATTGTTGTCTGCACTGGGGACTGTAATAATATTGGATTTTAATTTTGCTTTTGATACCTTTTTAACCGCTTTCTTTGACATGATATTCCCCTTGTTATTAATCTTTGTTTTTCAACGCTTTAATTTCTGTACGTAAACGATAATATTCATCGCGCACGCGAACTGGGTATTGCAATATATATATAAAACATTCACTAAATTTGCGTTTTGGTTGTTTTTCCTTTTTTTGGGCCCCAGCCACAGGACGTATATGTCGGTTTTCGTATTTACCATAATTTATATAGTGAATCAATGGACACATGTTGGCCGTTAACACATCAGGATTCGCAGTCAAATACGCATTGCCATCAAATTTTGGGGATGGATTACGCCCTTCGCGCCAACCGTGTTGCAAATAATGAAATACCGGGTCAACATTCGCCGCCGCAACATCAGGATATGTTGCGCGATACCATTTTTTATCAAATAATTTCGATTTTTTTATGCGATAATGCACCAGCATATTTTCATATCTTGCCTGATTAATTATTCCCAAACGCTTGCGCAGTTTTAACCAAAACATGTTGTCTTTCCTTAATTTTTTCTTTTCCAATTTGTGTTTATTGCGTATATATGCGATTGCCACATCTTTATCCGCGGTATTTGATATTCGTGGTAATATATCGCTGTCGTTATATAAAAAGACGCAATTATCCACAAATACAGGCGAATTATGACGTGTATATTTTAATATTAAATCCCAATCAACCAAACGATGCAATTTTTCATCGAAACCACCGTATTTCTTATACAACGATTTATTATGAACGAATAAACCCAAATCTATATAGTTCGCAACGCATAGTTTTTTATAATCAAAATCTCTGAATTCAACAATGTTGTTATTACTTTTCTTTTTTAATTTTGCATAAAAACACTTGGCGCGGGGATGTTCTTTTATTGCCCCCACAAAAGATTCCAAATATTCCGGATACCATTGATTATCAGTATCACAATATGCAATCCAATCATTCCTAGATTCTTTTAATCCGATATTTCTGGCATGGGAAACCCCCATATGTGTATCCAATAAAATATATTTTATAATTCCATTGGAAATTTTATCGCCGTATTGCTGTTTTACCAATTCATATGTGCCATCATTTGACCCGTCGTCAATAATTATCAATTCAAAACGTGAATAAGTTTGATGCAAAATACCATCAATCGCGTTAAATATACAATTGCGACGGTTATATGTTGGCATTATAATTGAAAAATGTATATCTTTGCGCATTATTTCCCAATTGAAATTTTAATAAACGGAATATAATCAAAAAAATACACCTTGTAACAAGTCTGTTTGGCCATTTCGTGACGTTGCCGCCACACTGTCACAATTGGTATCGATAAAAATGTCAGTCGATAATATTTAACATATTTAGGCCGAACATTTACAGGCTTCTTTGCCACCGCAACAGGGATCCCGACACGCACGGCATGCTTATAAATTTCATCAACAACAACATCGGATGTAAAAGAATATAAATATTGCATGCCTAATAAATTTGTCAGTGCGGCTTTCTTTATAAACGGCATGCCAGCCTTTAACATTTCTAATGGTGCCTCGTACATGCTGTGACAAACATTGCCGTCCTGGCCACTGATAAACGTGGACATTTTGTACCCGTGACGCAAAATGATTTGGGACAGTCCAACTTCGTACTTTAATACGATTAATTGCTTTTCAATTTGGTGACATATCGAATTCATAAATTCACGGATAAATGGCGCGGTTGCAACACGGCGACTTAACCCCACAAACCATGATTGAACCTGAACAGGTGTCAGATTATTTTTGAAATCAATCATGCCGGTTAAATCAACACCGCGTGATTCCAAATCATTTAAAATACCGCCAATGTCAAATAACGGGCCATAAACACTGTCATTTACCAAATAAATCCAATCGTATTTATTCAATAGCAGTTTTTTATCCGCATATTGATACGCACGCTTATACGACCCAAAATCATATTCACCATGACGTACGGCGGATGCATATAAAATATTTGGTATTTCCTTTAACTTGGACAATTCGGTTGCGGGCGCATCGTTATCCATAACAAAAATAACGTCGCCCAAATCGGACAACGCATGCAAATAACGCATCAGCGTTTTATCAATAATACCCTGGCTGTCATAGCCAGCAAATAAAAACAGGCGTTTTTTCTGCATTTTTTTGACTTTATTCATATATATTTACCCCATATTTATCACATTGTCAATTAAATACAAATAATTACAACCGTTAATTATTTGATTACACCAAATTTTTATTGTTTTTTCAATTGCATAAAATATATTTATGAACAGTGTACACAAACCAACGATTAAATCAATGTTTTTTTTTCACATAGTTATTATCATTAACAAAAACGCAGATTTTCAATAAAAATGACATATCAAAAAACGCCGTATTACGAATAACACAATCGCTCTATTAAAATATATAAACAAAAACGCCCCTGGATTAATATTTTCCCGTAAAATCAATTAAATAACGGGTAAATATTGGGGCGGATGACATGAAATTTGTATACCGTGTATATTATCGTTCGTCGCGATGCGCCGGTTTGTCGATAAACATCCATATAACCCAAACCAATGCCGCAATACCAATTATGCTGTATACGATACTGCTGGCGATGCTGGCCGGGCCAAATATAAACGCAACCAAATCAAAGCCAAATATACCAATCAGCCCCCAATTCAGGGCACCAATAATGGTCAATGGCATCAAAACGAAAGTTGTCAATCCTCTCATCTGTTTTTTCTCCTTTTCCAAGATTGTAACTTGTCTTTGTCCAAGACGATTTTATTATATACATATTTAACGACATATGCAATCACAATAACGCGTTTAGGAAAACGTTCCAACAATTGAAAATACTGGATTTTATTCCGATATACGGTTTTATATTGCCGCGCGTGTTATTTATGAATAATTGCATTAATTGCATAATTTGCCATAATTAATCCGAATGTGCCCGTCACAGTTATAATAGAACCAAATATGCGCGCACTGTCCGTTACCGTGGCCGGTTCGGTTGAATAAACAACATCAAAATCATTCAAATGTTCATCACGTACAATTTTTCGTATTTTTGCCGCCAATGGACATACAGATGTTTTTGATATTTTTGCAATCTTGATTTGTGTGGGGTCGGTCTTTCGCGCCGCGCCCATACTGGACACAAACGGCACATTACGTGCCATACACCATTTATAAAGTGCGATTTTTGATGAAACCGTATCAATTGCATCAATTACAAAATCGGGCATCACGCTTAATTCAGTTGCGTCGTCAAAAAAAGTCTTTATCGCGGTGGCATTTACATCCGGATTTATGTCACGAATCCGCGACGCAGCAACATCAACCTTTGGCTGATTAATTGTTGAATTTAATGCGAATAATTGACGGTTAATATTTGATTCTTCGATTACATCAGAATCTATTAATACCAAATTTCCGACACCTGTGCGCGCCAACGCTTCGATTGCAAATGACCCCACTGCCCCGCAACCAACCACCATAACGGTTGATTTTTGCAATTTATCGGTTGCCGCGGGCCCAATTAATAATCGCGTTCTGTGTAATATGTCCATTTATAAAATTCCAATTGTATTGTTATAAATAATATCTGCCATTTTTTCCGCCGCAACAGATTTTATTTCCGCGATGCGGCGCGTCACATCAACGACCAATGCCGGATTATCACAATCACTTTCGACCAAAATTCTGTCATTTGGCGTATTACGTACGGCCGATATTAATCGCGCACGACGCACATCCGCAATCATCGGGGAATATGAAAAATAAAAATTATATTTTTCCACCAGTTCCGAAATTATGTCCGCGGAACCGGCAAACGCATGTGCCACCATAACACGCGGCAATTGATTGTGACGCGATTTTAAAATCTGCAGCACCCGTTCCCATGCACCAACACAGTGAATAAATATCGGCCGATTAAACTTGTACGCAAAATCCAATTGCACAGCAAAAATTTCCATTTGCGCGGGAATATTTGGATGATGTTTATCAATACCAACCTCGCCCACCATAACAGATGGATTTTCAGATAAAATGTTTTGCATTTGGGTTGCCCAATTTTGTGGCAAATTTTGAATATACCACGGGTGCACCCCGATACAGCCATAAACCGCACCATGGTTATGCATCAATTTTATTACGCGTTCCCAATCCAATGGCGATGTGGCATTACAGATTACACCACACACACCAACCATATTGGCGGTATTTAACACGCCTGATACATCCCCAACATTTTGCAAATGACAATGTGCATCAATATATTTTGTCATACAAAATATTATTTTCCAACCGATAACAAAAATCAACGGCAATTTGTTGCCCACAAAAAAGTTGACAATATATAATTTTGTATTATTATATTACCGTAAAAACGTAGGGAAACATAACATGCGCGAACCAAAAATTACATATAAAACAGTCGTATTAGATATGGATAAATTGAAAGAATTGGCGACAAAACCAAATTCGTGGAGTTTGGCATACGCCGTTCCCGCCACACACGAAATAGTAATACATAAATATAAACTGCATGATGCATTGGCGATTTTGCCGGAAATAATTATTGAACCAATCGTACAAATTATTGACCATATGAACGCCAGAACTCCCGAATGTTTGGCGCATGAAATACACCATCTGCATAATTGGGAAGTAGATATTATCAACATATCAAAAACACTTTACGAACAAATTGAATTATATTTCATGGATGAATTATCAGCCCTGGCTGCGGGGCGTATGCATAATATAAAACACCCGTCCCCGGAACAGGTCGCGGCAAATTTACATGATTCTTCGGAAAAATATTTATCTATAAATTCCTATATTAATATTTATATTAATAATTTAACCCCTATTTTTGAACAATACATTAAATATGGACGTAGTGGATTATTGAAACTACAAAATGAAATCTATTTGAATGCCCAAGCCCTCTTATATTCAGAGCATTTCCAAAGCACTATAAAGCATTTTTTAACATATAATAATAACTGTATGCTGGACGAACCAAACCTGACGCATATGAAAAAGACATCGGATTGGACATATTTCAAGCAAAATATTGACGCAATACGGCGCGACCATTTTAAACAATTGCATGATGCAATTGAATACAACTTGAAACACACTCGATAAGCCGTGAATGCATTTTTGCTTGATTTTTTATTTTTTCTGTGGCAAAATAGGCCGCGAACTTTAAAAACGATGGTATTAATACCGGTTTTGGGTTCAGTTTTGGGGACATAGCTCAGTTGGTAGAGCAAATGACTTTTAATCATTGGGTCCAGGGTTCGAGTCCCTGTGTCCCCACCAAGATAAAACCCGCGGATTTCCGCGGGATTTTTGTTTACTTTTGTTGCATACTGATTTTTGCGGTGCCAAGTAATTTATCAAAGTGTAATGATGCGAATGCGTCTGAATCCATCCAATCTGTGATATGGCCGATAATATTTTTTATATATCGGGCGGCCACACGGCGATTGCGGTGAAATTCGTATTCGTTTATTAACTGGGAAATTTCATGCATTAATATCGACAAAGATTGAATTTGATCCCCAGATAGCACATTTGCATTTGCGCCATTATATATAAAATTATGTAATTCATCATGTACAGCATGCAACCTGTTCAATGTATTTGGGGTTATTTTTAATCGCGCGGCTATGTGTGACGCGCCCAAATCGCCCATATTATTTAATGATGCGAATGTTAATTTTCCGCGCGCCCCGATAATTTCACGAATAATAATCGTTAAACGCAACAGTATTATATTAATTTTGTCGCCGACACTGTCCGCCATGGTCTTTTTTAATTGTTTCGACACGCGATAGTTCGAATAGTCATACAACAAAAACACCAACGGTATCGACAGCAACGATGCGGCAATATTATTTATCAAATCTGTGACATTTGGGTCGTGAACATCGTCTTTGGTGACTATGAACAATACCAATCCGCCGGCGATGGACAGCACATAAGGTATCATTTTTAACAAAAAATCGTGCAGACTGAACTTCATGCCAACATTTTGCATAAAAAGCCATATAATTGGTACAGGAACATAACCCCAGGAAACAATGGGGAAAACTTGAATTTTTATTAAAAATTGTTATAATATTTAAGATATGGACAAAAGGACAAAATATGGCTGATGACAGAAAATCAATGATTGATTTTGTATCAGAATTTTATAAGCGGCTGATATTTCTGGAAATGCCGGATGAACAATTTGTCCGTTTCTGTGAATACGTTGATAAAAATGATCTGGGCGGCAATATGAAATATTGGCGCGATCAATTGCTGCGCAAAGATGGCGATACATTCGTAAAAGATCCCGCGGCCAAATTATATGTTCGCAAGGAATTACCCGATCCAATTTATGTAACGGCCGGTGATAATTGGCAACTGGACGATTCCGAATGGGAAAAAATGTATAACGCATTTAACGACGCGTTTCAATCAATGTACGCCAAAAGAAAATCACTGGAATACCCCGAACCAAACGAAAAGGCGTTAAAATTTCTGGATCGATTTTTTGGGGACACGGCCGCCGTACCATTATTTTCATATACCACTGCATCGCATGAGGCAGAAAATACAATCAAGGATTTATACAATTTATTAACCGGTCCGCATGGCGAACGTTTAAAGCAATGGTTTAATTCATCGGATAACCGCGGCCAATATTTTAACGATGAATTTTCATGGGACGATTTAATCCGTGGGTTAAACGATAAAAAATATAATAAAGATCCAAAATTCCGGCAACGGATGATTGATATTGCCGGCGCATTGGATAACGATATGCAACGCAGCGACAGTGTCGTACGCAAAATTGTTGGCCTGGCGGCCCGCCTGGATTTCAGCACAATTGCCAGTGGTTTTGAAAACAAAACGGTCAGTCCAGATAAAATAAGTTTGTTAAAAGCGAACTATCGCGAATTGCTGACAACTCTGCACAAGACCCCAAAAGTTTTTGAAGTATTCCAGCCGAACGATTCCAGCAAAATTTCAAAATCGTTAAACGATGCCAGGAAATTTTTGGATTATAATAACCCAGAAAGCAAAAGTTACGTTCCGCCAAAATTAAAAGATGATTTGACATTGCCCCAGCGAATATCAAAATGGTGGGACGACACATATGAAAATTACTTTGAAAAATATACCCGGGCCCGTGGTGATCACATATTTATGTCACCATATGCCAAGGAAATTTGCAAGGCAATTGATAAAGAAAAAATCAAACCAACCGATGGTTTAGCCAAAATTCTGGAAAGCAAGGATGCCATAAAAAAACGTTTATCTGATTCAAAAAATGCACCAAATCATTTCGAATGGTTTGCAAATACACTGAATGATTTAAAAGACAAAATGCCAAAGGCATTTGCCAGTGCATTAAAAGATGGCACCAGAATGCGCGCAATTGTATCACAAATGATTCTGCGCGCGGTTCGTGAAAATAAAATTGACGAGGCTAAAACCGCCCTGGAAACACTGGCGGTTATACGATATGGTTACACCACCAGTAAAATTATGGATACATTCAGAAAATCTGATTTAACCATATTTTCAGACAAAGATTTATCAATTAATAAAAACAACCCGGCCATGCAATTTATTAATAATGCCATGGACCGTACAATTAAATTTGCGTTTAATGCCGTTGGTTATGGCATCACCGCCATGGGCAACGCGGTCAGATTATCGGGCGCAAAATTTAATGGTCAATACGGGCGGTTGGGTGCTGCAAATAAGGCATTGAATAAAGATACTGAAAAGAAACGCCAACAGGCTGCAAGCAATATCAATTTTTACGAAAGAGAAAAAAATAACCAACGGCGCAAACTGGATTCGTTACGTCAACAATATGACCCACATGGAAATTTAAATGACGAACTTAATACCGCGCAAAATAATTATAACAATTTTAAACAACAATATGCGCAAAAATCAAATTCTATAAACACATGGTTACAAACACACAGCAATGACCAGGAACACGATTACATTGAATGGATTGCCGATACGCTTGAATACGGTCATGTGGACAAAATAACAGACGATGTTTTAAGCCAAATATCTGATGACAATATTCGTAACAATTTAACAGAACTGCGAAATTTGCAACAATCCATAAATAATACATCTGCGGATGTAGAAGATAAACGCCGTAAAAAGCAAGAATTACAAGAACAAGCCGATGCATTGGCCGAATATGATAAATTAATTGAAGATGCAAAAACAGCACGCGATGAATTTGATGATTCACAAAAACATAAATATAACGAATTAATGGCTTACTGGGATTTTTTAATCAGTGGTAAAATGGATTCACATTCCATGCGCAGTAAAAAGAAAAAGCAAGAAATGGCCGATAAAATGCGGCGGGCCACTGATGCGTTTGGCAAAGAACAAAACATGAAAGAATCACAAATAAAATTCCAAATATATTATGCGGATTATCTGAAAAAATATCACATGACCGCATGATGATTTTTTACTGTTGAAACCACGGGCACGCTGTGTTATGCTGGGGGGCATAACAAAGGGGACAACATGTACATACTTGCATTAAACTGTGGTTCGTCATCACTGAAATATCAGGTTTTTGACGCGGATTCAAAAAAATACGTTGTTGGCGGAAACGTCGAAAAAATCGGGTTACCGGATTCTTTTGTCACGCAAAAATATCCCGACGGAACCAAAACCCGCAAAGATACAGAAATGAAAAATCATAACGAGGCGTTAAACGTCGTTTTGTTCATGCTGCGCGAGGCATCTATTGACATGAACGAAATACGTGGCGTTGGGCATCGTGTGGTTATGGGTGGTGATAAATTCGCATCGTCTGTTGAAATTACCGACGAAGTTATGCACACAATTGATGAATTGTCGCAAATTGCGCCGCTGCATAATCCGGCCGCATTGATGGGAATTGTAACCGCAAAACAATTATTGCCTAATGCAACCCAGGTTGCTGTTTTTGATACCGCGTTTCATCAAACCATGCCTGATTACGCATATCGCTATGCCGTGCCACATGCGTGGTATACCGAACTGGGGGTGCGTAAATATGGGTTCCATGGCACATCGCATCTGTATGTATCAAAACGCGCGGCAAAAATGTTGGGCAAACCGGCATCTGAATGCAATTTGGTAACATTACATATTGGTTCGGGGGCATCCGCGACCGCAATACGCAATGGCGTGTCGGTTGATACTTCGTTGGGTATGACACCATTGGCGGGACTGACCATGGGTACGCGTCCGGGCGATTTGGATCCGGGTGTTGTTTTGTACGTTATGCAACGGTTAAACTTGACCGCGGATCAAATGCAAATGCATTTGAACAAAGATTCGGGTCTGTTGGGATTAACAGAATGTTTTGTTGACCGCCGCGATGTGGAACAAAACCGCGAAACAAACGACAAGTGCCGTTTGGCCATTGAAATGGAGGCGCACAATGTAAAAAAATACATCGGCGCATTTATGGCGGAACTGGGACATACCGACGCATTGGTGTTCACCGCGGGCGTTGGTGAAAATGACGATTTCCTGCGCGAAAAATTCTGTGCCGGACTGGAGGAATTTGGCGTAAAATTGGACAAAGAAAAAAATGCCGCCGCATTGGCACGCAAGGGTGTTGATGAAATGGAAATTTCCACGCCCGACAGTCGTGTAAAAATTTTCATGGTTGCCACAAACGAGGAATTGGTTATTGTCGAAGATACCATTGCCATCATGAACGGCACGTATAATCCAAACCATTTGGAAATGGATTATTCATTTGCAAAATAAAAAACGCCCCATCGGGGCGTTTTTTTGATATATAATGCCATCCCATGGGGATGACAAAAAAGAATACACCGGGAATACAAAACACAAACTATCGGCGGCGGAATGACAGCAATGAAAACGCCGATTGCATTAAACGCATATATACATCGCGGGGCATTACCGCACGACCACGTTCATATTTTCGGTATTCTTTGCGACCAATCTTTAATATCTTTGCCGCGGTATCGGAATCTATCTTTAACCATTTCCTGGTCTGGCGCATTATGTCACCATAATATGCGGTATATATTATACAATGCACATATTTATTTTTCCAGAAAAATTATTCCAATATATCGCCAGATTTAATATATTCGGGCGTATTTGGGCGCAATGATTTTTGTGCCCGACGCGCATATTCGCGTGCCTTTTTATCATTTCCAATCATATGATAATATTCCGCACGCGCCCAATCGGCACGCCCATCATCATATGCACGGGCCAAAACCCAATATGTCAGCGGCATCGGTTCTGCCAACAATGCACGTTTGCACATTTCAATTGCGCGGGCGCGATCGCCCGGCTTGTTCCGTTCGGTTAACACCAATGCCAATGCTGTTTCAATTTGTGGCGCATTTTCTGTTAATTCCAATGATTTTTCATATGCATCAACACTGTCGTCATAATGCCCCAATTGGTATTCTATATCGCCCAACAGTTCATAAAAATACGGATTTTGTGGATTGTGTGATATTAATGTCAGTGTACCAATACGCGCATCATCCAAATTACCGACGCGCATTCGTGCAATTGCGCGCGCATACAATGCCGCATCTGATGTGTCCGAATTTGGATATGCCGTGGCGACATTTTCCGCACTGTCCAAATAACCAATTAATTTTGCGCGCACCAATTCATATTCGGCACGTTGATTATTCGTGGGGGCATTTTGTGGCTGATAACCGCGTTCCATTTTTTCCATTTGGGCCCGAACGTTACTTAATCGTTCCGCTGTTAATGGGTGATTTATTCGATTTGGATTAATACGCGATTCCAACGCACCGGTCATATGCCCCATTTGTTCAAACACCTGAATAAATCCATTTGGGTCCAGTTTCGCGCGTATCATCAATTTTAAACCCATGTCATCGGCAATGCGTTCCTCGTCCCGGGTAAATGCCAACATAGATTGTTGGGCAATGCCACTGGACCCCGCCAATACACCCGCCCCCAACGATGGGTCGCCACCAACCGCCATCAATCCAATCCCCAGTGCCTGAATCAGCATGGTTCGTGTCATTTCTGCATTCATTCGATCGGCCATTTGTGCCATATGACCGCCCAATGTGTGCCCCAGTTCATGCGCAATTACCGCCTGCAGCGCATCGGGGGATTTTATTTGTGTCAACAGACCGGTATAAACATAAACATCTTCGCCCCCCATAACAAACGCATTAAATTCATTGTCATTTATTATGTGTACACGTAAACGTCCATCTGGGATATTTGCCGCCGCCGCCAATGGTTCGATTAATTCCGTTATGACACGTTCGGTTTCTGTATCGTTAATCAGCGATGCCGCCCATACAGGCATTGCAAAAACGGCACAAAATAAAAATATAAATATTTTACGCACTGATTGTCACCCCACGGTCAAATATAAACATTAAATCACGCGTCCACGCATCAACACCGACCATATCACGTGCCGCAGATGCCGCCAATTTGAATAAATCCCTGTGACGTACATAATCAACAAAATGATAATTTATCCAACCGCTTTGGCGGGTGCCCAATAATTCCCCGGTGCCGCGCATAATTAAATCCTGTTCGGCAATGGCAAAACCGTCGTCTGTTTCCGTTAATACATCCAAACGCCGCATGCCTTCGGCGGTAATATTGCGGCCGTACAGTAATATGCAATAAGATTGCAAGTTCCCGCGCCCCACACGTCCGCGCAACTGATGCAGTGCCGCCAACCCGAAACGTTCGGCGTTTTCAATAACAATTATCGTTGCACGTGGGACATCAATACCAACCTCTATGACAGTGGTCGCAACCAATATTTTCATATCTGAATTATCGTCGGCAAATTTTGCCATAACGGCATCACGATGTTTTTTGTCCATTTGGCCGTGCACTAAACCCGCATGTGGAAAAATTTTTTTCAATTCATCATAGCGCGCATTTACCGCGGTTAAATCTGATAATTCAGAATCGTCCACCAATGGACATACCCAAAACACTTTGGCACCGGAATCAATTTGTAACTTTAATCGCGAAACCAATTCATTCACACGCGCGATTGGCAACTTGGTCGTTATAATGGGCAATCGACCCGCGGGCTTTTCATTTATAATTGACACATCCATATCGCCATATATTGTCATTGATAAAGTTCGCGGAATTGGTGTTGCCGACAACGCCAATAAATCTGGATTTGCGCCCTTGGCACGTAAAGCCTCGCGCTGGGACACACCAAAGCGATGCTGTTCATCAACAATTACCAAACCCAAATCACGATATTCAACATCGTCCGAAAATAATGCATGGGTGCCAACAACAATTTTTGTGCGCCCCGAACGTAATGATATTAATTTCTCACGACGCGGTGCGCCCTTGTCCCGGCCGGTTAAAATGTCACAAACCAGCCCCAATTTATCGCACATAGGTTTAATTTTTGCATAATGTTGCTGGGCCAATGTATCGGTTGGTGCCAACAATGCCGTTTGTGCACCAGATTCCGCCATTTTAATCGCCACCGCCAATGCAACAATTGTTTTACCACTGCCCACATCGCCCTGAACCAGGCGCATCATTGGAACATCGCGCGCCATATCATCAAATATTTCACGCAATGTGCGCGTTTGCGCCCCAGTCATATCAAATGGCAATATTGAATAAAATTTGCCCATTAAATCGTATTTTTTGGGACGTACAATGCGACGATTACGAACATCGGCACGATTACGACGACTGATAACAATTGCCGATTGATGCGCCAATAATTCCCAATATGCCAATTTAACCATATATGTCGAATTCGGATATAAATCATCCGCAGTTTCCGGATAATGTACATGACGCAATGCATCAAAAAACTCAACAACATTGCCATCCGTTTCATCCGCAATTTTATCGGGCAATAAATTAAAAATCTGGTCACGAACGTTTGAAAATGTTTTTTGGGTTAGACCCTCGCCCGATGGATAAATTGCCTGAATCGATGGAATTTTATCTGCGTTTTGCATTTCTTCGATAAAATCAGGATGATTTATCGTTGGGCGCGTGCCGCCACGCTCTAATTTTCCACTGACCATGCGCCATTCACCAATTGGCAATTTTTTTAGCCAATAATCCAAAAAGTTTACATTAAAAAATTGAATTGTGACATTGTTTCCCATTTTATCGCTGCAAATAATCTGGGTTGGGCGACGATGCCCCCGAAATACCCCGCCCGCCCGATGCGATTTTACCAACAATGGTATTGTGACCGAAGCCCCAGGTTCAACATCTGTGATATTTTCGGTAATTCCACGCGCACGAATATATGCCGGCGTATGCAACATAAAATCCAAAACGCGCCGGCCCGGCAAAACATCATCAAATCGTGCGGCCAAAACAGGACCGACACCTTTGATAAACTGTAAATCGGTATTTAAAAATTCAAATAATTCGCGTTTCATACATTATAAAATGTAATCGAAACCGTATAATTTAGCAACACTAAAATTGTTTTTTAATTCAATACTTGTTTTTGTAAATCGATTAATTTTTTGCATCCCTCAGATGCCAAATCCATCAATTTTTCAATTTGTTCACGATTGAACGGGTGCTGTTCACCGGTCGCCTGAATTTCAATGAAATTACCGTCCCCCGATATAACAAAATTAGAATCTAATTCCGCAACACAATCTTCGTCGTAATCCAAATCCAGAACCAATTCGCCATCCCACAGTCCCGCAGAAATTGCGGCAACATAATCCCGTATTGGATTTTCGTGTATCCGCCCCGCGTTCATTAACCAGCGCACGGCCAACACCATTGCCACATATCCACCGGTCACAGATGCGCAACGTGTTCCGCCGTCGCCCTGGATTACGTCACAATCAATTGTTATTGTATGCCGACCCAATTTTTCCATATCAACCACGCTGCGTAATGCGCGACCAATCAGACGCGATATTTCCGCGCTGCGATGATCCTTGGCCAATGTGTCGCGTCCTTTGCGTGCACTGTTTGCGCGTGGCAACATTGAATATTCCGCCGTTACCCATCCCCCGGTTTTATTTTGCAACCGTTTCCACAGTGGTTGATTCATTTCAACCGATGCAGTGCATAATACCTGGGTTCCGCCCATTTTTATCAAACACGACCCCTCGGCCCATTTATTAATGCCTGTTTCCATTGATACAGGACGCATTTGATCGGCTTTGCGCATTGATGGACGCATCATAATTAATCCTTTTTTTATTTTTTGTTTCGTATTACTATATAATAAAGTTGCAGGATTGCAATTTTTTTATATTTGATTTTTTTATTGTATAATTGTACCCTGCGCAGGAATAAAGGAAATTTAATGTCAGCCAAAGCAAAACGACTGTTTAAAAAAATAGTTAGTTATTCGGGCTTTTTTTTCTTTGCACTGGCCGCCGTAATGTTATGGTGGCAACTGCGCGAATACAATTTTTATGACATCATACATGCGCTGATGGCGATACCTGTTGTAAACTTATTGGCGGCATGTGTGGCATGTCTGGCGGGATATTTGGCATTATCATTATATGATTTCTTGGCACTGCGATATATTGGCGCACGCGTATCATGGTGGAAATGGATGTTGGCGGGAATGCTGGGGTTTGCAATCAGCAATAACGCCGGACATGCCGTGGTCAGTGGCGGCGCAATACGATACAGATTATATACCAGATGGCGCATCAGTGGTGGTGATATTGTAAAAATGCTGACTTTTTCGGGGATTACATTTTTCCTGGGGTTTTCAGCAATTGTCATAGTTGGATATTTTTTGGTTCCATCTGAAATATTGGAACGTTCTGTGGGGGCCAGCGTTGGTATAAACACCCTGTTTTTTATCTGTATGGCGGCGGTAATTGCGTATTTGACGGCTACATTATTCTTGAAACGCAAAAATATCAAGGTTGGAAAAATAAAATTTGATATTCCCACAACAAAAACCGCACTGTTGCAAATATTTTTGGGTGCCGCGGACAGTGTTTTGGCCGGAATGGTTTTATATTTTTGCCTGTTACCGTTTGTACATATTCCATTCGGAACATATATCGGATTATTTGTAATTGCCCAGGCCACCGGTGTGTTCAGCCAGGTACCCGGTGGAATTGGCGTATTTGAAAGCATATTTTTGCTGGCATTGCCCGATACCGTGGACAAGGCCGATATTTTTGGCGCACTGTTGGCATACAGAATAATATATTACGTGCTGCCATTAATTGGTGCCGGTGGATTATTTTTCATATATGAAAATTGGTTGCGGACACGCATGAAAAAATGGATGCGCGAAGCCAAAGAAAAAATTCCGCAAATTCCCGCCAAATTAAAAAATATCAGACACAGAAAAAAATAAATACCTTGCTTGCACGGTCACAACATGTTATGCTGGGGGCTGGACGTATTGCATGGGGTTGATATAACAGTGTTTATACTATCAATATTTTCGCTAATTCGATACGCGCTGTTTGTTATCGTGGCGCATTCCCTTGGCATGGGTACGGACACCCCACAGGGACGGATTATTGCCATTGCATACGCATATAAAACAAAAGGATTACTAAATGTCAAAGAAGATTTATGTGGACGCAGTCCACCCGGAGGAAACGCGTGTAGTCGTTGTGGATGCCGCAACAAATCGTGTTTCTGATTTTGACGTTGAAACAACCACAAAACCCCAGATAAAGGGAAATATTTATCTGGCCAAGGTTATTCGCGTCGAACCTTCCTTGCAGGCGGCATTTGTTGATTATGGTTCGGGGAAAAATGGATTTTTACCGTTTTCGGAAATACATCCGGATTATTACCAGGTAACACCCGAACAAAAAAAGAAACTGTTGGAATTGGCGCATGCGAACATCATCGATGACGATGATGATCCAGATGACGAAAATGACGAGGTTGCCGAATACGACGACCACAGTGCCGGCGAAGATAACAAGGAATTAATTAAACGGTCACACGAATTTAAAATTCAGGACGTTATAAAACCAAAACAAATATTGTTAATCCAGGGTGTCAAAGAGGAACGCGGCCAAAAAGGCGCATCAATGACAACATATCTGTCGTTGGCGGGTCGTTTTGCCGTTTTGATGCCAAATTCACGCAAACGCAACAGCTATGGAATTTCAAAAAAGATTTCCGACAAGGCCGAACGTGCACGTCTGCGCGAGATATTACACGAATTAAAAATACCAAAGGGTATGACTGTGGTTCTGCGCACGGCGGCATTGGGCGCAAATGCCGTTGATATTGCCAAAGATTATGATTATTTGGTAAATTTATGGAACGAAATTCGTAAAACAACATTGGAATCGGTTGCACCCGTCACCATTCATACCGAAGATTCGCTGTTACGCCGCGTTGTGCGTGATTTTCTGTCGGACAAAGACGATGTTTTAATTATCCAGGGCGAAGAAGCGTATGATGCCGCCAAACAGTATTTTCAACAAATGTACGGTCGTGTGCCACGCAAACAATTGGTTCAATATCGTGATCCGGCCGTTCCATTAATGGTCAAGGCCGGCGTTGAAAAACAACTAGAGGGCATGCATGGCCCATACGTACAATTGCCATCAGGCGGGTCACTGGTTATTAATCAAACCGAAGCCATGGTTACAATTGACGTTAATTCGTCACGTGCGATAAAGGAAAAAGATATTGAACAAACCGCCCTGAATACCAATCTGGAGGCGGCCGAGGAAATCGCCCTGCAATTGCGCCTGCGTGATTTGGCGGGAATTGTCGCAATTGATTTTATTGATATGGAGGAAGAAAAAAACAACCGCAAACTGGAATCCAAAATGCGCGAGGTTATGAAACGTGACCGTGCCCGGACCCAGGTTGCAAAAATCAATAATTTCGGCGTGTTGATGCTGTCACGCCAACGTTTGCGCAGCAGTTTTATGGAATCATCGTATGTACAGTGTCCGCACTGTATGGGCGCGGGTGTCGTGCCATCGATTCAAACCGCCGCGATTATTTTGTTCCGCCATTTACAGGAAAAGTTGCTGGCCAAAAGTGCACAAAAAATCATTATGACTGTGCCGACGGATGTGGCAATTTATCTGTTGAACAATAAACGTGCCGAATTGGCCGCAATGGAATCGGAATTTGAAACCGAAATCGTAATTGTTGGCGATGACAGTCTGATGAATATTGATCAATATTCTATACAACGTGTGGCACCAGAGCAAAATAAAACCGAAGAATTGCTGAACGCATACGCACCGTCGACGGATGCCAAACGTAAAAATGCGCGACACACGGACGCAAAAAAGACAACTATGAACGCGCCGCGTCGCAAACGGAAAAAACAGCCCGCCAAAAAGCAAAGCATTTGGCACAAGTTGGTTGGATAACAAACGGGGCGTTTGCCCCGTTTGTTTTTAAGAATAAATATTGCGCCCCGTGTGTGTATCCAGTGAAAAAAATTACACTGGGGGCGTTACCCCAGGATGACATTATATATCATAAAAAACGCCCCAATGGGACGTTTTTTTAACGTACGTTTTGTGTCTGTTTTTGACGTTGAATTTTTACCTGGTCATACAAACGTTTATTGTATTCGGTAATTACTTCTTTGTCCTGATGCAATTTACGAATTTCGGCATCTTTTGCAGCAATAAGTTCGTTTAATTGCTGTTTTTCGGATTCTAATTGTGCAATTTTTTTCAATAATTCCGCGTTTTTAACGACTAATTCGTTAACTTGGAATTTTTGTTTTCCAATCTCGTCATATAAACGAGCATTTTTTTCTTTCAAAATTTCATTTTGTTCCAATAATATCTTGATGTCTATCATTGGCGGACTCCTGTTGTTTACATTACTACGCAATAATATAGTACAAAAAATATAAATGTCAATGTATTTTCTGTCCGCTCTGTTGAGACGGATGACCGGATTATTCCGCTGCGCTTCATCACCTTGCAAAATTGTGCATACGCACAACCGGCGTACTGCCGTCCGCCTTTTTGCGGCGGTTCGAACGGCTTTTTCGCCGGTTCAAATCCGCATCCTTACACAGAAATAAAAATCGCCCAACGGGCGATTTTTATTTCTGGGGCGGATGACCGGATTCGAACCGGCGACATTTGGTACCACAAACCAACGCTCTAACCAGCTGAGCTACATCCGCCATACTGAAATCTGGTGGAGCTGATCGGACTCGAACCGACGACCCCTTGCATGCCATGCAAGTGCTCTACCAACTGAGCTACAACCCCATGCATTGCGCTATTTTATATTTCTTCTTGCAAAAAGTCAAATCAATTTGCTAACATTTTTAAGCACAAGGAGATTTTATCATGGACTATCAATCACTGAAAGCCGAAGTTGAACAAAAAACACAACAAACACTGGAAGTTTTACAAAATGAATATGCGGGGTTACGTACGGGTCGCGCATCTGTACACCTGTTGGATGGCGTACGCGTGCCGGTGTACGGTTCTGATATGCCGTTGAACCAGGTTGCAACCGTGGCAACGCCCGACAATCAAACATTAACCGTTACTGTGTGGGATATTAATAATGCGGGTCCGGTTGAAAAAGCAATTCGCGATTCTGGATTGGGGCTAAATCCGATGACGGCCGGTGGGGTTATTCGTTTGAACATGCCACCATTAACCGAAGAACGCCGCAAAGAACTGACCAAGGTTGCGGGCAAATACGCCGAAGAAGCAAAAATTTCCATGCGCAATATTCGCCAGGATGCAATGGGTAAAATTAAACGCGCCGTTACAGACAAGGAAATTTCCGAGGACGATCAACATAAATTCGAAGATGATTTGCAAAAGGTTTTCGACAAACGTGCCGCTGATGTTGACGCATTGGCCAAACAAAAAGAAGCCGACATTATGTCTGTTTAAAACCACGCAATCAATACTGTAACTCTATCGGATTTAAAATGTTTAAATTATTCAAAAAGAAAGAAAGCGTTCAACCGGCGGTGGCACCCAAAATTCCAAAACATATCGCATTTATTTGCGACGGCAATCGCCGTTGGGCCGAGGCGCGTGGCCTGCCCCCGTTGGCCGGACACCAGGCCGGAATTTCAAATTTCGAAAATTTGGTCGATTGGTTTATCAATCGCGGTGTAACAACAATTACTTTTTTCTTGTTTTCAACGGAAAATTGGAACCGTTCCCAGGAAGAAGTCGATTTCCTGATGAACTTGTTTTATACCGAATTGGACAAGAATATGAAACATGCACTGGAAAAAAATCTGCGCTATCGCGTGGTTGGTTCACGTGACAGATTACCCGCGCGTTTGGCAAAAAAATGTGACGAGTTAGAGACCGCATCCGCCGAAGGCACCGCTGGAACGGTTGTATTTGCGTTGAATTACGGCGGCCAGGACGAAATTGTTTCCGCGGTAAATGCGGCTGTTGCCGCGGGTGAACCGGTTGACAAGGAAACATTTGAAACATTCCTGGACACGGGCGAATTATTACCAATTGATTTAATGGTACGCACCAGTAATGAATTTCGGATTTCTAATTTCCTGTTATGGAAATTGGCATATGCGGAATTGTTATTTTTGCCCGAACATTGGCCTGATTTAGTTCGCAGTGAAAAATTATGGCAATACACATTGGATGAATATGCCAAACGTAACCGGCGATTTGGTGGCGGTAAAAAGGCAAACTATTCCGGACGAAAAAAATAAAAAGGTGAAAGTATGTCAAATACAACAAAACGCATTATTGTTGGCGCAATTATGGCATTAATTGTTATTCTGGCCGCAGTTGGTGAATATTTCGGAATTCCGGCGGTTCGATATCTGGGCACAATTGTTGCGATTGGAATGATTGTTGAAATGATAATTTGCCTGTTGCGTACGCCACGCGATGTTTTGAAAAAAAACTGGCTGTCATTCGGTGGATTTTTATTATGGCTGTTTGTTGTGTTAATTGCCGCAAACCAGGTCGGAACACGGCCATGGATTATGTTGTTGTTGTTATTAATTATATGCTGTGCCGATATCGGGGCATGGTTTTTTGGACGGTTACTGGGCGGTGACAAAATGTGGGAACGTTTGTCCGCAAATAAAACATGGGCCGGACAAATTGCCGGAATATTATGTGGAACGTTTGCATCACTGATGTACGGGCTGTTGGGAACCGATACATTTATGCCACAACTGATGTGGATTGGTATCAGCGTTGCATTATTATCACAATACGGCGATTTAACCGCCAGTTGGATTAAACGCAAAATGGGCCTGAAAGATTTTGGTCGCATATTGCCGGGGCATGGCGGATTGTTGGACAGATTTGACGGGTGGATTTATGCGTTGCCACTAATATGGTTTGTAATATTATAAGGTATCAGTAAAAAGACAAGGAAGGGTATCATGCAGATTGTTTTGGCCATTGTCGCATTATTAATTGTTTTGGGTGTCGTGGTGTTTATTCACGAACTGGGACATTTTTTGGCCGCACGATGGGCGGGTGTTCGGGTGGACACTTTTTCCATCGGGTTTGGACCAGCAATTATTAAATGGCATGACAAACGTGGAACAGTTTGGAAAATTGCATGTTTTCCATTGGGTGGCTACGTTTCCATTTATGGCCAAGAGGACATGTTTGACCGAAAAAAATATGCCGAATTACCCGCCGAAAAGAAAAAGGGACATTATCTGTCCGCACCGGCATGGAAACAATTTATTATTGTTGCGGCCGGGGTTACCATGAATTTTATTTTGGCATGGCTGATTTATTCCGGGATTTTTATGTTTCATGCCAAAGAAGTACAATTGCCCGTTGTTGGCCAGGTTATTCAGGAAAGCGTCGCGTTTAATGCGGGCGTTAAGCCCGGCGATATTATCATGCAAATCGATAACGAAGCCATTACAAATTGGGGCGAATTGATTATTGCCAAAGAATTGGCATCGACGCATGATGCAGATGTATTACTGTTGCGCGATGAAAATTTGGTGCGCGTACAATTATCGCCTGCGGAACGGTGGGGACTGGTCGCGGACGGCAGTAAAACAGAATTGCGCAAAAAGGGATTTTTTGATGGGTTATATGCGGGCGCACGCGAAACATATTATCAATCAAAAACATTATTGGTGGTGTTAAAACAAATTGTCACAGGCGAACGTTCGTCAAAGCAATTAGGCTCTTTTATCACAATTGCCGAAGTTTCCGGCCAGGCGTTGTCAATGGGAATTATCGCATTATTATCAATTATTGCGTTGCTGTCTGTGAATTTGGGTGTTATAAATTTGTTGCCCCTGCCCGTGTTGGATGGTGGATATCTGTTGATTTTAATTATCAAAGGTATCACCCGACGCAAATTAGAGGGGCGCGGAATGGAAATCGCGATTCTGGTCGGATGGCTGTTTATAATTGGACTGTTCGCGTTAACCATGTGGAATGATTTGGCACGTGTATTTGGAATAAATTAAATGAATACAAAAAAATTATTATTTGCAACCACGGCGGTATTAATTGCCCCAACGGCGTTTGCGGCAACAGTTTCACGTATTGATGTCAGTGGCAATCAACGTATGGATGCGGAATCTGTTCGTATATTGTCCGATGTTAAGGTTGGTGACAATATTTCCGCCGAAGACACAAATAAAATCGCAAAAAAATTGCAGGAAAGCGGGTATTTTTCACGTGTCAGTGTTCAAATGTCCGGAAATATTTTAAAAATCGATATTGCCGAGGCCCCAACAGTAAACATGGTAACTATCGAGGGAAATGATGAAATTTCCACCGATGATTTAAAAAATGAATTACGGTTAAAATCGCGCGATTCATACGATGAATCTGTCATTGGGGCGGATGTTCAACGCATGTTAACACTGTACCAGCGCAAGGGTTTTTTTGGTACAACAATTGAACCACAAAAAATTGAATTGGACGATAACCGTGTAAATGTGGTTTACGAAATTGACGAAGGTCATCCAACATATATTCGGCGCATTGATTTTGATGGGAATAAGGTTTTTCGCGATTCCGAACTGCGTGACCAAATTTTATCGCGCGAGCATGCGTGGTGGCGTTTTATGACGCAATTTGATGTATTCGACGAAGACAGAATATTATATGACCAGCAAATGATACGCCAATTTTATATGCGCAATGGTTATGTTGATATTCAGGTAACTGATGCAAATGGTGTATTCACCCCCGATCGGCAATATTATTCGGTAACATTTACCGTTGACGAAGGCGATAAATACGATTTTGGAAAAATAACTATTAAAAACCCATTTCCGGATGTTCCAAACGATGAACTATATGATGTAATCGCAATGGATTCGGGCGATGTTTACAATATCGATTTGGTTGATGAAACAATATCAAATCTGCGCGGGGCGGTGGCAGACCATGGTTATGCGTTCATAAATGTTACGCCTGTTCCAAAAAAGAACGACGATACAAAAACCATAGACATGGAATTTCAAATTGAAAAAACAAATCGAATTTATTTAAACAACATAAATATTTTGGGCAATGTTCGTACGTTTGATTCGGTTATTGAACAATTGATTCCAATGCGCTCGGGCGATCCGTTTTCGTTACAGACAATCGAGGAAGGCCGTCAAAATCTGATGCGTACACGGTATTTCAAAAATGTACAGATGGTGCCTAATCGCATTGCCGACGCAAATATGATTAATCTGGATATTCAGGTCGAAGAACAGCCCACCGGCGAATTATCGGGCGGTTTTGGTTGGTCAAATATTAACGGATTTATGATTGATGCCGGTATTTCCGAATCCAATTTTATGGGACGCGGTCAAATAGTACAACTGCGCGGGTCAATCGCCCAATATCAAAAGCAGGCGTTGTTTAGTTTCACGGAACCTTATTTATTTGGCCGGCCATTATCCGCGGGATTTGATGTTTCATATACTATGTATGATTACACGTCGTTGGGCGGTTTTGGATACGACCGCGATTCTTTGACCGTGGCGGGGCGTATGGGTTGGAAATTAACAGACCACTGGTCGCAAAATGTACGTTTATCTGCATCGTTTGACCAGAATTATGATTTGAATTCCGCCGATGGTTGGCGCGATGCCAGTTTATTTACACTGGGAACATATTTACGATACTATAATTTAGATACAAATTTTGCACAAAATACGCATACCGGTATTGTTGGAAATTTAGGTATTGCATATACCGGTTTCGGCGGCACCGAAACATATATGCGATATAATGCCGATATTATTGGCATGGTTAAATTCTGGGACGATCGGTGGCAATTGCGTTCATCGTTGGAATTTGGGTTAATACAACCATTGGAAGATTCGTATGTATCGCGTGTGTATCGGTATTTCCTGGGTGGGGAATCGTTGCGCGGGTTTGATATTGCGGGCGTTGGTTCACGTAATTGGCTGTATACAACATACTCGTTGGGCGGATTGTGGAAACTAAACGGTTCAACACAGTTAAACTTCCCTATATTTATTCCTGATGAATACCAGGTAAAGGGCTTTGTATTCTTTGATTATGGTATTTTGGGCAAACCGCCCAAAGAGGAATATACTTATTGTATTCCGGGGTCAACAGAATGCCGAGATAATTATATCGACAGCGGATTGCGCACATCAATTGGTGTTGGAATTTATTGGAATACGCCAATGGGGCCAATGAACTTCAGTTGGGGTTGGCCGTTAAAGATGAATAAATATGATCGCGAACAACGTTTTCTGTTATCGTTTGAAACGCAATTCTGATATTGGTTTTATATCTTGACCAGGGGGATGAATTTTTCTTATAATTTGATTAGTCAAAGGGGAAAGAAATGAAAAAGGTTGTATTGGGATTATTCGTTGCATTGATGTTGGCGGGCTGTGGCCAGATTTACGACCGCGAACCGGTGGGTGTTGGTTATGATAATAACGAATTAAAATTAAGCCCATGCGCGTGCATCATGGTTTTCCAGGCATAATACACCACTGAATTTAAAAAACGGGGGGAAACGCCATTGGATTATCCAAGCGATTTTGACACACCCGCTTTCCCGGCGGGACCACGCATTGCCATATCCAGATTTATGGCCATTGCATCATGTGTTTTATTTGTAATTATTATATTCGCATGTATTGTTGTATTGTGGGCGGCCAAATCGCAACGCGTTGACCCGTTTGTTGTATCCGTTGACGAATTAACCGGTGAATGGATTATCGTTGGGCATTCGCACGGGAATGGTCCCGTTGAAATTTCCGCGATTGAATCATTACAGCAATCTGTGGTGGGAAATTTCATGGAAAATTGGTTTACTATATCGGATGATTCTGCCGAAAACGATGCCAGATGGCAAACATGTAATCGCAGCAGCGAATGCAGTATAGAAAACAATTTTGCATACAGTGATAAAACATGTGTATTATACTGTGCATCTGGCGAGGATTTGTTTACACGTTTTATATACAATATTGTTCCTGATTATCAAACACGCGTGTTGGCGGGCGAAGAATGGGTGGTTGATAAAATGGATTTTCAATTTGAACCCGCGGGGCAAATATCAAATGATGGTGGCACATGGCGCATTACGGCAACAATACAATCAAATATTTCCGGAAACATTGATATTGTTGCATTTGCAAAAGTGGCCAGAAATTTAGAAAATTATCCACAGACATTTGGTTTTTATGTCGCGGATTTTAATGCGTACAAGATAAATTGATGAAAAAACTGGTGGCATTTTTGGCGGGATTATTATTGCTGGGGATGACCGGCATGGGTATTTATTTTGCCGGTGGAATTTTTGATGCCGGGCGAAATAACAATGTATTTCCATTCTTTTTTCAACCGAACAGTTTATCCACACAACGACCCGGGGTGCCACAAACACCGGAATACATGGGCGATGCGCAATTTATGGATTTATTGGTGCGCAAATTTATAACCGAATATTTCTATGCCGCACCTGATGTGGAAAATATTGCACAGCGTACCAAACCGGGCAGTATTTTATACCGCATGTCATCAACACCCGTATTTGATGAGTGGGTCGTAAACGAGGCAAAAAATATTCTGGAATTGGCCCAAAACAAGGCTATGCGCACGGCACACGTAATTGACAGCATATTCAAACCAAACGGCAGTCAATATTGGGTGGTGAATTATGAATTAAAAACATGGGAAAGACCAAATGATTTTAATGTTACGCCAACCATAACACGTGGTACAATGTATATGGATATACATTATGAAATGGGGATGCGTACGGATGTTGATATTGAAACACTGCATGAATATTTGGAAGATGGCGGGGATCCGGCGGCTATTTTTAATTTTAGTATAGTTCAAATTATTCAGGGGTAAAATAAATGCGCACGGTGTTTGGATTTTTTATTACTGTATTAACGGTTGTATTCACAACCGGGGCATTTGCCGCAACCGATGATTTTGATTTCAGTAATTTCGCCATAACAGAAAGTGGTGATGCAGACCTGACAACCAGCGATGTTGCATTAAATCCCGGAGCGGAACCTGTGACAGTAAATAATTTTGATATTGCCGGAATAATGTTGGGAATGTCATTTGATGATGTTGATGTAATGTTTTTAAAATCCCGTGGATTATATGCACCACGCGAAAAAGATGCCATAATTTATTCCATACAAAAAGAGTGGAAATACAATTTGGATTACGAATGTCGCCAACAGGGAATATTTGCACCGGCCGAATTGGAACAATGCATAAACACATTGGCAAAAAATCGCGGGCTGTTATATGCGGCGGAATTACATTTGGTACGGGAAAATACCGGTGAAACCGTTGTTGTTTATTTCACCAGCAATGCCGATGATAACGTTGTATGGCGTGTTGTATATAATAACGATGTTAATGAAATCGAAGGTGCACATGAAAAATTTGCAGACCAACGGGAAAAGAAAATTTTGGCATTTTGGCAGGGCGTTTTGGACAAATATGGCCCCCCAAATTCGGGTACGGATAAATGGATTTCAACCAGTAATTCATACGATCCAATGATGACGGCATATTATGGGTCGCTGGATTTGGTTGATATGGGGCGATATACATCTGATATTGCCGAAAACATTCAATCTGCACGTGAAAATTTCCGGGCAAAACCGTATGCGTTTTAATTCCTTAAAATTCGCTTTACTTACAGATACATAGAATATAAAATACACCTATATTTTCAAGGGGTCATCATGCCACGTGTATCAGTTTTAACACCTATTTACAATACTAATCCGGCACATTTACGTGAATGTATTGAATCCATATTAAATCAAACTTTTACAGATTTTGAATTTCTGATTTTGAATGACAGCCCACAAAATACAAAATTGGACGAGGTTGTAAAATCATATAATGACAAACGAATAAAATATATTAAAAACAAAACAAATATTGGTATTTCTGCGGCACGTAATAAATTATTGGATTTGGCGAGTGGCGAATATTTGGCCATTTTTGATCATGATGATATTTCCGTCCCAACACGTTTGGAACAACAGGTTGCATATCTGGATGTGCACCCAGATGTTGGGGTCGTTTCCGGTTTATTGGAATCTTTTGGTGAAAAAAATTATGTATGGTCAGCCCCGGAAAACGACATCGATATACGAATGTTTTTAACCAACAATTGCAGTATTGCACACACTGCGGCAATGATCAGAAAATCCGTATTGGTTGATAATGATATAAAATACGAAGAATTTTTCAGTCCTGCGGAGGATTATCGTTTATGGGCACGGTTAATGGATGTAACGCATTTTTATAATATTCAACAGGTATTGGTTAAATATCGCACGCATAACAACATGACAACCCTGCAACAGGAACAAAAAATGAACCTGGCATGGCGCGCAATATCAACCCAATTGCGCAATCAATACCCCGCATATTATAACGCATTAAAAAAATGCCCACATGCAAATGTTACGTTTTTCAGACTGCGTTTGTTTGGAATTATTCCAATATTAAAAATTGAAAATAATTGGGTATTACTGTTCGATTTAATACCGATATTTAAATTGAAATGGAGATAATATATCATGCCAAAAATAAGTGTGATAATACCGGTATATAATACAGAAAAATATTTATCGGAATGTTTGGATTCCGTATTAAAACAAACTTTTACCGATATCGAAGTCATATGCGTAAATGACGGCAGTTCGGATAACAGTGCCAAAATTTTGGAACAATATGCCGCACGTGATAAACGCATACATATAATAAACCAGAAAAATTCCGGTGTGGTGACCGCACGAAATAATGGTATTAAAAATGCACAATCGGATTTAATTTTTCCATTGGACGGCGATGATTTTATCGAACCAACAACATTGGAAAAAATGTATAAATGCATAATGTCTGGTGCCGGCGATATAATAACATGTCGCGTGGAATTATGCGGCGAACAACGTGGCGAAATGTCTTTGCCGCGGCCAACAAAATTTAATATGGCGCGCAAAAATTGTTTGGTAAATGCGGCATTATTTAAAAAATCAGACTTTATCGCATGTGGCGGTTATTCAAACGAATTCGATACTGCATTAGAAGATTATGATTTATGGTTAAACATGGTATTTAATCATAATAAAAAAATTTATCGCATACCTGAAAAACTGTTTTATTACAGAATTAAACAAAAATCAGAATCCAGAAATATGCAAACCTGTTTATTTCATAAACAATTAATAAAACAATTATATAACAAATATTCTGCAATGCGATTGTACCTGATGCCGTATAAAATTGGTATGAATTTTGTAAAATTTGGACATTTCTTTTTCAGAATTAAAAAGAACTGTATTTATATATTCAAAATACCTGTTTACAGAATTCGTAAATACGACACTGTGATTTCTGTGGGGGCGGCGTGTTTTGTGCCAAGCACATTAACAGTATTAAAATTGCGCGATTTCAGCGGTCCATTTGATTGGATGTATGGTTCCGATGTTATTACGCGTTTGAAATGTATTTATGATGAATTTAATCATTATTTTGATTATTCTGATTTTGAATATGTTGATATAAATCCTGATAATAACAAGGCTGTTTATAAAAATAATCGTACAGGAATTTATTACAATCATGACTTTGAACCTGGTGATTTTGCAGTAACCTTTCCGCCAATTGCTGAAAAATATGCACGACGCACAAACCGAATGTTGGAACATTTAAATAATGACAAACGTGTTTTGTTGGTGTTTTCGGAACTGGGGCAAACGGGCGATAAAAATGAAATTATTAAAATAATTGATAAAATAAATGCCAAATTTAACGCAAAAATTGACTTTTTATATATAAATCATAATCCTGATATGAGGCCGGGCATATATACAAAACCAAAGCGTATTTCCAAAAATGTAATTTATTGCGAATATTATTATAAAACGTATCCGACCGAAACAGATGCCGCTTCGCGTACATTACTGAAAGTTGTCACAAAAATAGCAAAATGAATTCATATAAAATCGGGGTATTTTCTGAATTTATGGCGTGCATGTATTTGCGTTTGCATGGGTTTCATATTATGCGTCGCCGCTATGTCACCGGGCGAAATACGGGGCGTGCCGAAATTGATATAATTGCACGGCGCAAAAATTTAATGATATTTATAGAGGTCAAACATCGCCACGACGTTTTAACCGGGCTGGATGCGGTTACCCCGGCCCAATCAATACGACTGCGACGCGCAGCGGAAACATATATCGCGCAAACCAAATGGATGGGCGATGCGCGTTTTGACATAATTGTTGTAACCCCACGTAAAATTCAATGGTTTCGTGGCGTGATATAGAATTCTTGCCTTTGGCATGATGTTATTGTATAATAAATGTACTTTTTTATATAAAAAGGAGAAAACATGAAAAAAGTTATGTTGGCTTTGTTTGCCGTTTTGACTTTGTCCGCATGCATGGGGCATTATAAACAGGGTAACTGTGAATATGATTTCCTGTTGCACAAAGATATTTCCATTTCAAAATGGATTGGTGCCGCAACAGGTTGCTAATTTAAAATCCCCAATTGGGGATTTTTTATTCGTCAATTGCGACTATAAATATCTTTAATTCGTTTGCGCGTTTGATAACCGCATCTTTATCAACAATAAAGCATGTTTTTGTATTAACAATAATTCCGCGTAAATGTGCCGCCGCCACAGCATTTACAGTATCAACACCAATGGCAGGGATATCAATGCGTAAATCCTGGCCTGGTTTGGTCATTT
Organism: uncultured Alphaproteobacteria bacterium; assembly: GCA_944389595.1. Classification (GTDB taxonomy): domain Bacteria; phylum Pseudomonadota; class Alphaproteobacteria; order Rs-D84; family Rs-D84; genus Enterousia. The sequence goes on along the minus strand of CALXMY010000001.1, from coordinate 214,577 downwards.
TTGCAAAAACACCACTGGGGCGTTTATGATTTTTTCGCATTTCAATTACGCGTTCCAACATTTTGGCGGTGCCTTCGGCGGCCTCTACTGCGATGACCTGTTTATCAACAACAACCGATGCCCCAATATCGGCCGCACCAATTGTGTGCGATACATCAATCGCACGTTCAATATCGCGCCGATCACGAACCGTGGGTTTCATTTTTGTTTGAACCCCGGCGGTTTGAAATGTTAATTCTGGTGCTACATCCTGGGCCGCGACAATTTCAAAACCACGTTTTTCCAGTGCCTTGTTTAATGCAACCGCCATAGAATCATACCCCCGTTGATGTTTTAAAATACTGAATAACAAACCAATCGACCATAAATCTGGACGAATATCAGATAAATTCGGGTGCCCCAACGCCCCAACAAAAGTTAACTTTTTTATCCCCCGCCGACGAAATTGGCGCACAGCCGGCCACCCACCACCCGGACGAACGGCAATGTCTGGATTAAGACGCGTATCATAAAAAGGCTTTAACCCAACGACATACACGTCCCATCCGGCACGACGCAACGCATCACGTGTAAAAAACGGTAAATCCAATGCGCCGGCAATTAATGCGATTTTTTTATCTGATTTTTTAATATTTTTCTTCATATTTTGTATGTTACGAATAAATCGGGCTGGAATCAAGTTTCAAATTATGTTAAACTTTAAATGATAAATTACATTGGATGGAAAATATGAAAAATATATCGTATTTGGGATTTTTATCAATATTGGCGATAACGCCTGCATTCGGCGCATACGATGCCGAACAATTTCGTAACGAAATTGCCGAAGGTGTCGATTTGGTCGGTGTTCGCGAAAACATTGACAAGCCTGATGTTGCCCCCGGTGAATTGGGGTTGGACGTGTATCAAACCGCTGATGCCGGATATGATGCAGATATTCAAATGTTTACTCCAACACCAATGTATATGCGCGGTGGCGGCGGATTGAATTTGCCGTTTGCAACGGATTCCGCAAAATTAAATGGCGTGGAATACGATTCCGCGGGCAGTTGGACAACTCAAATCGGTTTGGGGTGGAATTTATCGTCATATGTTCGTACCGAAATAGATTTCCAGGAATCAACGTTTAAATTTTCTGAACTGGATGACATGGGCGCATCATATCAAACACTGGGCGGCATGCTGTATTTCGATTTTGCACGCCGCTATGTACAAAGTGGCGATATTACATACCGGCGCAGTTTTGTGCCATTCATCGGCATTGGCGCGGCGGCGGGTGTATATAAATTTGACGGGCCGGGTGGCGCGGATGGTTTTGTGATTGCGGCACCGCGTGCAACATTGGGATTTAATGTTATGCTGAATGATTTAATCGGCATTGATATTATGTATCAATATCAAATGATGATAGGAAACGGGTTCGGTTGGAATGTACGCGCGGGTGGCGTTGATAATATCAGCAATATTATCGCATCATTCCGGGTGAATTTCTGATGTATACACAGCAATGGGGAAAATATAAATGAAAGCAAAAATATTATTGGTTTTATTGGCAATATTTCCATGTGTGGCAAATGCGGCCATTCCATATCGTACGGAACAAATCAATATGCCGGTTATCCCCAGTGTGACGGGAACTGATGACCAGGCGTTGGCCCGTATGCGCAGGTTTTATGTCGGCGGGGCATATGACTTTTCAATGTGGAATAATGGTGCCGATGATACGGTCAGCATCAGTGGAAAAAACACATCTTCGTTCGATGCAGTTGTTGGATTTCGCGCGTTTGACATTTTTCGCATAGAGGCAAATTATATGCGTATGTCTGCAAAATGGAACGAATTTGAAATGACCGGCGATGTCGCAATGTTAAATGCAATATTTGACGCGCGCATTGGAAATTTGTACCGTTTATTTTATAAACAACGCATGGTGCCATATGTTGGCATTGGTGCCGGTATTTCATGGAATTCACCGGAAAATGTACATATAGATGATAAGATTAGTCCTGTATTGGCCGCCATGGCGGGTCTGTCGGTGGAAATGGGGCAATATTTCGCGTTGGATTTGGGGTATAAATATATTTATATGTTTTCACCAAAATTTGATGCCATATCCGATTTTGCCCCCGCAGCACATCAATTCCGCGTTGGCGCACGTATACATTTTTAACTGATATGAAAAGATGTCCGTTTTTTGGCGTTTGTGGTGGATGCAAATATGATTTTGCATCACCAAGTTATCGTGAACAAAAATTATCAGAAATTCAAAAATTGCCCGTAACAAATGCCCCAATATGGACCAATCCCGGGACACGGCGACGCGCGGATTTTGCATTTGCTGGTGGTAATTTTGGCCTTTATATGCACCGTTCAAAAACAATTGTTCCGGTGCGCTGTTGCCCATTAATGTGCCCGGAAATAAATGATGTGTTGCCAAAACTGGCGGAATTGCCATGGGGCGGTATGGGGGCGTGTTTGGTTACGATTTGTGACAATGGAATTGATGTTGCGGTGACATCAACGGTGCCCTATTTCAGTTCGGAATTTAAATCAAGCGCAGAAAAAATACCGGGGATTATTCGGATAACATGGAATAATCGCATTGTGATTAATCGCATTAATCCGATAATAAAATTTGATGGAAATATCGTTGAATACCCATCTGGCGCATTTTTACAACCAACCGAACCCAGCGAAACCATAATACGAAATCTGGTTACAGATGCGGCCACCGGCGCACATCATATCGCAGATTTATTTTGTGGATTGGGTAATTTTACATTTACATTAAATGCGGACGGATTTGATATAAACGGTATTGGTACAAAACGTGATTTATTCACCCACCCATTAACAACAAATATGTTGAATGCATATGATTGCGTGGTATTGGATCCGCCACGTGCGGGCGCATTTGCGCAATGCACGCAATTAAGTCCCAGTAATGTTCCGCGTATAATTTATGTTTCATGCAATCCGATAACATGGCGACGCGATTCAAACATTTTGCTGCATGGTGGGTATAAATTAAAAACATTGATACCGATTGATCAATTCGTTGGCAGTGCACATTGGGAACTGTTTTCAGTATTTGAAAAGTAATTATCAATAAATTTACTGTTAATAAAAAAACGCCGGCGGTTTCCCGCCGGTGTTTCCGAATGCCCCGAAAGGAAGGAAAGGAGAAAAAGAAATGGGCATTCTAAACCATAAAATTGGGGCCCAGAGTCCAGAGGAGAGAGAATGTAGGAGGGAGTCTGAATCCCTGGACCCCATGGGGGCTTGCGCCCCATCGCCGGGGTTACCCCCTTTGACGAATCGAAATGTAATACATTTTATGTTATTTGTCAAGTATTTTTGTCAAAATTATTTTTTGGTATTATTTTTAGGACTATAATCAATGAATTAGGAAATGGTCCTTGTTGCCTGGTCGGACGCAGTGGAATAAAATCAATATCAGACATATGTCCCATATGTCAAAAAATTCGGATTTTTCCGAATAGTAACCAGAGGAGAGAAAAAATGACCCATGAAGATGTTTGGCAGGCAATTGAACGCTTTGCAACAGAACACGGTATGTCGTGTTCAGGTTTGGCAAAATGCAGCGGGTTGGATCCCACCACTTTTAATCGCAGCAAAAGATGGTCCAAAGAAGGCCAACCACGGTGGCCGTCCACGAACAGTATTTCAAAAATTCTGTCATCAACCGGTGCCAGTATCCAAGATTTTACCAAGTTCATTGGTCCACAAAGCAAAGAACGCGAATAGTATATTATAATCGCGCAATATTGACCGCGGTTTTACCGCGGTCGATTTTATTGGACAACATGGGTATGTTTTACTATTCTGTTATTGATATGTTGAATGGAATAAAAATTTATTCGGCCGACAAAATATGGTGCCAGATACTGGCCGAGATGGGCGCAACTGTGTCCGATGTGCCGGATAAAACATTTTTGGATTTTGATTCGTTGGAAATTCCCATGCCGGCCAGTCCCGTTGAAATCAAGGCCGCAATATTAAATTCCATTGATGGAAACATTCAATTGTTGCGCAAAATTTTTGGCCGAAATGTGCAATTACCACATATACAATCACAAATCGTTATATTGTTATATAAATCGGGCGGCATGTCCGCCACAGATTTACGGGCCGCATTGGGGTATTCACCAGATGCAACAACACATGCATTGGATACTGCAATATATCAATTACGAAAAACATTTGGGCGTGAATTTATAATAAATTCAAATGGGGTGTATAAAATTGGCCGGCTATAAATTAATTTCTTTTGATAAAATCCCCAGCACGCAAACATATGCATTAAATATGGTTGCAATGGGTGATGCGCGCGACCATACCGTCATAATGGCCGAGGCCCAATCTGATGGTCGCGGACGATATCACCGCACATGGGTTTCACACCATGGCAATTTATACGCCAGTTTTATATTTTCTGCCGAAGAACGCGACCCGCGCCTGGCATATGTTGTTGCGGTGGCGGTTACAGAAACGTTAATATCCTTTGGTATAAATCCAAAAATAAAATGGCCAAATGATATTTTAATTGATGATAAAAAAGTTTGTGGGATATTGATTGAATACGCGGGACGCTTTGTAATTATTGGAATTGGAATAAATATTAAATCCAATCCAACCGTGCCCGGTTATAAAACAACAAAACTGGACAACTATGCGCGCGTTGAAAAATCAGAACTGTTAAATAAATTGATGAAAAATTTGGACAAATGGCGGCAAATTGATTTTCCATTGATACGTGCACGATGGATGGATTTAGCAACCGGATTAAACAAAATTGTTAAATACCGTGGTGATAATGTTGAATTAATCGGAATCAACGAAAATGGCGCGTTGGTATTGCGCAATGGTTCACGATATATGCTGGCATATGGCGATGAAATCAGTATGTAGAAAATATTCTCTTGACTTTCGTTTCAAAATATGATATTATTATGCACATAAACAGTTAAAAGTATGTCCGCGGGAAACCGGCGGATTTTTATTTTGGGTCGCATAAAATGTGCGGCCCTTTTTTATTTCATAAATAATCCAAGGGAATCATTTGCATGAAATTAATATTGATAAAAAATCCGGACAGTTCACAACGGATTGCATATAAAATTGCACGCGTTGTATATGCGGAAACATGTGCGGCATCACTGCGTGTGGTCGAAGCACTGACATCAATGATAAAAAATAATGCAATCGCAACCGGCCGCACAATTGATGATGTTGTGTCTGATACAGAATTATTCGAATCAATAAATCCCGCGTCACGCAATCATCATTTAAATAATGTGGAAATAAATAATCGCGAAATGCAAATGTGTGTTCGCGTTGCGACACGTATGTTACACGGCGGCCTGCCCGATTGTTGTTATGGGGCCACACGTTTTCATCGCGATTGTAAAATACCCGCATGGGCAATATCGCGTGGTTATATTGCCGACATAGATGGATTATTGTTTTATCTGTAAAACAAAACGGATTACAAAATGCAAAAAATTATCAGTGGCGGTTTTCTGGCCGGACACAGAACATACATTATATCAGGCATTGGAATATTATCATCAATCGGTGCGTATCTGGTTGGTGACACAGATGTATTTACAATGCTGCAATCAATATTTACATTTGGCGGAATTTATTTTCTGCGCAAATCCAGCGAAACCAAAGGAAAAACAAATGGAGAAAATTCCAGAAAAATTTCTGAATAAAGACGGAACATTAAATACTGACGCATTATTGAAATCGTATGCTGCATTGGAAAAGAAAATCGGAACGATGATTTCTGTGCCTGATGAAAACGCGGACGCAGATGCGCGCGCAAAGTTTAATCATGCAATTGGCGTACCAATGTCTGCATCGGAATATCCGGAAAATAAATTATTTGATGACGATTCGGTTCGTGAAAAATTTTTTGAAATGGGACTGACAAAAACACAGGTTGAAAAAATTTATCAAATTGCCGAAGAATATTTGAAACCTGTTTTATCAGAATTGTTTGATGCCCAAGATGAAACAAATGCAACAAATGAATTAAAAAATTTTTTCGGGGACAGTGATAAAATGCGCGAAGCATTAATTGCAATAAATGCATTCGGCGAAAAATATTTACCACGTGATGCGTTTGATGCACTGTGCGCCACACCCCAGGGAATCCGCAGCGTATATGCAATGATGCAATCAATGGAACCACATGTTCAAACAGATGATGTGGCATCAAAAAATTTAACTGATGATGAATTGCGACGCATGATGCGTGATCCAAAATATTGGCGTGATCATGATCCAGAATACGTTCGCAAAATTGAAAATGGTTTTAAAAAATTATATTCGTAATAAAAAAAAATGCACTTTCTCCTTTACTATTTTTTTTCTTTCGTATAAAATGTAAGTAAGAACAAAAAAGTTTGTTCTATCCAAAAAATAAAAAGGAGAGAAGAATGGCATTCACATTCTTGAAACCAGCTGCAAAGAAACCTGCTGCGAAAAAGCCAGCGGCGAAACCGGCTGCAAAAAAACCGGCAGTGAAAAAACCTGCTGCGAAGAAACCTGCTGCGAAAAAAGTCGTTGCAAAAAAACCAGTTGCTAAAAAAGCACCTGTGAAAAAAGTTGCTGCAAAAAAACCAGTTGCTAAAAAAGCACCTGCGAAAAAAGTTGCTGCAAAAAAACCAGTTGCTAAAAAAGCAGTTGTAAAAAAAGTCGCAGCTAAAAAACCAGTTGCTAAAAAAGCACCTGCGAAAAAAGTGGCCGCGAAAAAGCCGGTTGCTAAAAAAGCATGTGCAAAAAGAAAATAATTTGAATCCCCGGTAAAACGGGGATTTTTATTTGAATAATTTTTTTAAAATATTCAGTCAGAATGTACGCGCGTCTGACTGAATATTTTTTTGGATAATCCCAACCGGGACCCAGTTTATATATGGCGCATAGTGTTATGCATAACCATTTAAAAATATAATCGCAATTTTTATTGCTGTTTCATTTTTTATAAACAAAGGAAAATTAAAAATGTCTGTTTCAGTTGACCAGGTCTTTATAAAACAATTCGAGGCCGACGTTCATTTGGCATATCAACAAATGGGCACAAAATTACGCGCCACCGTGCGCAGTAAATCCGGCGTTGTTGGGGCATCCACTACGTTTCAAAAAGTTGGACGTGGCACCGCCAGCACAAAATCGCGTCATGGTATTGTACCAGTTATGAATTTAAATCATGAACCTGTTGAATGTGTATTACAAGATTATTATGCAGGTGATTGGGTTGATGCATTGGATGAATTAAAAACAAACGTTGATGAACGTCGTGTGGTTGCATCGGCCGGCGCATATGCACTGGGCCGCAAAACCGATGAATTGATTGTATCCGCAATGAACGGCGCAACCAAATCAATCGGCGATTATTCAACCGGACTTAGCAAAGATTTAATTTTATCTGCATTGGAAGTGTTGAATCAAAATGATGTGCCGGATGACGGCCGCAGATTTGCGGTTGTTGGCGTACATCAATGGAACGAATTATTGTCAATGGACGAATTTGTTTCTGCGGATTATGTTGGCGATAATTTGCCGATGATTTCCGGTGGCGCATCAAAAAAATGGCTGGGGATTACATGGGTGTTGTATAACGATTTGCCGTTGACCGGAACTAATCGCGATTGTTTTATGTATCACGCAACCAGTATCGGGCACGCATGTGGCCAAGAGGTAAAAACAGATATCTCGTGGCATGGTGAACGTGCGGCGCACTTTATCAGCAACAGCATGTCCCAGGGCGCAGTTATGATTGATGCCGATGGTATCGTAAGAATTAAATGCAAGGATTCAGATGAAACGGAATAGTCGATTGACATCAAGTTCAACCAAAACAACCAAAGGAACAAATCAAATGGCGTTTCAAAATAAAAATTTATCTGTGATTGCATACGCAAATGGATTTACATTGTGGCATTATGCTGCATCGGAAACATTGGCGACAATCAGTACATCGGGATATTTTAACAGTGTAAAAACATTGATGAACACCGGGGACATTATAATAATCAACGGTTCTGACAACACATCAATTAAAAAAATTTCTGTTGATTCAACGAATGTTTCTGTTGCTGCCTTATCATAACAATTTATCGGGACGGTTTTTAACTGTCCCGATTTTTTCTAACCCAGGGTATTAAGATATGCAAACAAAAATCGATTTATGTTCAATGGCGTTATTAAAATTGGGTGAAAAGCCAATACAATCATTGAACGATGATAATCCTGCATCGCAATTGTCGCGAACACTGTTTAATCCAGTTGTTGATACATTATTGGCATCACATCCGTGGCGATTTGCATGCAAACATTTTGATTTGGCAAAAAGCACCGACGGCAATTTTATAATTCCGGGTGAATGCCTGCGCGTGTTACGATGTGGCGGAAATATAGTTGGCAACAGAATTATATCAGACAATGATACAATTTCCATAACTGCGATTATACGTATTGATGCACAACAGTTTCCGGCGTATTTTTCATCATTGGTTGCAACAAAATTGGCGATGGAATTTTGTATACCATTGACCGGCGATCAATCTGTATTCCGCATGTTGGCCGCATTGTATGAAAGCGAATTACAATCTGCAAAATTTATTGACAGCACTGCATCAAACCCAGACAACCGTATAAATAACTTTTCATTAATAAATGCACGATTTTAACACAGGGGGATTATTATGGCCGATTTTATAAAGACTCAAAATTCTTTTGCTGATGGCGAAGTGTCCCCAGAATTTTTTGCGCACGATAATTTAAATGGATTATCAAAATTGGAAAATATGGATGTTATGGCCGGCGGTGGATTAAAACGGCGACGCGGATTGGAATCGGTCGCGGAACTGAATTCTGTGGCGCGATTAATTCCTTTCTCTATGGGGAATACGGAAAATTATTTAATTGTTCTGACCGATGGGCACTTTATGATATATGATGGCACCACGCGCATACGCGATATGATGTCGCCATGGGATGTTGATGATTTACCAAAATTACAATATGCCCAACGTTTTGGTACTATGATTTTTGTACACCCAGATTATCAACCACAAATATTGCAAAAATCTGATGATATATTTAGTTTAATTCCATTTGAATTTGAACGCAACGATGCCGATATGACCATCAATATCCCATTTATGCGCTTTGACGATTCAAAAGATATTAAAATTACAGTCACACCAAACAGTTACGGTAATAACTATGCCACATTTACCACTAACCAAGATTTTTGGACGCAAAATTGTGTTGGCGGCCAGTTGATGTTGCTGAACAATCAATGGCAAATTGTAAAATATATCAGCCCGACCGTCATATATGCATATACGAACAAACAATATAACATTCCGCCCTCGCCTGTTACAGATTGGTATGAATCCGCATTCAGTGCACGTCGTGGATGGCCATGCAGCATCACATTTCACCAGGACAGATTAGTGTTTGGCGGTTCGCGCGAATGGCCCGGCGGAATTTGGATGTCCCGTGTTGGGCATCATAATAACTTTGATACCGGCACCGGATTGGACGACGAAGCAATATTTTTAACACTGTTATCCCAACAACGCCAGGAAATATGTACAGTTGTCAGCAGTGATAATCTGCAAATATTAACTAATGCCGGTGAATGGGCAATTTCCAGCAAACCGTTAACACCGTCAAATGTTGACATAAAACAACATACATCCGTGGGCAGTGTGACGACACGATATCTGCCACCACAAAAAATAGAGGGCGCAACTGTATTTATATCAAACACACAAAAGGACATTCGCGAATTATCGTTGGATGCATTGGGCGAAAATTATAATGCGCGCGATTTGTGTACCCAGGCCAAACATTTGATGCATAATCCGGTGGATTTATCATATAACCCCGCAATCCGACAACTGTTTGTTGTTATGTCAAATGGCGATATGGCGGTATTAAATCAAAATTCTGCATTGGGCATTTCTGCATGGGCACGATATACGACAAATGGACAATTCAAATCAGTGGCCACAACCGGCGATGAAACATATGTCGTTGTCGCGCGTGGCAACGAATATTATTTGGAAAGATTTTCAGACGATGCCATACGCGATGCCGAACAATATGATTTTTCATATACCGCGGCGGCATTACCGATGCGTGCATCGGGCCATAATGCACACATGCTGCGCATACGAAAAATTGTTGCCAGAATTTCGGATACAAAAACTATTTTTATAAATGGCGAACGTGCATCGCTGCCAAATGATATATACGATTCTGAATCAAACGGGTATACCGGCGATGTATGCATAAACTTTATGGGATGCCAACGTACATGTACAAATGCACCATGGACAATTTCCAGCACCGAACAATTCCGTGCAACTGTGTTATCAATTACGACATATGGCTATTATATTGTATAAAAAACAAAGGAAAAACAAATGGGACAATTAGTATCTGATGTTACATCAATATTAAATTATCGTGATTCAAAAAAAGAGGCCGCAAACGAACGCCAAAAAATATTGGCCGATATGGCAAATGACGAACGTGAAAAAACAAATTTGGTAAAAAAAACATTGGCCACACAGCGCGCAAAATATGGTGCATCCGGGGTTTCCGGGCGCAGCATGTCCACAGGCGCGGTATTAAAACGTTTGGCATCGGAAACAGCGGAACCATACAACGAAAAACGTAAATCAAACATTGAAAAACTGCGTAATACACGGGCTAAACGGCCAAATTTATTACAAACAATATTAGATAAATTTGATGATTTGGTTGGTTAGTATTAACAATGGTAAATGATTTTTATGCGTTTTTGGATGCATGGAATGATGTGCTGGGGCTGGGGACACCGGCACATCACCGTACTATTATGGAATTTTTGGTATCAATATGGACCACACCGCCACATCGTGGATTATTAATGGCATTTCGGCATTCGGGTAAATCGACTGTTGTTGGAATATTTGCCGCGTGTGTGTTACGCATGAATCCATCAACCAGAATTTTAATTTTATCGGCCGAAAATAATCTGGCGGCACGAATGGTCACACATATTCGACATATACTGGAAAATCATCCAATGTGCAAAGATTTGATTCCGGCAACTAAAAAAGAATGGGCGCACGATCGTATAACAGTAAATCGCCCAATTGGAATACGCGAACCATCCGTTATATGCCAGGGTATCCATGGTAATATTACAGGTATGCGGTCTGATTTAATTATATGCGATGACATAGAGGTACCAAACACCAGTAATACCGCACAAAAACGTGAAAATCTGCGTGAACGATTGCGCGAATTAGATTTTATTTTATCGCCCAATGGTACAATGATTTACATTGGCACCCCGCATACAATGGATACAATATATCGTACCCATGAATGATTAATATGCGGAATTATCACCGTTGTTTTCATCCACAGGCTTTATTGTCGAAATAAAAGAACGCAATTTTTCCAATAATTCCGTTCCGGCATCGCCGAACATTGGTAAATACGTTTCATATTCTGGCATATCGACCTGTAATTGTGCACGTGCACGTTCGGTTAGTGGCTGATTTAACATATCACTGGCGACCTTCCATAAATAATACGCCCGATATGTTTTATTAACAATTGACCATTTTTCCAATAATTCAGGACGTTTTGATAATGCCGCACGAATTGCAACCAACCATTGATCACCAAATTTTTTTATAACGGGCAATTGTTGAATTCGGTTCAAACCATCCTGGTCAGTGGTGAATTCATCAATTCCGGATTCCAATTGCCGCCATTCATCGTCTGTCAATGGCACGGTCGCGATTGTTTTATCCATCATGCCACCATATGGCAACAATTCATGATTTATGGAATCCATTGGGGTTTTACCAGAACGCAGGTTTTCTATGTGCCGAACCAGATTTTTCCCGGTTGGTAAATCACGCAACGCACGCAAAACATCATCATCTGCCTCGTCCACGAACACCTGATTTACGGCGGCCCATCCACCAAAAATTACATGTTCCTGGCGATACAGATTTAACAGTTTTTGCGCAATGGTACTGGCTTTTGCTTTCATTTTCCCCCTCCTGCGGTGGCGGATTATTCCATAACAATCATTATAACACGATGCATTGTTTTGCCGGTAACTTTTTCTTCGGGCGAAGAAATTTGCCCATAAATACGCCCCTTGGAATCGGAACGAACACTGACAATTTGTGCATTAACAACCTCGTTCGAATCCAGCGCATTGAAATCAGCATCGATACACACCGCCAAATCACCAACCGATGCGGGGGTTTCTGAATCCGCAAAAACATAGGATTTTTCAGGAATATAACCACCCAAACGTTTTGAATTTGGACGAACTGCGTAAATGCCCTGGCGGCCTTCTAGTGGAATCGGCGCGACAACCATTGTTTTATCAGATTTTTTAAACGCGATTGTTTTTCCAGATGGTACACCAAACACAGGCACCAATTTTTTACGTGCACTGTCATATAATTTGGCACCGAATAAACTGCTGTGGTCAATACCAGACATTGGATTACCCGGAACCAATACAGATTTTACACGTTCCTGGATTTTATTTATTTGTTTGGTTAATTCGCCGGCCTTGTACAATGCGGCAATTTTATCCAACAATGTATTTGTGGTATAACCAAATGATTTTGCCAATGGTTCAATTTCATTTTCATATATCTCGCGTTGGCCAACCTCTATCTTGTGATAAACGGACAATGTCATACCCGCATCAGATGCCGCCTGGGCGATGGTTTTACCGGTTTGTTGGCGAATTTTGCGCAGACCACTGCCAAATATTTTCAGACCGTTATCTTCGTTATCGGTCAAACGACGTTTGATTTCATTTTGCCATTGTGCGGCAACATCATCAGATTCCTTGATAAAAATATCTGATAATTTACAGCCCAATATATTACATATATTTAATAACTGTTTTTGATTCAGACGGCGTACGCCCTTTTCTATTTTTGAAACCGCCGACAAAGATAAATTTGCCTGGCGCGCCAATTCGGTCATTTTCATGCCGTTGGCCAAACGAATGTTTCTGATATTATTTGGGAAAATTATTTCTTCTTGGGCCATCGCAATCTCCTTGAATTTCTTGACAAAATTTTAGTCAAAATAAACAGAATTGGCAAGCAGAAAATAATTACAGTGGCATATCGTCCGGAATCGCATCAACATCAATTGGTGTTGGTTCCATTTCGCCATCATCCGGAATTGATTGTGCGGGCGGCACATTACCAAAATCATTTTCACCACGCGCATTCATTTCATCCAGATTATCAAACAAACTGTAATCGCCAAAGAATGCCAAATGAACAGTTTCCGGGCGACCATGACGGTTTTTACCGATTATAACGTCGGCCTTGCCACGTGCGCGCTCCAACCGCTTTTGAAAACTTTCGATTATTTTTTCATTTGCGTTACCGGAAATACGCTGTGACGGATCACGGTTTTCCAGATAATATTCCTCGCGATAGGTGAACATGACAATATCAGCATCCTGTTCAATTGAACCCGATTCACGCAAATCCGATAACTGGGGCCGTTTATCATCACGTGATTCGACACTGCGCGACAATTGCGACAATGCAATAACAGGAACATCCAATTCCTTGGCCAACATTTTTAACCCACGTGTGATTTCAGATATTTCCTGGACACGGTTATCCTTGTTCCGGCCACCGGGCGATGTCATTAATTGCAAATAATCAATCACAATTAATGCGATACCGCCGCATTTTCGCGCCAAACGGCGCGCACGGGTGCGAATCATTGGCACTGACATCCCGGGTGTATCATCAATAAATAATGGAACTTTGCCAATTGCGTCCGCATATTGGGACATTTTCAAAAAATCTTCGTCGGTTAATGAACCCTCGCGCATGGCGGATGCAGGTATTTTAGATTGCGATGACAATACGCGCGCCGCCAATTGAGATTTTGACATTTCCAAACTGAAAAATACCACCGCCCCGCGATAGCGTTCATTTGCACGCCCGAATTGAATCGCGTTTGCCGCATTAAACGCAATATTCATTGCCAATGTTGTTTTTCCCATTGCAGGACGGCCGGCAATAATAATTAAATCACTGTGATGCAAACCACTGATTGATTTATCCAACGCGTTTAATCCGGTTGTTAAACCAGATAATCGGCCATCTGCCTTGTATGCGATTTCGGCCTCTTTTAATGCATCCTGTAACGCGGTGCCAATTGATGCAACATCACGTTCAGAAACACCGGCCGATGCCATTTCAAACAATTTTTGTTCGGCAGTTTCGATTTGCGCGGAAACAGGATTATCCAAATCCTCGACAAATGCGGCATCGGTTATGGATTGACCCAAATTTATCAATTCGCGCCGCATCGCGTTTTCATAAACAATACGACCGTATTGTTCAACATTAACAACCGTCGCGCCCGCAGATGCCAATTGGGTTAAATATTCCACACCGCCCACGGATTCCAATACGCCCTGTTGATCCAAATAATTTTTGGCGGTGATGATATCAAACGGTATTCCGGCGGCAAATTGCCGTTCGGCCAATTTGTAAATTTCCTGGTGTGCAGGATGCGAAAAATGTTCCGCCCGCAAAAATTCGGACACACGTTCCAGCGCACGGTTATTCATTAACACCGCGGCCAAAACGGCCTGTTCGGCCTCTAAATTTGTTGGCAAAGTCTTTGGGGTAAAGTCCATGTCAGATATGGTATATAAAAATTTTAGTTTTTCAACGCCTTTTTTACGCGGATATCGTGAATTAAAAATTCCCATAATTTCCGCAGATGGCGAACCCGTGTGGCCAGAAATGTTTCCAATTACGCGCATTAATGAAATTCGCGATATGGTTGGCACACGATATTTTTCGGCACAAATGATGTTGGATTTTATCGCCCCTGACAGGGCGCGTTTGGATCCAGACGCATTGCATCTGTATAATGGGGAATTTGATGCACGAACTGCACGAATTGGCAACACAAAGATTACAGGTGCCACAATTTATTGGGACCCATCCACAGGACATAAAAATTCTGATGGCAGCGTATGCGTATTATTGTACCGCGATGATAAAAACAGATGCGTATTTATTCATGATGTGCTGTATTTATTGGTTTCGGACGACGAATTACATCCATTGGCACGACAATGTGATACAGTATTAAATTTTATGGCCCATCACGGTATACGTCGAATAAGTATTGAAACAAATGGTATCGGAAACGCACTGCCAGAAATTATGCGCGATGTATCAACACACCGCAATATGACAATAACCATAAACAGAATTACAAACACAAAAAACAAAGAAACCAGGATTTTGGATGCCATTGAACCGATTCTGACATCTGGGCGTATGTATGCGCATGTGCGAATACAATCAACCCCACTGATTTCAGAAATGTTGGGCTGGGCCCCGATTGGTGGTGGCATGCACGATGACGGATTGGATGCGTTGGCGGGCGCAATATGCGCCATGCCGATACCCGTACATCCAACAGGTTTTAACCAGAAGTTATTTTCAGCAAATACCGATTTCAAAATATAAGAAAACCAAGGGAGATTAAAATCATGAAATATAATTTGCAACAAATGTATCGCCGTGCGTTGGACATGCGCGCACCATGGATTGCACGCTGGGACAGTGCACTGCGATATACTGTTCCCACATCAGACAACGATGTTGCAACACTGTTTGATGCAACCGCATCGGATGCCGCGGACAATTTGGCCGCATCAATTTATACACTGTTAACACCACCGGAATCATTATGGTTATCATTGGTGCCCGAAAGTGAAAAATCACCCGATGCGATTGCCGCAACAGCGGCATTACGCGCAAATTTGAACGATTCTAATTTTTATACAACAATTCATCAATGCTATATGGATTTAATCGTATTGGGTACAGCATGTCTGTTTATGGCAGAAAATCCAATTGGCGCAGCATCTGCGTTTTCGTTTACTGCGATTCCAATGCATGATATTGCCGTATTGCCGGGCGCAGTGTTTCATACGGCAACAATGCCCGCATACGAAGTAATGGAAAAATACCCATCATGGACACCACCGTCTGATATGCGCGACACAATAAAAAACAACCCAGATACACCATTGCGATTGGTGCAATCGTTGATTGGGACTGACTTCACGGCATGGTTGGATGTTGGTGGCGACATTGAAAATAATATCGTGTCCACGGGAAAGTTTGAAACAAATCCGTACATTATATTCCGGTGGTCCGTGGCCAGTGGCGAACAATACGGACGCGGACCGGTGTTGCGCGCATTGCCTGATATAAAAACCGCGAACAAAGTCGTGGAATTGGTGCTGAAAAATGCAACTATTGCGGTATCGGGCATATGGCAGGCCGATGATGACGGGGTTATTAATCTGTCAAACATCAATTTAACGCCGGGTGCAATTATACCAAAGGCCGTTGGGTCATCGGGATTGACACCGCTGTCGTCGGGCGCAAATTTTGACGTATCACAAATTGTATTAAAAGATTTACGCGAACGCATTCGGCATACATTACTGGCCGACAGATTGGGACTGTTAAGTGAAAAAGAAATGACCGCCACGGAAATATTGGCACGTAATGCGGATATGATGCGAATTTTGGGCGCAACATATGGACGATTACTGCATGAATTTATACATCCGTTGGTGGAACGTGGGTTACAAATTTTATCACGACGTGGAATTATCGACAAAATATCATTGCACAGTGATGCGGAATTAAAATATATCGCACCAATCACAAAAATGGCGGTGGCGGAAACAATATTATAACCCAGGGGGAAAAACAAATGAAGGAATTAGAACAAAATTATGCACGTACTTTTTTAAGTGCATCCGGCGCGGCGGTTATGCGCCATTTGCGCAAAATAACCATTGAACGCACAGTTGGCCCGAACGCAACAGATGCTGAACTGCGCGGAATCGAGGCCCAACGCGCATTGGTTCACCAAATAGAAAGCCTGATTGAACGGGGTAAATAATGACAACTCGACCATATGGCCCAATGAATTTTTTGGATTTTTTGCGTAACAGTTGGTTTCTGATTGCGTTTATTGCGGGGGTAATATATTGGGCCGCCCGCCAGGATTCGTCACTGGATGATTTGGCGCGCGCAAATAATCGTATAACGTCATTGGAAAACCGTACAACAATATTGGAAACCGGATTGGGCCAAATACAAATTAAAATAGATACTATACGCGAAGATATTGCATTAATAAAAAGTGCAGTTATAAAAACAAATTAAAAAAAAATCCCCCGCATAACGCGGGGGATTAAATTTTATTTTTTTACAATTTCATTAACAGTAACCGTAAACACGACATCCTGGCCCGCCAATTCGGGATAATAATTTTCCGGGAATGTGATATTAATATCACGTGTTTCGCCCTGCTCCATACCAATCAATTGTTCTTCGAACCCGGGGACGAATTGACCGCTGCCCAAAACCAGTGGGAAATTTGTCGCGGTGCCACCATCAAATGCGACACCATCCTTGTACCCGGCGAAATCAATCACAACCGTATCACCATTTTGTGCGCCGGCATTGCTGTCACACGCGGTCAAAAACATTGCACCACAAATCGCAAATGCAGAAAATAATTTTTTCATTACTTCATCCTCCGTATTTTAATATTTGTTTATTGTTAATTATTATACACGCATCTGAACCCATATTCACGCATGGTTGATCCCTCGGCCTCTACCCGGTAATCAAAATATGGTGTTGGCCGCATGACATCAAATGATGGACGATCGTATACCATTACAATACTGTCCGCGTTACGACCACATATGCGTTTCATTTCATAATCTGCAACCTTGGCCAATACGGTGCGGGCATCGCCATCAATATCCATGCCATCGGCGTTTTGTATCAAACGCAACCGCATTTCACGCAAATCGGTATTCCCCAACAGAATTTGTACGCGCACCATGGTGCCACGATATTCCTGCCAACGGGTTTCCATACGCGATGTGTTCCAACGGTTGTTACTGGCCTCTTTTTCTGCATCAGTTTTTGGCTTGTACGAATCAATATTGGAATATTGGTTTTCCGATTGCATAAATGTACTGGTTCGTTCGTTATACAATGGCGCATCGGCACCACCCTGGGCAAAATCGTCCGCATTGTATGGCATATCCGTATCGGTGGCACACGCCCCCAACATAAATACAGAACACAGCATAAACAGCAAAGTTTTTTTCATTTTTATCTCTCTTTTTTGTAATTTTATCAAATAAAGCATTTTGATTCAAGTCACGATTTGTGATAAAATTATTTTGATGTCAAATGTTGTTTTGGAATCTTTGTTAAAACCACTAGAGGAATTCTATAAACCATCGTTTGTAGAAGAAATCGCCATAAACCATGCGGGCGAAGTATGGATGCGGCTGCACGGGGCGCGTGTGCCATGGGTTGCGTATAATGCCGATATTTTAACCAAACAATACCTGGTTGATTTAATTCACACGGTTGCAAATATTTATGAACGACCATTTGACCCAATACATGGGATGCCTGTGGTATATGCAACATTGCCCGGGAATCATCGTTTTACCGCGATTGCGGGGCCCAATGTGCAATATGACGACCGCGATATAACCGGCGGCGTGGCGTTAAATATTCGCGGTACATCCGCGCCGGATACATCATTTGAAAATTATCATTTAAAACGTGGTCAAAAATTGTTAAAGGTTAAACCACGTGAATCTGTACGTCCTGATGATCCATATGACCGATTAATGAGTGCCATAAACGATGGCAGTCCCATATTAATCAGTGGTGCCACGGCGACTGGTAAAACAACATTTTTAAATCATATGTTAACATTAATTGATCAAAACAGTCGCGTGATAACCGTCGAAGACGCGCGTGAAATTCGCGTGCCACAACCAAATCGGATACATTTTATTTTGTCACGAACCGAACAAACAAATGATTTTAATTACGCACGTTTATTGGATTTGGTTGTCCGCATGACCCCTGATGTTATTATTGGCGGCGAAATTTCAACCGATAATGCCGCGGTTTTGTGGGAAATGTTGGGGACCGGACACGACCATTTTTATACAACAATTCACGCCGAAAGTGCAGAGGCCGCATACGCCGCCTTTGCCGACCGTATTTTACATACCCAGCCCGCATATGACCGCACCGATTTAATCGCAGAAATGAAGAAAAAAATCCGGGTCGTGCAATTATCACGTGATGGGGCCTTGCGCGCGGTAACAGAAGTGGTATAATGCTTATCACAAAGGGGGTATGCTTATGAAAGAAGAACCGTTATGCATTACTAATCCAAGCACTCGTATCAGAAATAATAATATTGACAAAGAATTAAAGACCTATGAACAATATAAAATTCGATTGGCCGAACAGCGCGAAATAGAATTGCTAAACAAAAAAACTCTGTTGGATGATATTATCAGTTTATTTATGTTAGTTACCAAACATCGAAAACAAAAATCCAGATAAATAAAACGCCCCAAATGGGACGTTTTTTATTCACGCAGTAATTTAGCCTTCATACGTTCATATTCGGTTTTGGTTATAACCTTGTCCTTGTACAGGCGGGCCAATTTTTCCAATTTATCCAAATTATCGCCATCTGTATTATCACCGGTCCAAATTAATGACAATATCAATGCAATCACCCATGTCAGGCCAAAGAAAATTCCCAATATCGATAAAACCGTTATTATTGTTTTTTCATTACCACATATTCCGCGCGCATTCGCAATCATAATTGGAATTGATAAAAATGCGACGCATATGGTAACTATGCAAAATATCATTAAAAATGCCAAAATTATTTCCATTATTTCCATAATTTCCCCCCTGTTGTTTTATGTTATTACTGTAATTATATTACAAAATATTTTGATATTCAAGCCAATCAGCCTACATAAAATTTTGGGGATTTACATCAATTTTTACCCGAACATTTGCCGGAATACGAATTTTACCAATCCAATGCGCAACAAATGGCTGCAGCATCGCGCGCGCATCGCCCGCAACCAAAAATCGCATACGATACCAATTGCGAACCTGATAAATTTGTGCCGCAATTGGGCCCAATATCTTTACCCCCCCGGCCGTCGGTGATTGCGCGGCCAATTCGGCACAAAATTTTTTCAATACGGATTCTTTGTTTGCCTCTATGACCAGCGCGATCAATTGCCCATATGGTGGCATTTTTGCCGCGCGCCGTGCCGCCATGTCGGCCGCCATAAACGCATCGCGATTGCCATTACATATCGATTTCAATACCGGATTGTCCGGTTGATACGTCTGTAATAACACCCGCCCAGGCGAATCACCGCGCCCCGCACGACCGGCGACCTGGAATAATTGTTGAAACGTGTGTTCGGCCGCACGAAAATCGGTGCCAAACAATCCCATATCGGCATCAATCACGCCAACCAATGTCAGGTTTGGGAAATGGTGTCCTTTGGCCAAAATTTGTGTGCCAATAACAATGTCTGTTTCGCCACTTTCCATTTTGTGAACAATGCGTTCCAATGCCTGGCGCGACATGATTGTGTCGCTGGAAACCAACGCCGTGCGCGCAGATGGGAATTTGGCGGTAACTTCCTCTTGGATTTTTTCCAGGCCCGCACCACGATATGAAATAGCATCGCCGCATGTTGGGCATTTATTCGGCATCGGCATTGTTCGCCCACACATGTGACATAATAATTTTTCCAAATGTTTATGGTATGTCATGCCCACACTGCAATCAGGACATGTGGCGACCCATCCGCATTTTTTGCATTGAACGATTGGGGCGAAACCACGACGATTTATGAATAACATTATTTGATGTCCCGCATCCAACGTTTCACGCATTGCATCACACAACACCGGCGATAAAAATCCCGTGTGCGGTGGTGTATCATCGGTATCCGTTGACAATTCATATTGCACAGGGCGATTTTCGCGCATATCAATTGTTTCGATTTTTGGTAACGATGCCCCACCAAAACGCGATGTTAATTTCAGGCATTTATATTTTCCGTCCGCCACATTTTGCAATGTTTCGGCCGATGGGGTGGCACTGGCCAAAACAATGGGAAAACCAGCAATTTTCGCACGCAGCACCGCCATATCACGCGCGTGGTAATTTCCCATATCTTCCTGTTTATATGACGAGTCATGTTCTTCGTCGACAACTATTAATCCCAAATTTTGCCACGGCAAAAACAGCGCGCTGCGCGTTCCCACAACCATGCGAATTTCGCCACGCAAAATACCGCGCCAGATTTCGCGCCGGCGTGCGGCGGTTAAATTACTGTGCCATACAACAGGGGGCGCGCCAAAACGTTTTTCATACCGCGACATAAATTGCGCCGTTAATGCGATTTCGGGCATCATCAGCAACACAGATTCCCCGCGGCTGTATGCGTGCCATGCAGCATCAAAATATACCTGGGTTTTGCCACTGCCGGTTATGCCGTCCAATAAATAGGCCGAAAAGCCGCCCATATCAATCGAGTTGCGTATTTCCGATGCGGCGGCGGACTGTTCCGCATTTAATTGCACATTGCCCAAATCATGATATTTATACGTTGAAAAATCATGTGTACACCGACGGGTCCCAGTTGGCACCAAAATTCCACGCGAAACCATGCCACGCACAACCGCGCCACTGACATGTGCAATGTTTTGAATATCAGATACACCCATTGCGTCATTATCATTTGATGCAAACGCGTCCGCCACAGATTGCCGCGCGTCCGTCATACGAATTTTTGTGTCCGGGTTATAAGTATATAATTGTTCCATACGCGGGGGCGAAAAAGCATCCGGCACATTTACGATTAACCGCAGTACTGCGCCGGGGGTCATCAATGTCCACGCGGACATTTTTTGAATCCACTGTAAATCCGCAACTGATAAATGTTCGGGAAAAACATCAATCGTATTTTTGATTTTTTCGGGCGGCAGATTACTGTCCCCCACCCCATATACAACCCCAATATACGGGCGGTTCATTACACTGACACGGACAAACGTTCCCAAATCGGCCGGTGCGGTTAATCGGTAGTCATAGCCCGCATTCACAACGTTTGGAATTAAAATTTTGACAACGTCACCCGTTTTGAACATGGTTATAAAATACTTGTTTTTTTTGTTTTTTTCAATACCATTTGTACATCATGGCACCGTGGAAACAATTTTTTGGCACATTGTGGGCTTTGTCGTTTTGCATACCTGTGCACAAATGGCGGCAATGGGTGCGCGATGAAAAATTGTTCGGATACGGCGATAAACTGAACGCATTACGCAGAACTTTCCCGGATTTAGATTGGAAACATTTTCGCCTGGCCAAGGGTGGTGGCAGTTTGGCGTTCATCGTAGGTGGGCGCGTGTTTAAAATTCGCAAATTTCACCAGCGCGATGATTCTGTGCAACGTTTTAATCGCGAAAAAAGAATTACTGATGCCATTGCGCCCATTTTGCCGATAATGGTGCCGCATATTGATATTTTTCAAATTGATGAATACACAGTGTATTCGACTGAATTTATCCCGGGACGTATTTTATTGGATTTGCCAATGAAAAAAATTCTGGCCCACAGGGACGAAATCGGACAATCATTGGGGCAAATTATATATACCCTGTTTAATGCGCGGTTGCCTGAATTGGACGACATGCGTCCCATTGATGGCGACCCGAATGATACCGGTATGGTGCACGGTGATATGTGCAGTAATATTTTGGTTGACCCGGATACTATGAAAATCACAGGCATTATTGATTGGGAATATTCTGGGTTTGGGTCACTGCGACGCGAATTTTTTGGAATATTTTGGGTGCGCAGAAAAATGCGCCTGACAGATATTGCGCCAATCGCAATGTGGGAATATTATAAATTGCGCGATTCAAAAAACAAATATTGACAAAACACCATATTTGTATTACATAATATAGGGTCAGATTTATTCCAAAATGAACATACAAAGGGGTCAATATGGGCAAAAAGAGCAAAGAAGAAATGCGCGCCAAAGGAACACGTTTATTTCGTGCATGGCGTTTGGGTATTATAAATGATATAAAGAAAAATTACGGATATATGCATTCTATTAATACCGATATTGGTGACGAATGGCGTAATATATTACCTTATAACCCTGCGGTGGAGGCTTTGGTTATCAAAAAAACCGAAGAATTTATTAAATTCGCGGTAAATTCAAAAAGTTTAAAATTTTTGAAAAAATTAATAAATGGAATGGCGGATTATATCGCATGTTATTCATTTAAAAGCGGCAAATTTGCGACCCGTTCGGATGCGGCGGATGAATTAACAAATAAATTATTTTATAATTCCAATCATATAAAATACATATGTGAAAAGTACAAATATACACATAAAAATTATGAACCAGAAAATGCAGTTTTAGCACCAAAGCCTAAAAAGAAACGTCCGCGCATACAAATCGTTCAAACGAATAAAGCAAATGATTTTAACACGGCAAAAAATGCACAATCTGTAATAATTGTTGCCGTACAAAACGCACGTAAACGATAATTTTTATATTGCGTGATTTATAATTTCATCGGCGGCGAACTGGGTACGAAACCATGTTCGCTGCCGTTTTGCATATTGATTTGTTTTTGTTATCCAATCATTAATACATTCATCACGCGAAATTTCCCCGCGCAGATATGCACACAATTGCGCCGCACCAATCGCACGCGACGCGTCCCATTTTGCGGAAATTATGGCGCGCGCTTCGTCCAATGCGCCGCCCGCCACCATTTTTGGAATACGCGCCGCAATGCGCGGACGCAATTCAGACATATCTGGGTTAATTAAAATTTTGTACGGGGTTGGGGTAATCGCGCCACTGCGTGGCAATTTTTGCCATTCGGTTATATGACGGCCAGTTTGCAAAAAAACTTCGACTGCGCGGGCAACACGTTGCGGGTCGGTTGCGGTAAATTCGGTCGGCAACATTTTGCGCGCCCCCTCCAAATCGGTCGCCACCATTTCGCGCGCACGCGCGCGATTTTCATCCGTTATTTCCGGCATGGGCGAAATCCCGTCCGTTATCGCATTGACATAATAGCCCGTTCCGCCAACAAATATCGGTGTGCGCCCCGACGCAATGGCCGCGTCATATTCACGACGCGCCAAATTCAGATAATCCGCCACACTGATTTGTGCGGATAACGGTAATATGGAAAACAACCGATATGGCACACCATCGATTTCATCAGAAACGGTGCGGCCGGCGAACGGACTGGCCGATATATTTTCGATACCACGATAAATTTGAACACTGTCGCAATTTATTATAACCCCGCCAATTTTACGCGCCAAATTATGCGCGTATTCCGATTTTCCCGATGCGGTTGGCCCGGTTATTATATATGATGTATACTGTTTATCCATTTCCATTGGATTATATCGCGCATATAATGAAATTCAAGCATAACCAATTTTCAGATTGCACATTCCGCCCAGCATGATAAAATAATTCCCATGTAAATAAAGAAAGGAAGTATAAATGTCAAAATTAAGAGTTGCTATTAATGGTTTTGGCCGTATTGGTCGTTTGGTTTTACGTGCTGCATTGGTATCGGGTCGTGACGATATTGAATTTGTCGCAGTAAACGATTTGGCACCGGCCGAACAAAATGCATATTTGTTACAGTATGATTCTGTACATGGGAAATTACCAATTGATGTTAAATTGGACGGCGAATATATAATCGCGGGGAATCAGAAAATAAAATGTCTGTCGGAACGCGACCCATCTAAATTACCGTGGGGCGATATGAATATCGATGTTGTTATGGAATGCACCGGTATTTTCACCGCCGCAGACAAGGCGCGCGTGCATCTGGATTGCGGGGCGCGGCGTGTATTGGTTTCCGCACCATCGGCGGGGGCGGACAAAACAATCGTATTTGGTGTAAATCAAAACACATTGACATCCGATGATTTGATTGTTTCCAATGCGTCATGCACAACAAATTGCCTGGCACCGGTGGCCCAGGTATTGGATGAAAAATTTGGTATTGAATCCGGATGGATGACAACTGTACACGCATATACCGGCGATCAACAATTATTGGACAAAAATCACAAAGATTTCCGTCGTGCACGTGCGGCCGGGCTGTCAATGATTCCAACCAGTACCGGTGCCGCCAAGGCAATCGGTTTAGTATTACCAAATTTGGCGGGGAAATTGGATGGCATGGCAATACGCGTACCGACACCCGATGTTTCCGTGGTTGAATTGGTTGTGAATTTAACGCGCGATGCAACAGTTGATGAAATTAATAACGCGATGCGCGCGGCCCAATCTGAAACATTCGGATATAATGAATTACCATTGGTATCCGTTGATTTCAAAGGTAACACGCACAGTTCAATTTTTGATGCGTCGCAAACAAAGATATTGGGCAATCGTTTGGTACATGTAACCGCATGGTATGATAACGAATGGGGCTTTTCAAACCGGATGTGTGATACGGCCATTGCGATTGGGAAACTGATATAAAAAACGGGGCGGATGCCCCGTTTTAGTTACTCGTTACTCGTAACTCGTTATTCGTGATAAACCACCCCCGTCGCGCTTTGCGCGACACCCCCCCCGCCCAGGTTCCACCCACGCAAACTTTGTTTGCGCGGGGCCCGATGTGCCGGGGTGGTAAGGGAGTGCGCATTCCCATTTGTTATCGCAAACGAAGCGTGGCAATCCAGTAAATAAATTTGCCCCCGTGCGGGGGCAAGTATTTTATATTAATTTTGCATCACGCAACAATTGTTCCAAATATGTGCCATGAACATGTTTCATTCCCTGTTTTTCCAACAATTTCATAACCCACGGAACATCAATTTCACGTAATTTTTTATGATCGTTCAGATAGTATATGCTCTGTAACAACATGCGTATATCAAAACACGAATCAAATACTTCGGGAACGCCACGATCAATATTTAACAATGTGTATACGGCCTGCATCGCGGTGCGCACCGAATATTCAGTGGTAAACACTGTATCGCGTTCTGTTTCCGCATAATTGCCAATAAATGCCAAATTTACCGAACCATGCGGA
Source organism: uncultured Alphaproteobacteria bacterium (assembly GCA_944389595.1). Lineage (GTDB taxonomy): Bacteria > Pseudomonadota > Alphaproteobacteria > Rs-D84 > Rs-D84 > Enterousia. The sequence continues at coordinate 188,427 of CALXMY010000001.1, read as the reverse complement.
ACAACCAATGGTCTGTCGCCAATTGCACGTGGCATAAAATACGTCGTTATATATGGCATATGGGCCGGGACTGTGCTGGACCGATTATGCGCAATATCATCAATTTGTGATGTTGGCACCCCAATATGGTACAGCCATTCTGCGCATAATTCTGCCCCGGTACAATCCGCGATTTTCTTTTTGATATAATTTCCGTCTGTATCAGACAATAATCCATATGTCCACACAACTATTTCATTTGGCTTTTGCGCGCGGAAATGCGGTTGGCGCGAAATACTGAACCCATACAACCAATTAGAATCCTTGATTGTAACAGGCCCGCTGCTGACAATTGAACCACTGTGCGGATTTTTTTTGCAAATTTTTTCTATATACGGCACAACAGTATCGTCAAACAGCGTAATTGTGGCCGATATGACCCAATTTGCACCAGGAATATTTTCACAAAACTTTTCAGGACGGCCAAATTCGTCGCATTGTGCGGCCAGATTTTTCCATAACTGCCATGACGCACCAATTTCATGCCGTTGTTCCGCCGGTGTATCGTTGTCGCCGTATGTGGTGCTTTCGGTAATAGATCCATTAGTAACAAACACCAAATCATTCGGGGTCAGTTTTATTTCGCGTTTGCGGCCGGATTTTATCATTTCTATTTTTTGTGCAACTTTTTTATTTTGTTTACAATTAACATCTATGTTCGTGATAATTGTATCAAAATGGAATTTTACCCCATGGGATTCCAACCACCGCACTAGTGGGGTTATTAAAGATTCGTATTGATTATACTTTGTAAATTTTAATGCAGACATGTCGGCCAATTTTCCAACATGATGAATAAAGCGCAACAAATACCGCCGCATTTCCATTGCACTGGACCATTTTTCAAATGCAAACATTGTTGCCCAATATAACCAGAAATTTGATTCAAAAAATTCATTGCCAAATACTTGGTCGATTTGAACATCTTGTAATTTTTCTTCGGGTGTCAAGGCCAAATCTATCATTTCGCGAATTGCATTTGGTGATAAAGTTAATTTACCATCGTCACGCATGCGATGCCCACGGCGTTCAATTGCGCGACAATGCGAAAAACTGGGGTCTGATTTATTCAGCCAATAAAATTCATCCAGCACCGATATATCCGGATTTTCCAATGACGGAATGGAACGAAATAAATCCCATAATGTTTCAAAGTGCGCCTCCATTTCACGGCCGCCACGAATAATAAAACCACGTTGTGGATTTTTAATACCGTCCATACTGCCGCCGGCGATTGACAATTCTTCGAATATATGAATTTTATTGCCGCGCATTTTGCCGTCGCGAATCATAAATACGGCGGCCGCCAACCCGGCCAAACCACCCCCAACAATATATGCCGATTTTTTTGCTGCGTCCGCCGGTGGCAAAGGTTGGGCAAACGCTTCGTAATTGCCGTTACTGTAATACATAATCTCTCTCCTTTGGTTTTTGATACACGACAATTGTAATACGCGCACGCCATGCGAATAAACAGGACTGATTTCACACAATCACGGTAAAATTTGACATTATGGGATTTTTCAGGGTATAATTTAACGCATGAAAAAAATTTTTTTGGGATTTTTATTAATTTCGACATTAATCGTGGCCGCATGTGGCGTAAAATCGGATTTGGCCCGGCCCGATCCATCGTTTCCGCGTAATTATCCGGTTCATTAAAATGTGGAAAATGGTGGGTGTACAGAGATTTGAACTCTGATGGGTTTCCCCACTGGAACCTAAATCCAGCGCGTCTACCAATTTCGCCATACACCCGATTGTTTGTGATACTATAATAAAAAGTACTTGATTTCCAGTAATTTTTAACCTACAATACCACGCACAATAAATAAAAGGTTTATAAAATGGCATCCAAGAAAGGCAGCAAAGAAGTTGTAAAGCTGGAAAACAAGGAAACCGGCTATTTCTATACAACAACAAAAAATACACGTTCGGAAAATACGGCCGGCAAAATGAAGTTTCGTAAATATGACCCGAAACTGCGCAAGCATGTCGTCATGACCGAAGCCAAAATGCCCCATTAATTTGTGGCATAATTTTCAGGTTTTATAAAAAATCGGCATCAAATGATGCCGATTTTTATATGTTACACCCCGTTATCGTTTAACCCCAAATGCCATATCCATTTTTATACCACCGGCACCCTGGTCGACATTGGCGAAACCGGCGGCCTCTGTTGGAATGCCGTTTTCCGGATTCGGGCCATAATATTTTATATCCAACGTTCCGTCCGCATAAGCGGTTCTATCCTGTTCTGATTCAAATTGGAAATTTTGGCTGTATACATCACCCGTATAATTATCAAATTTAAATTTTACGTTATTTTCACCCAGTTTCTTTTGGGCATGTACATCATACCATCCATTAAAGTTCGCATTGAAATTAACCGTACCATCCTTATAGACATCTAATGTAGTACCACCGTGGAACAACTTCTGTTCTGGTGTATCACCACGATCAGATGTGACCAACATAGTTGATTGGCCTTCAAATTGTACACTGTTTGTGGGCAATTCTATATTTTTTTCATCAATCATTTTTGATGTGTGGCCACCGGCAAATACCCCCTTTTCATTGGTTTTGGTTAATTTATCATTCAATTCATCATATTTCGTTGTTTCAATCACATAGTCACCAAAATCAGAATACTTTAAGCCCAAATTACGACCATATGATGAATATGTAAACTGTTGCAACGTGGCAAAATTCGGATTTGCATTGTGAGCAACCCAATTGTCGAATTTAACCGGATTTTCGTCATTGGAATCAGTCATTTTTACACCAATAATCACGCCATCATCATCCATTAAAAATGTCAGCTTATCGTTATCAGCGGTATTTAATATAATGTCATCAGCCGTCAAAATACTGGTATTATTATTTATTTCATTTGCAATCGTATCAAAAGCAGATTGATTTTTGTCACGCCATTCAACAAAACATTTTGCCGAATCCACACCGGTATCAAAACAACGGTTTAACAAATTATTCACAACATAAACCGCCATGTGAAACAATGTTGTTTTTCCATCAAAATATGATTTTATCGCGGATGCATCCAATTCATCATTTGTTAAATATAATGCGGCATTTGCAATATCGATTTTACTAATATTCTTACCCACCCCCGGATTAAAAGTATCCCATTCATTTAAACGGTAATCAATATAGTCCGCGACCTGGTCCGCATTACGAATATACATACCAGTGATAGATTTATTTTGGGCAATTTGTTTGTATTCATCCGATTCTTCAAATGTATATGTTGGGTTTGTTGGGTGCGGTTCATAAGAATCGCTGCCACGGGGATACGTTGGTGAATCGTTGCCATTTGTACATCCCGCCAATCCAGCCATTATTACCAGCGCACAAAATATTTTTTTCATGTTTGCCCCCATAATTAAAATTGGTTAATGCACACCGAATGCAACATCCATATTTATGCCGTCTGTTTCGGTATAATGAACGGTACCAACAGCCTCGGTCGGGGTGCCATCAGGCCCATAATACCCGACATTCATTGATACATTGCCATTACCCGTTGGATCAAATCCGGTATTTGCGGTATCAGTAAACTTGATTGTTGGGTTTTCTGTGCCGGTTTGATTTACTGTAAATCCGTACCAATTATCAAAACCAACCTGTAATGTTGTATGCAATGTTGATTCAATATTTTCAACATTTAATTGTGCGGTTCCATTTAATGCAAATTCTTTGTCGCCATTTGTAACATTGCCAACCGCGATTCCACTGAACATTTTGGAATTTTTGATTTTTGTGATATCGGCCATTTTGGTTTTATACCCGCCGGCAAAGGCAATTTTTTCACCGGGCACATCATCTGTTGCGATATTATACATTCCGAAATCAGCGTATGATAATTTAAAACTGCTGCTGGACCCGGAATCGTATGTCAATGTACGATTTCCCGACACAAATCGATTTGTTGTACCATCGCGTTTAAAACTGTCATCGTTTACGGTAATGTCGGTAATATTCCCGGCATCATCAACCGTAAATTTTAATTCAGTATCGGCGGTTGATAAAAATGTGGCCGTTGATATATCGATTGGTTCGGACCATTCGCGCAAATATGACAAACGTTTTTTCATTTCCGACGAATTTTTTGCCCGCCAATTTGCAACACACGTCGAAACATTTGCACCATCGGCACATGTGGAATATAAATCCTGGGAAATTACGTATAATGCCGGTTTAAAAACATCCGCACTGACATCATCAAAATCATCACGCCCGGTGGCAATTTGAATTGCCATGTCCGCAATTTTCAAATTATCGGTATTTTTATCCGTCCCGGGATAACCGCGCAACAGGCTGGCAATATTGGCCACAGCCTGGGTTTCGTTTGTAATGGTCATATTGGTGATTTTTTTATTATCTGTTTTCGCGCGATTTTCATACGGGCGATTTCCGGGCTGAAAATTTCCGGGCCGTTGATACCCCGACGATGGCGAACCACCATCATTACACGCCGCCAACAATCCGACAAATGCCAAAATATATGGAATTTTCCCCATGGATTACCCCTTTCTTTATTTCCATTGTAGAAATTTTACCAATACGATACAAGGGGAATTTTAATCATATTTATTTTACTGTTTGCCGAATTTTCCGCTGCGTGGGAACCCAACCGGAATTGTACGCCCCTGGGATGCGCGGCGGCCGGTCCACGGTGACCAATCATCCAATTTTGTCGTGCCACGCCCGGTCGTCCACCCAAAACCATCGGCCGCATTGAAAAACATCACATCCAAAACATACGTGCGTTCAGCGTTATATTTTTGCAAAATCACGCCCTTGCCCCGGGTCATTTCCGGTATTTCAGATGCCGGGAATATCAACAATTTATCATTTGACCCCGACATGGCAACAGTATCACCGGTAACACGCACGCACATTATTGCCGGATTTTTATCATCAGTATTCATAACCTGTTTACCGGTGCGCGTTTGTGCCAAACAATTTTCGCCCGCAACAATAAACCCGGTTCCATGGCGACCAACCAATAAATATTTTGCATTCACATCCAAAACAAATGCCGCAACGATATTTTCATCGGCCCCAATATCGGCCATCATTCGCACAGATTCGCCAAACCCACGCGCAGACGGCAAATCGTTCGCCGCCAAAGTAAACATTTTACCCCCACTGGCGAACAAATTGATTTTATCCGTGGACATTGCATGAAATGCAAATTGTAATTCGTCGCCCTCTTTGAATTTCAAATCCAAATTATTTAAATCCAGATTGCCTTTGGCCGCACGAATCCAACCCGCCGTGGATAAAATTATTGTCAGTGGTTCTTTTTCAATAAATTCGTCGGTATTAACAACGATTTCCGCGGTTTGTGGCACCCATTGCGTACGCCGCCGCCCCAGTGCCGTTTTTTTATCATACTGTTTTTTTATGTCCGCAAACCATGCCTTTAATTGCTCATTCTGCATGTCTGGACTGGCCAATAATTCATTTAACTGTTTTTGTTCGGCCAATAATGCAGCATCTTCGCGACGGATTTCCATTTCCTCTAATTTACGCAAAGAACGCAGACGCGTGTTTAATATTGCCTCTACCTGAATTTCGGTTAATTTAAATTCGGACATTAATACGGATTTTGGGTCATCTTCGTTTCGGATGATTTCAATAACCCTGTCCAGATTCAGGTATACAATTAATAATCCACCCAAAATTTCCAAACGCCGTGCAATATTACCCAAACGCCAATTAGTGCGACGTATTAAAACATTTTTCTGGTGCGCAATAAATTCGCGCAAAACATCACCAATACCCATCACACGTGGAACACCGCGTGAATCAATGACGTTAAAATTCATATTGAATTTATATTCCAAATCCGTCATTGCGAATAAATGCGCCATCATTTTATCGGCGGGCACGTTACGACTTTTGGGTGTAATAACAATGCGCACAGATGTTGTCGATTCATCCGATATATCATCAACCAACGGCAATTTTTTCGCATCAATCAGGTTTGCAATTTGTTCCACCAATTTGGATTTTATGATTCCATATGGAATTTCAGTAATTACAACCTGTTCCGCGCCACGATCCAATTTTTCAATTTCCCATTTTGCACGAATACGAAATGCGCCCCGCCCTGTATCATAATTTTTTACAATCGTATCAAATGAATCAACCAGCACCCCGCCCGTTGGAAAATCAGGCCCAATTAACTTTTTCATAATTTGGGTTGTTGTGGCATCCGGATTATCAACCACCAATGTTAATGCATCGCAAACCTCGGCCACGTTATGGGTTGGGATGTTCGTCGCCATACCAACCGCGATTCCCATTCCGCCATTTGCCAACAAATTCGGGAACGCCCCCGGCATAACAACCGGTTCCGTTGTTGTGCCATCAAAATTTGGCATCATATCAACGCTGTCTTCGTCAATGCCATCCATAATCAGCATCGCGGCATCAGTCATTTTGGATTCAGTGTAACGATATGCCGCCTGGGGGTCACCATCAATGTTTCCAAAATTACCCTGGCCATCAATTAATGGATACCGCACGGAAAAATCCTGGGCCAGACGCACCATGGCATCATACACCGATGAATCGCCATGCGGGTGATAATGCCCCAAAACGTCCCCAACAACGGTTGCACATTTGCGAAACGCCGCATTTGGCGACAATTTTTGCCGCAACATGGAATATAAAATGCGACGATGCACCGGTTTTAAGCCATCGCGCACATCAGGCAACGCGCGCGACACAATCGTGCTGACCGCGTATGATAAATACCGTTCGGATAATGCATCCGCCAGTTGCTGTGAATCAATTCTTTCGATAACTTCCTTGCTCATAACACGACAAAATTAAAACATTTATAAAAAAATAACAACAGAAAAAATATTGAACTTTTTACTTGATTTTTACTTTTTTCGGTATATATGTATATACAAAATTTACATTCCACAGCATATAAACATAAATAAAAATTGTGCTGGGACATATTTAACACATAAATTAACAACGGGATTATTGACCATGAAGTTCAAACGCGTATTTCCATACGTCTTGTCCAGTGCCGCGATGGTTTTTGGGTTGGCCGCTACACCACGAAATACGGCCATTAATGAAACAAATTCCGCCACTGACAAAACAACCACCAGCAATGAAATATTTACAGAAAATGATATGCCACCATTGATGGTTCATTATGCAATGGAAAGTCATGCTGATATTGACACATCAATAATCAGTGCAACCGCGCATAAATACGATGTTGTATATACACGCGCAAATGGCGACGAAACGCGTCGCAGTGGCGGAACGCGCGCATGGCGCAACAATAACCCGGGATGTTTGCGATATTCTGAATTCACCGTGGCCCAGGGTGCAATCGGATACGCCGGTGGTTTTGCCGTTTTTCCCGATGCCGAAACCGGAATGCGCGCAATATGCACATTGCTGAAATCTGACTCGTACAAAAATCTGACAATCAGCCAAGCCATATCAAAATACGCACCGCCACACGAAAATGACACCGCCAGTTATAATATGAATTTACAAAAATTAACCGGGATGCATCCCACAACCAAACTGTCAGAATTATCAAACGCACAAATCCAACATGTGGCCCGCGCCATTCGCCGGGTCGAAGGATGGACCCGTGGCACCGAAACCCATACACGCACACCAGTTCCACAAAAAACTTTGGCAGATACAATAATGTTTTACACGGGAATTTATGATAATGCCATACGTCGACAAATGGAACGAACAATATAAAAATGCGCATTATGCGCATTTTTTTAACTTATTTTATTTTTTATTTCACGAATTCGTGCCAATATTTCACGCAAATCGGCATCCGTAACAGACGGGGCGGGACGATTATGAACCTCGTCCGCCAGAACGATACACAATGTCGCCAACAATGCATTTTCCGGCAATGGCCCAATTTTATCCAGAATTTCCCGGGCGCGCGCATCCACCATTTTTCCCAATTCTATTAATCGGCCCTCTTGTCCGTCCTCGCACCCCATGGGGTAATTTTTATTAACAATTGGTATTGATACGACACTCATTTCAAATTCTTTAATATTGATATAGTTTTGTTTATCATATTTGTTGCGCGCGCGTTTTTATCACGCAGATTTTTTACCTGTTCGGTTAAAATTGCCACCTCCAGATCCGTTTGTCGCCCCGCATTTACGGCAACAGACTGTAATTTTGCGGCGGCATCTTCGATTGCGGCCAATTCATGAAAAATTTGTTGTTTTATATCAGACATAATCCCAGTGTAAGATATTTTTTGGATGCGTTCAACAGCAAAATGTGATATAGTATTCACATCTAGTTGGGGGAATTATTTCAATGAAAACTAAAATCATTTATATTTCTGGTAATGAAGTGTTTGATATGGCCGATATTCGCGCCGCTTTTGAAGAGGTTCGCAGCACATTGGGATTGGCGCGTGACACAATCTTGTTTGGGGTACCGGTTGACAGCGATGACGCATTTAATAATGTAAATGACGGTGATATAAAAATGGCATCTGATAATCCGGTATGCGCGGATTCCGAACAAATTGATGTTGTCACGGCACAACCACCAATCAGTGCACAAAATGACGATGTTGTAACACCACCCGCCCATAAAAAGGCAAATACACGTAAATCACGGGCACGTGCAAAGACGGACGAATCTGACACTGATACCCCAAAATCAGATAAAGAAACAAAAAATACCGATATTGATACAACAATTGTCCCCGATGCCCCAGTGGCCCAGGACAATGAAAAAATTATTCCAATATTGTCAATTTTGGCCGCCAAATCGGATGACGGCATAAATCAGCCCGATAACATGGATGATGCCGATACAATTACTGATACTGATGTTACAGTGACCGATGAAAAAACTGTGATTGATAATGATGATGACAATGACGAAACTGATGATGCAGTGGTACAAAAATCCAGTGCCGAAATTGCCGATATGATAACAGATGACGCGCCCGATGCGCCGGTTGAAAAAACATTGGAACAATTGTTGGAAAGTATGACCCCCCTGCGCGAAGATGTCACCGATGAAACCGGCATGGATGACAGCGATATTACCGATACAGATATTTCATTGGATGAAATTACCGATACCGTGGCCGATGATACCGATGCAACATTGGAACAATTGGCCACCGAATTCGCCGCGACCCAGGATAAAATTCCAACCCCACAAAAAAACGAAACACACAGCAAAATCGGTAAACTAAAAAATATTTTACCGTTTAAAAAGGCAAAACGCGACGATTCTGGATTAATGGGCGATTTATTTGGATGGGCCGGAATTGCGGCAAATGACGACGATTTTTCAATTCCTGGATTTTTTACAAATGCCGCATCCAAAAAATAGGTTTAATAATGATTTGTGATGAATACGGATATAATTCTTAGAATGTTGCAAAATTCCGGTTTCCATATTTTGGGAACGGATGAAACATATTTATATCTGGAAGATCCATCATGCATTTTGCGCAGTTTTGAAACATTTATTGAATACGCATGGATTATCATCGTTTGTATTACCGCCATGTTTTTATTTGGGTGGGCAATATCAATGATACGCGGGGCAAAGACTGATTATTTTACTAATTTGCGTAATTTAATTATAATGTTTGGAACACTGTCCGCGGTAATACCAATTGTAAATCTGATATGGGGCGATGATTTATTTGCGCGCGGTTGTCGTACAATACGCGTTTCAATTGCGGAATTAAATGAAATATTGGATGCACGAAATTTAGAACTGTCCGAATATGATGAATTTAATTTGTATGAAAATTTGGAAATTTCTGATTCTGGGGCAATATATGATGTATCATTAAGTGAAACACCGTATTCTGATGCACCATTAACAACACCGGACAATCCACCAAATTTGGAAACAGTAACTGTTTCATCAGACGAAAATGCATTTTTTTCAATTAATGACACAAACACAGAGTATGAAAATCACGGTCGGCCAAATCGGGCCCACGAAATGTCATCGGATGTTATATACACATATCCCGATGGCACACAATATCGCCGTACCGGGGGCACACGTGCATGGCGAAATAATAATCCCGGAAATATTCGTTATTCGGAATTTACCCGAAAAGCCGGCGCAATTGGACAGGCCGGCGGGTTTGCGGTTTTCCCAGACGAAGAAACCGGTATCCGTGCCATAGAAATGTTGCTGCGCGGGGACAGTTATAATCAATTAACCATTGCCGCCGCAATCAGCAGATATGCACCGCCTGTTGAAAATGATACAGCGGCATATCGCAGAAGAATCCAAGAATTGACCGGACTGTCCATTAATCGAAGAATAAGTGATTTAACCGATGCCGAATTATCGCGTGTCGTTGATGCAATACGTCAAATCGAAGGATGGGAAACCGGACGTATTATCAAAATACAAAGGAAATTATCATGAAAACCAACCAACAATCTGGGAATATATTATTTAATATTTTGCTGATTATTATGTTTGCGATAATCGCGGTATTAATTTATATCTTGGCCGGGGGGCCGGTGCCAAAAATTATACGTTCGGGCGGTGTTCAATCACCAAATATTCAGATGCCTATTAATACCAACAATACCGGTGAATTTTCTGATGGGTTGATAAATCCAGATTCCGCAGAAAAATATCAACTGGACGAATATGGTGCCGGTATATCGGAACGCGATATATTTAATCGCGATATAAATGGCGATGGTCGCATGGACCGAATAACCCGTACACGCAATGAAAACGGCACCAGTCATTTTTATTATCAATATAAAATAGAATTAAATGAAAATGGCAAATTTGTTGATATTACACCTGATGGATTTCGCACAACCGAAGGTGCCGAATGCGCATTACAAAAATTACAATTTATTTTCAATCCTGATTTTCAGGTTATTAAAATATCACGTAATTGGGACACATCATGGGATACCCCAACAATGGCGACACGCACCATGTATACATTTAATAATGGGAAAATGATATCGCACACGCCCCAGCAAATGAAAATCGTATGTGATGTTTCAGATTTATTTTAACAAAAATAAATTACGCGCAGAATAAACAACGCCACCCGATACAACATAATGATCAATTAACGCAATATCAACAGTTGCCAATATGGCCATAACCTGTTTGGTTAATTTTATATCATCACTTGAAAACGATGTATTAGGTTTTGGATGATTATGAACCATTAATATTGAATTTGCGTTTAATTCCAATGCACGCTTTAATATCTCGCGCGGGTATGTGGTTGCCCAATCCACAGTACCAATCGTATGCAAATCATCCGCCAATAAACGTCTGTCATCATCCAGGTATAATACGCGAACTTCTTCTTTATCCTTGCCGGCCATGGACAGTAAACAATAATTGCGCAAAATTTTATCATTATGAAATATTGTTTCACGGTCCAATGTGGATTTATATCCGGCAATCATAATTTTATGAATTGCCTTTATAAAAATTGCCGTATTGCGCCCGATACCCTTGAATTCCATCAATTTATTAATCGGCGCGGTAATAACAGGATACACACCACCAAATTTTTCAATTAATCCGCGTGCCAATGGCCGAACATCGCGACGCGGGATGACAAAACTTAACAATAATTCCAATAATTCGTAATCCGCCAATTTGTCATCCAAAAATTTACGACGCAAACGTTCGCGGTGACCATTGTGAAAATCTAAATCGTTGTCATTTGGTTTCACGACAATTTATACCATTTTTTCTGTAAAAATTATAACCCCATCTTCGGTAATGCCCAATGTGTGTTCCCATTGTGCCGACAGTCCACCATCAACCGTACGTGCGGTCCATCCATCGGCATCAATTTTACATTCGGGTCGCCCGGTATTTATCATTGGTTCAATTGTAAAAACCAATCCTGGGACCATTTTTACTTTATCCCAATGCTTGTCATAAAAATGATAAATCTGGGGGTCATCATGCATGACCTTGCCAATACCATGACCGACAAAATCACGTGATATTGAAAAGCCATGTGGATTAACCACCGATTCAATTGTTTTCCCAATTTCAGATAATGGCACACCCGGTGCACAAACAGATATTGCCGCATTCAATGCATCCTGGCACGTTTGAACCAATTCACGCGCACGCGGCGAAACGTTGCCAATCATAAACATACGCGACGAATCACCATGGAAACCCTTGTATTCGGCGGTTAAATCAACATTAACAATATCGCCATCTTTTAATATTACATCATCACTGGGGATTCCGTGAACAATGACATCATTAACAGATGTACATATGCTTTTTGGATAACCCTGGTACCCCAAATCAGATGAACGTGCGCCATTTGCGCGCAAAAATTCTGCGACAATGCGGTCAATTTCACCGGTTGATATTCCGGCGCGTACAAATGGTGTTATATAATCAAAACAACGCGCAACCAAATCGCCAACAACGCGCAAACGTTTGAAATCTTTGGGCGCGTAAACAGATGATAACATTTTTATTTCCTTCGTTTTATGGCCAATTTTGCCGCACGCATTGCCAATTTCAACGAAAAATCACGCAGCAATATCTCGCCCGGCATTCCTGTCGTTCGTATTTGTTTTTCCAATTCGTTTAAACGCTGTAATACCGCGACGATTTCCTTTTCCGGCCATATTTTTACAGCCTGGTTAAACTTTTCTGCGACCTTCCAAAATAATCGCGGCAATTGCCCATCGACAACGGCACTTAACAAACGTTTAAAATGCACATTCAGCATGCGCACCAACATATTGGCATCAGAATTATCATACAATAATCTATCCAGCGCAACCATTGTCTGATAAACATGGCCCGCCGTTAATGAATATAAATAATCGTCTGTATTCGCCGCGCCGGTATCAGGCAAACATTTTTCCACATCATCCAATTCGACAATTTTTTTATCACTGACATATAATGCAATTTTTGCCAAAAATCCGCGTGTAATGCCGCGATCCCCACCCAGGTGCGATGTCATATACGCCATTGCATCCGGGGTGATTTGCTGAATACCCGATTCCGCCGATAATTCGCGTCGAATCAACGTTGCCAACGTACGTGCATCATCCGTATAGCACGGTAATGCCGCAATATTATCGCCCGTTTCAAACAAACTGCGCAATCCGCCGCCCGCACGTAAATCACCCGCCGTAATAATTACAGTTGCACACAATCCATTATGCGATACCAAATCATTGATTAATTGCGCATCACTGTCCCCGGCATTTGATATTATTACCATTTTACGCCCACCAAACATAGATGGGCTGCAACTTTCGGCGAACAAAGCATCCTGTTTATCACGTAATTCGTCCGCATCCAATGAAAACAGATTATCTTTTTCAATTTCCAAAATTTCAATTGCACGGTCACAAAATTCATCCGCCTGGCCGGCATCAGGCCCATAAATCAGTACGGCACGAATTTTTGAAATTCCGTCTTTAAAATCAGATTCTTTCCATTTCATTATTTTTTTGCCGTATCGGTTTTTGAACTGTTGTTTTCATGTTTATACGTTTCCGCAATAACACGTGTTCCGATTTTATCGGCCAAAACCTGGATAGTATTTTGCACTGCGTTATTATACGATGCATTTGCCGCAACCAAATATCGCACAAAAGTATACGATTCGGATGCACTTTCCGTGCCACGCGCAATTCGTTTACCGTTTGCGGTTAAATTATAACTGGCCGTCAGGACGATTTCCTGCCATGTGGCATCACCGGTGACCTCCAGTCCCTTGTACCGCGTAACAGGATTGCGCAAATTTACCGTTAATGTATATTTTGCATCAGCATCATGCACACCACCAAATTTTGTATTTAAACTGTTTCGCAATTCAATCCCATTTATGCCACTGATTGGTGCGACATAAATATCTGTATCGCGTTCGGTATACATTGGTTGAAAACCACATGATGTTAATAACAAAAGCAATATATATTTTTTCATTTTATTTATGAATATTGTTTTTCCTGTTGCATTTCATGCATATATTACCTAGAGTTTTAATAAATCGCAAGGGGGAATGATGAATATTTTTATGATGATTTTGGTGGCGGTATTTATGGTCGGCTTTTATATGATCAGCAGCCCCAGTCAACGTGTTGTTGAACAGGAAACTGAATATGCGGTGAATAAATCTGACCTGCGCGGAATTGCCGAATGTGCCGTGGCAATGCAAAACGCACAAATAACCGGCACCAATTTCCAGGATGTATGCATCGAACAAAATAATATACAAAGTCAATTTATATGCCTGAATGCCAGCATGCGCGAAACCAGTTGTGAAATTGTTCGTAACCGTCGCCCTGAATACAGTTATATTATCACTGCGACCGCCCCAATTGATACCGGCGATTATAATAATATGCTGGAAATTTTAGAAGAATATTTCCCCGATGCGGGCACATTTGGAATATTTATGGACGGTAAAATCATGGTCGGCGGAACGGCCGGCGCACGTATTGTTCCTGATACAATAATATCCAAAATGAATTTATCAAATGGCCAATTGGTATATATGACACAATATGAAATCCCAGACACGGAAACGGTATTTTCTGCCCCGGTACAAACCGATGTAATTTGTCCGATTGGAACAATAAAAACATATCGTTTTGGCCGTTGGCAATGTATTGGGTATAATACCAAAACTGATTGTGGTGGTGATATGATTTGGGATTCCGAATTAATGGCGTGTGTCGCGGACGAATCAAAAAAACCGTTATGCGCGGAACAACAAACCGCCGTTTTGGTTGACAGTGTGTGGGAATGCGTAAATCCTTTTCCGGAAAAGGTTTGTCCCGATGGCATGACCGCACGATTAAATTACACCACGCTGGAATGGGAATGTGTGGCCGACCCAACAACAACAGAAAAATTAAAAAAGTGCGAAACATTAACCCAGGGTGTCATATTGGGCCCCGTGGGAACCAGTATACGTGTGCCGTCTTCGTCATGCACAGATTGTGAAAAAATGGTTACAAATTATGACACATGCGAAACAACATGTGTGCCCGATCCATCAAAAATCAACAATCCGGCATGTTACCCGGGTAATCCGGATGAATGTAATGGGCCAAATCGTGGATTTTATTTCGGTTTTCCGACATATTCATATGCAAATAATATCGAAGATATTCGCGGCCACACAATACCATTGGATGCTGCGCATTCACAAAACAGAAAATTTAATTGCATGGATTGCGGTGATGGTGAAATAGATTCAGAAAAATCGTTACCACCATATATTGCAATATGTAAGTAATATATTTTATCGTTGCCGTTGATTCGCTATTAAATGCGCGTATCTGGGGTCAATATTGGCATATCTGAAACTGCGAAATCCCGTGGGATGACGTTTGGCGGCATTTGCAATAATGCAATTGCGCCATACATTTTTTTTATTTTTAAAATCTGCGATATTTTGGCGCGCTATTATTTGTATGCATGTGCATAAATGCATTAACATAGAATATGTTTTATCAGGATTTCCAAATTCATCAACCCCAATGCGTACCAATCCATCAGGTGCCGATATGGAATTACTCCACGAATTATTTACAGAATTCAGTTTTAAAAATTCCTTTATATGCCACCGAATATCATTCATAATTTTTTCGGTATCTATGGATTTATATTTACCGGGTGTTTTACAAAAATGAAACAGATTGTTTTTTCCATTATGCTTGAACGGCGATTCGTCCCCAAAACGCATAGGGTTATATGACATTTCGCGCCACAATATCGTACATATCGTTTTGTTGGTTATTCGGCCGATATTTATATATGTAAAGTTTTCATTTGCATTATGTTTAACCCTATCCAATGCATTATATAAACTTTTAGTGTTTAACTGACCAAAATAAATCCTGTCTATATTATATTCCAAAATTTGTTTCATTTGATCATCAGATAATACCGGCATAAAAATTCCTTTGACTGGGGATGAACAAAATAACAGATTTAACGTTGCAACTCTGCAATTTTACCTCTTAAAATATTTATTCTGTTAATTATTTCATCATATGATTTTGTGTACATCTCGTAATCTGCTATTGCTTGGTTACAAATGTCAGAACTGCGTGATTTTGGGTCATTATTTATATCACATGCAAACATTAATTCGGATAAATCATCAGCTTTTTCATTTAATCTGGCATATTCGTCATAATACTTTTGTAATTGCACAGATTTTGAAACAGCATCATATATATGATAAAATTCGGCCGATGCATTTAATTCCGAACGTACAAAATGCAAATTTGATGCGCTTTTTTCCAATTCCTTGATTTCGTATTCGCAATCAACAATTTTACCCGTGGCATCTTTGACATCGGAACTATCATATCGGTTGATTTCGGCAAATTTTTGCAAAGTGCGAATCTGCGATTGCAAACTTGAAATTTTTTCCTTGGCGGCCGTGGCATGTGCATTGCGATATACCAAATCAGGCATACGGGAATCCACCACAGATTTTAAAATATCAAAAATTGCAAAATTTACACGTTTTTGCATTTTGCATCCCCTTTGGTTTTCACACTTAAAATATAAGACTTTTTTATTTTTTGTCAATATATTTAATAAAAAAAATCCGCAAAAACAATCCATAATCAAATCATTAAAAAGCAGTTGCCAAAAACACAGCACAGCATTACGTTTTGTCAATATATAGTTGTTGATTCGCAAAAACACATCTATATTTTGTGTATTTATTAAAAAAACGAATCATTTCCCACGAAAAAAATCATATTTTTTGCATACAAAATTATGTTTAGTATGCGATTCGCATGAATCGCATCGGCACCAACACCCCGGAAAATCCACATTTTAAAAAGTAAAGCAAAAAATAAAATTTTTTTTCATTTTTATATGTTGCCCCAAAACTCGTTATACTATATATTGTTACCAAATAACAAAAACAACCACTATATATTGAGTTTATTATATATTAAGGTGCAAAAAATGTCAGTACCAGAAAACAATGTTAAAATACAGATTATTCCAACACTTACGACTAATTTAAAAGTGTTGCAAAAACGTTCGGGTGAAACGGTACCATTTGATTCGAAAAAAATTTTTGATGCCGTTAAAAAGGCTGTTGATGTAACGCACGAAATTTCTGATGAACAAATTGTTGATATTACGCGCGCGGCATTGGCAAAATTGGAATCAAAATTTCCCGCCGCCACCCCCACAGTCGAAGATGTCCAGGAATCTGTTATCGAATCACTGATGGATGCGCATGCATATAAAACAGCCGAAGCATACATTATATATCGTCAAAAACGAACCGAGATTCGTGATTCATATGTCGATGCAGTCGAAGTTATCGAAGGCTATGTCGGCGGTTCGAATTGGCGTATCAAGGAAAACGCAAACATCGGTTATTCAATTGGTGGTTTAATTTTGCGCACATCCGAACGTGTAACGGCCGAATATTGGCTGAATTTGTACCCGCGCGAGATAGCCGAAGCCCACAAAAACGCATCTATACATATTCATGATTTGGGATGGCTGACGGGGTATTGCGCCGGTTGGTCACTGCGCGAATTATTGTACGAGGGATTCAACGGTGTTCCGGGTTATTTGCAATGTGCACCGGCAAAACATATGGCAACGGCAATTTCGCACATGGTGAATTTTCTGGGAACGCTGCAAAATGAATTCGCCGGGGCCCAGGCTTTTTCATCGGTCGATACATATTTGGCACCATATGTCAGAATTGATAACATGTCATATGCCGATGTAAAAAATGCTATGCAGACATTGGTATTTAACTGTGCGGTGCCATGCCGCTGGGGTACACAAACACCATTTATTAACTTTACATTCGATTGGACATGCCCGGATGATTTAAAATCCCAGCATCCTTTTATCGGTAAAAAGCAGGTTGATTTTACATATGGTGACCTGCAGGCTGAAATGGATATGGTTAACAAGGCATTTTTAGAGGTCATGACCGAAGGGGATGCCATGGGGCGGCCATTTACTTTCCCAATTCCAACATATAATATTACCAAGGATTTTCCATGGGAACACCCCAATGTAAAACCATTGTTTGATTTGGCGGCAAAATACGGAACACCAAATTTCCAAAATTTCCTGAATTCAGATTTAAATCCGACGGACGTTCGTTCAATGTGTTGTCGGTTGCGTTTGGATGTGCGTGAATTGTTAAAACGCGGTGGCGGGTTGTTTGGTTCCGCGGAAAAAACGGGGTCAATTGGCGTTGTAACAATTAACCTGGCTCGTTTGGGCTATACGCACAAGGGTGACCGCGATGGTTTGTTCCGCGAATTAAAAAGATTATTGGATTTGGCGCGTGATTCACTGGAAATTAAACGTCGCATAATTACAAAAAATATGGAACGCGGGCTGTATCCATTTACGCGCCGTTATTTGGGCAATTGGGATCATCATTTTTCAACAATTGGTGTAAATGGTGCAAATGAAATGGTGCGTAATTTCACCAACGACCGTGAAAATATTGCAACCCCAATGGGTAAAAAATTGGTATTGGATTTAATGGATTTCATACGCGAAAATCTGGCCACATTCCAGGAACAAACAGGAAATCTGTATAATCTGGAGGCCACCCCAGCCGAGGGTTGTTCATACCGCTTTGCCAAAACGGATGTCAAAAATTTCCCGGATATTATTACAGCCGGGACCCATGATGCGCCGTATTACACCAACTCGACACAATTGCCGGTAAATTATACGGACGATCCGTTTGTTGCACTGGAACACCAGGAAGAATTGCAACGCAAATACACCGGCGGCACAATGTTGCATCTGTATATGGGCGAACCTGTATCCAGTGGCGAGGCCGCAAAAAAAATTGTGCGCACAATATTTGAAAATTACAAGATTCCATACATGACTTTAACCCCGACATTTTCAATATGTCCGAAACACGGGTATTTGCCGGGGCGGCATGAATTCTGTCCAAAATGCGACGCAGAAATCGCCGCAAACCAGAATGCGGAATCAAATCAGGTTTCAAAATAACAAACAAAAAAGCAAAAGAAAGGGAGGAAAAAACTATGGCAGCAACAGACAATGCACAAAGAACACAATGCGAAGTATTTTCACGTTCAATGGGCTTTTACAGACCGGTTTCGAATTTTAATGTTGGTAAATATTCCGAATTTTGTGAACGCAAAACTTTCACCGAAGCAAATTGTTTGACCACCGGCCAACGCCACAGCGAACTGATGAAAAAGGCAGCATAAGTTATGAGAGAAATTCAGATTGGTGGTTTGGTATCGTTCACAACAATTGATTACCCGGGAAAATTGGCGGCGGTGCTGTTTTTAACCGGATGTCCATTGCGCTGTGCATATTGTTCAAACCCCAATCTGTTGAATGTTCGCGATGGCGAATATGATCCGGACAAGGTAATCGAATGGTTAAAAACCCGTGTTGGTAAACTGGAGGCGGTTGTTTTTTCCGGGGGCGAAGCCCTGATGCAGGGCGATGTCGTAATTGATTATATGCGCCGTGTACGCGATTTGGGGTTTGCAATTGGATTGCATACCAATGGGTTTTATCCCGAAACGTTGGCGCGGGCCGCCGATGTCGTTGATTGGATTGGATTGGATTACAAAGCCACACGCGATAAATACGGTGAACTGTCCGGCCAAAATATCGCCCATGATCATATGATTCGCAGTTTGACCACATGGCAATCGACCGGCAAAGATTTCGAGGTTCGCATCACATGCGACCCGCGTTTTGTTACCAAAATGGATTTAATGGAAATCGCAAACGATTTGCATAATCGCGGGGTAAAAAATTTTGCCGTACAAAAATATATTCCACATTTCGAGGGCACAACAAACACAACCACCCCCGACCAGCGCAATCAATTTTTTGATGATGAAAATTTGCGCAACACAATAAACGCGCTGTTTGATTCCGTCACATGGCGCGAATAAAAATATACATCCCAACAATTTTCACAAAAAAATAAAATTTTCAAAAAAACTGCTTGCATTTATTCCAACAACAGTATAATATATGCCTTGCTTTACAGGGGTTGTAGCTCAGCTGGTTTAGAGCGTCTGCCTGTCACGCAGAAGGTCGCGGGTTCGAGCCCCGTCAATCCCGCCAGCAAATTCGCGCCAAATATGGTGCGTTTTTTATTTTTTATATCGGAATAATATTCTGTTGATAAACTTGTGCAAATTGCTATACTTAACCTGACCATAACAAAGGGGAAAATATGAACATTAAATCTTTTGCATTGATTGCCGGTGTTTTGGCGTTGGCCGCATGCGGTGACAACACACCAAACCCGGAATTGTTAAAGGGCGCGAACTTTATCGCCGCTGGCGAGGGCGCGGACATCACATTATCGTTTGATGCAAACGAAATGCGCGTCAATGGCCAGGTAGTAAATCTGTACAACGGTTCGTACGAGACCAACGGCAACCAAATTAAATTCAGCCCATTTGCATCAACAATGATGATGGGGCCAATGGATGCCATGCAAACCGAACAGGACTATTTCCAATTCATGACAACGGTTGAAACATATGATTTGACAGACGGCCGTTTGACATTGAAAAATGCCGAAGGCAAAGAAATAGTTTTCCAGCAAATCGAGGCCACCGAAACAGAAACTGTTACAGAAACCGAAACAGTCGAAGAAGTTCCGGCCGATGCTGTTGCGATTCCGGTTGCGGCAAACGATGCCGAATAAAAACGGATATAACAAAAAACGCGCCATATGGCGCGTTTTTTTAACGTGTTTTTTGATTGATATTTTGTTCGATTTTATTACGAATGTTTCTGTTTTTCGAATTCCCGGACATACGCGGATGATGTTTTTGGTACGCCGCAATATATGCCAACCATATAACTAAAATTGATGCGCCCAAACCAAATAAAACGGCCCCGGTATCTGTTTCCGTGGATTTCCAATCCATTTGATGCACCCCAATGCCAAACAGCGCGGCCCCAATCGCCGCCGGCGATGCCACCGCAATTGTACGCAGCATATTTTTTAATTTGTTTTTATCCATATACGTCCCCTTGGTTTTATGTTCACGCCAATTTATATCATAAAAAACCAACAATGCTATATAAATCCGCATGATTATTTATACCTTGACAACATGAAAAAATCAGGTTATAATTTGCCGGCAATTTGGCCCCATCGTCTAGAGGCCCAGGACACCGCCCTTTCAAGGCGAGAACACCAGTTCGAATCTGGTTGGGGCTGCCAGGATAAAACCCGCGGAAATCCGCGGTTTTTTCTTTATTTTATGGAACAAAATTACATTGTTAAATTTTTGCATTTTATGTCATATTTTTGCACAATTTGACACAATTTTGCACATTTTTTGCACAAAATTTGCACAATAAAAAGCCCCCGGTTTATCGAGGGCGGACACCTGTATACAATCTAACAATAAACAAAACCAAATAGCAATCTATTTTGCATACCGCGCCCAGTTCATCATATACTCATCAATCGTGCCTTTGCCTGCGGCGGTGTTATATACGCGTTTCCACATCTCTGCTTGCCCACGTAAATCGGTGGGGATTGTTGCCGAGTCGCGATAATATTTTATTCGCGATTTAATTATCTTGCGAATGGACTTCGCAAATGCTAGAATAGTGTCGACATGGTTGGTTACCGTGTCGGGGCATCAGAACCCCAGAATGTGTTGTGTCCGCGGGGACATTAAACACCCTTGACCCAAATGGGTTGGAGGGTGGCGATATATTATGAATAAGCCCGCTATTTTCAACACATTATAGTTCTGAACCTCCAACCACCGAATATGCCGGTGGTTTTTACATCAAAGGAGTTTCAAATGCATTTAATCAAAATAAAAACTGGTGGCCCCAACGGACGAAAGCGTATTTATTTTTGTGGTATCAGAATATATAAATCAAAAAAGAAAAAATCACCTGTTATCGCCCCAGAATCTGTACAAGTTTCACAACAGCCCCAAAAAACAGTTACAACCCAAGAAGCTCCCACGCCCCCAAAGGCCACAATCAAAGACTTTGGCCAAAATAATCAAATAAATATAGCAAATCCAGATAATGCAAACCTGCGAATTTCTGTGTGGGGCGATAACAATATTGTTGAAATAAAAAGCAAAGCAGGACGGTTTAATACCAGAATAGAAATCGGCAGCCCAAATTCGCGGTGCAATGGTGCAAAAGTTATCGTTGAAGACAAAGTTACCATAAATGGTCTGTATATGCTGTTGATGGAAAACAATTCGTCAATTCATATTGGCCAGGATTGCACGATTTCTAATGATGTTTTAATTTGGTGCACAGACACGCATTACATAACAGATATGGATGGCAACCTGATAAATGTCGGAACATCCGTTGAAATTGGAAATCATTGCTGGATTGGATATGGGGTAAGAATATTAAAAAATACTCGTATTCCAAACAATTGTATTGTCGGTATGGCCAGTGTAGTAACAAAAAAATTCGATACTGAAAATGCGGTATATGCGGGCAATCCTGCGAAATTAGTGAAATCAAATGTACAATGGGGCAGAATGCGTCCACAGGAATATATGGACAAAAATTCCAAATAAAATTTTACCTGTGTATTTCGCCGGGTTTTAATTGGACTTTTTATGCGGGTTATGATATTTTTGCTGTATGACAATAAAAACAATCTATGTTTTTCGGCATGGGCAGACTGATTATAATGTGGAACGGCGTGTTATGGGGCAATTGGACATCCCGTTAAATAACGTGGGCCATGCCCAGGCCGCTGAACTGGCAGAAAAATTGGCAACGGCCGCAATTGGCGCGGTGTATTCTTCGCCATTGGCACGCGCAATGGAAACGGCACGTGCCGTGGCCAATAAAATTGGTGTGCCGATTATTACCGACGCGCGCCTGATGGAACGCAACAATGGAAAATTGCATGGACACATCGTACACGGGACTGATAATCCGGCCGAATATAAAATGGATTACAATCAATTGGAACTGTTTTTTCCGGTATCGCAATTGAACGACAACAATTGGCGACCAGACGGTGGGGAATCGCGCGCCGAATGCTGGGCCCGTGGTCAGGCGGCAATTACAGACATTGCCCAAGCCACCCCATACGATATAATCGCCGTTTCCACACACAGTGTTATTATGCGCGGCATTTTGGATTTGGTTGGTATGGGCGATACAAAAATCAATAATTGTGACTACGTAAAACTAAACTGGGACGGCAAACAGTTTTCGTGCCAACGTTAATATTTCAATGCGTT
This sequence comes from uncultured Alphaproteobacteria bacterium, assembly GCA_944389595.1. Lineage (GTDB taxonomy): Bacteria > Pseudomonadota > Alphaproteobacteria > Rs-D84 > Rs-D84 > Enterousia. The sequence goes on along the minus strand of CALXMY010000001.1, from coordinate 165,070 downwards.
ACTGTTCGGTTTCATTGCGTGCGACAAAATTCGCTGATTTGCGATTTCCCGTAACGCCACGTTCATGGCATCTGTATTTTCAGGGCATATTATATTCGGTGTAACGCCATTTAATTCAAAATTTTTCTGGGCCAACACACGATAATTCATACCAATATTGAATTTGATTTGACTGTTCGGCAACAGACCACTGGCACAATTACCGAATACTTCTTTTCCGGATGAATTATCACCAACCACCACCACACGTGGGTGATGCATCATTCGCAATAAAAACATTTCCGCAGACGAGCCCGTTTGTCTGTCGGTTAAAATATAAATCGGTTTCATATACGCTTTTGTGATATCAGGCGTATAATTTTTGCCCGATTTCCATACAACTAATTCTTCGGATTCGGGCAAATTTGCCCATGGGGCCGTTGGGTATACAACCGATAAAAATTCTTTGGCATCACGATTTGTACGAACATAGACAGCCTGCATACTGTCAATCCAAGCGCCACACAGATATTCCGCAAATAAATCTGAACACCAACTGTTCCCACCGGTATTACCACGCAAATCGATAATCAGCGCGTTTGATTTTGGTAATATATTTTTTGCAAAATCAACAATTGCATTTTTGAACTCATCTGATTTTATCATTGCTGAAAATCCAATCGCCGCAACACCACCATCGCGCATTTCACCGCGCACAATTTTATTACCCGCGATATTTTTACCAACATTTTTATACGGCTTTTTATATTTTGTACCAAAGCCAAGCGTGCCAAACCTGATAGATATATGGTTGTCTGGGATGTCGGCCACCACAGGTTTTAATAATTTGAAAAATTCATCGGCCGGCATTTCATGCGCATCGTTATAAATGTTAACCAGGTGTTTCAATATAGACATTTTCACAATTTCATCATGCACTGGCCAACCAACATATACCCGAATTAATAAACGCGCCAATATCGCCACATCGCGCCGCACATCATCAGCCGATAAATTCCTGGCCGGAATGCCGCGTCTGTTCGCACTGAACACAAAATCGTCGGTTGATGATTTTGATAACAAAAAATTTTCCATTTCGGAAACCGTCGATATTTTGGCCATATGTAGTCCCTGATTTATATATGTACTATACAATATTTTGTTGTAAAAAGGTAATTTTTTTTACCGGGCATAAAAAATAGGAATCTTTACTGCTGTACAAATACGCGAATATAGGATACTATTCAATTCGTCCTAGAATACATCCGGGACTATACATTAAGGAGAGAGAAATGACACATAATAACATATGGTCGGCGGTTGACAGAATTGCGGCACGAATGGGATTGTCCTGTTCGGGATTGGCGCGCGCATGCGGAATGGATCCAACGGCGTTTAACAAAAGCAAGCGCATATCCAAATATGGAAAACCACACTGGCCATCGGGCAATACATTGTCCAAAATTGTGTCTGTTGCAAAATTAAGTCCCGAAGAATTCGGCCGAATTTTACATCAAAAATAAACACAACATCCACCCAATTGGGTGGTTTTTTATTATTTAATTATACTTTATTATACTTGCCACGCTGGGTTTTATTTTTTATAATTTTTATATGATTGAAAATCAAATTTTTATTACTGATTACAACACCCCATTTGGTAAAATTACAATGGCCGCATGCAATGACGCGTTATGTGGATTGTGGTTTGTTGGGCAAAAACATTACTGTGCAAATATTTCAAACGATGCCCCCAGATATCATAACCACCCTGTTTTTATACGTGCGCAACAATGGATTGACGCATATTTTAATGGCATTCGTCCCAAAATATCAGATTTGTCATTGGAACCGCATGGCACGGAATTTCAGCGTTCTGTTTGGCGCGCATTATGTGAAATACCATATGGTATGTATGTAACATATACCGATATTGCCACACGTGTTGGGTGCCCAAAATCTGTGCGTGCGGTGGGTGGCGCAATTGGGCGCAATCCGATATCAATTATTATTCCGTGTCATCGTGTTATTGGTGCAAATGGGAAATTAACCGGATACGCCGCGGGAATTCAAACAAAAATAAAATTGTTACAACACGAAGGTGTGATATAATACAAAAAATCAATGATTTTTTATTTGACATAAAACGTAATATAAGATAGTTTTCATAGGTATTCATACCCAATAATTACAAGAGGAGAAACAATGAAAAAGAAAATTGCTTTATTTATGGCGGCGGCATTATTCGCACCATCGGCATTCGCAATGGAAATTACACCATATGTCGGTTTGGGCATTGTTGCCGACAGTGCTAATACATCTGCGAAACGCGTTAAATTTGATGCGTCAAAATTAGATCACAATGATTTTGATAATGCGTTTGTACCAAATGCCGGTGGAAATATGGATTTTGACATGGCATTTGCGGGTGAAATTACCGCCGGTGTTAAAATTGACAATTTCCGCGCAGAATTGGAAGTCGCAATTCGCAGCGCGTCCGAGGATGATTATGACATATATAACGGCACGTTGGATATACCAATGGATATACCAATGCCTGGCATCGGGCAACTTGCTGTGCCAACAGAAATCGAAAATTCAATTTCTGTGCGTCATAATTCATATTTGGCCAATTTCTTCTATGACTTTGATTTTGGAACGAAATGGACACCATATGTTGGCGCGGGTGTCGGATTTGGCGTATACAGACAAAAGGCAACTGTTGAAATTGATATAGACGAAGATTTGTTAATGGCTGGACTAGGTCAAATTCCGCCAGCATTATTACCAACGATATTACCAACGATTTTACAAAAGGTTTCACCATTTGAAAGTGAAATGGAGGTTGCAAACGATACCCTGTACCGTTTTGAATGGCAGGTCAGTGCCGGTGTTGCATATAACTTCAACGAAAATTGGGCGTTGGATTTAGGATACCGTTTCAATTCATCAACTGTTGGTGGTGAATTTGTTTATGCGCACGAGGTTAAATTAGGCGCACGTTATTCATTTTAAATCACCATATGATAAAAAATCCCGCAATTGCGGGATTTTTTTATTCATTTATTTCCAATTCCAAACCAACAACACCGTATTTTTCCTGGGCCGCATCGGAATAAAATTCTGTTAATGCGCGTAATGCGGCACCAACGCCTGAAAAACCGCAACGTTGCGGACTGATTTTTTTATACAAATTTGCGAACGACGATGCCAAATGCATGCGCACAATTTTTGCGATAATGTATTCCGATGGTTTTTGTGCATTATATACCAACACAAAATCGCCGTTGCGCATTAATCTGCGCTTTTCATCATACAGACGCAGTTCAATATCCTTGTCGCCGTTGGCAATCATGCGATAATATTTATCCTGAATATTCATTGAAAAACGACATTTTAAATTCGGTATAATATGCGTTTCAAAAAAATCGCGTGACACGGGATACATTTGCACAAATTCGTCCGGTGTTGCCCATTCAATAGATATATTTTCACCGGGACGTGTTTCACAAAAATTCAAATCCATATCATCGGGGACATGCGCAATAAAAATATGATGTTCTTCGCCCCAAGCGCCACGTTGTTCCGCACGCGCACGCGATGTGTGCCGAAACGAATACGGAACCGGCACCGCCCATGCCATATCCGCCAATTGAACGGCATGCGGGCCCAGTTCCTGGCCCAGTTCGCGACGTAATGCATCAGCAAGTTTTTCGCCCGGTGCCACACGCCCACCAATTAAACCATATGCTTTTTCGCCATATTTTAAATGGGCAACGCGGCCATCCGAACGTATTGGAATAATGTATGCCGAAAAACTTTTGTCACACAGCATAACCACACCATAATATTGTCCACAATTTTATATTAGACCAAATCGGTAATAATTTTGCAAGAATCTTTTTTATGAAATATTGATTTTTTTCCAATATTCTACATTGACGTGTATACGTGGTTTTCTGTACATTGCTTGTATAGTTTTAATCAAAATTAACAACCATTTGAATATATCATGAGTCACAAAATTACAATCAAATTTAAAATAGAACTGGCATTCGAACAACCAACTTGCAGCATATGTGGCCAACCAATATTGGGAAATCAAAAAATGTCACTGGATCATTATATTCCGCGCTGTCACGGTGGCAAGGATGAAGCCAGCAATCTGTTCCCCGCGCATTCAGTTTGCAATTCGATAAAAAATGACTATATGCCCGATGAATTTGAGAAAAATAAAGAAGAATTATATCAAAACGCGTTGGACAATTGGCATTTAAAGCACAAAGATAAACTGATTGTTGCGGATGCGCTGCGCCAAATGCAGAAAAAACGGTAAAAATACTATTTTTAAATCGTGCTAGTTTGTAAGTTTATCGTTTCTGATTGTGCAATATTTAAATTCACGGTGTCGAATATAGTCCAAAATAAATCGCGGAACCAGCGACGTATTTGCCAAGGCATCAAAATCGACCCATTGTTCATTAAAATCTTTATTATCAGCACATTGAAAATTATCTTTTTTTATCAATTCGGATTCATCCGATAATATCAATCGATATATAAACAAAACTTCATGACACGGAATTTCATCCCACATAAAGAAATTTTCACAAATAAAATTTAAGCTTAATTTATCTTTTTCTGATGGTATATAGCATAATTCTTCTGAAATTTCGCGCAAAATTGCTTGCTTAGAATCTTCGCCGAAATGAATTCGTCCGCCAATCAACCAATATCTGTCGCCCCGGTTTTGAGTTAATAATTTATCGTTATGTTCCACCAAAACCGCAACGCGCACATTAAATTTTCCAAAATTTTTATCAAATGTTAAATCTGTCATATATGGGCTCATTGCTTAATCTGTAATTATCACATGTTCAAACCATTGTTCCTGGAATGCAGTTTGGGCATCAATGGTCGCATTGTCCAACATTACACCATCGGGCACAACAACCAATTTATCATCATTGTCATTTGTGCGATGAATTATTGCTATACAACGCCCCACGAATTCATCCATTGGTTCTGTCACCCCCAATACGTATGCATCCAATTCCTCGCCATCACCAGATGTTGTGTTGGGTATATACCCATAATTAACCGGATACACCCATCCGTGTTTGGGATGTTGGGTCCCCATCGGTCGATCCATTTTTACCAAAACAATTGTATTCAAATATTTTTTTGTATCCATAATCGAATTCTACCTATTTTTATATTTTTTAAACATCCAATAATATCCACTGGTTGTGATTAAATTACATGCAATTAACAGAATTATTGCGAAGTATACAGATGATATGTCGGCAATTATACCAACAATCCAATATATTACCGCCGATAAAATGCCGCCCATCAGCGACACGATTGACCCCATTGTTGCCCTTTGTTTTGATGATAATTCCTTTTGCAACAAGGCCGATTCCGCAGTCGATGACACACCATAAAAAATATTTACACATGATTGAATAAATGGTGTGGCAAAATTATTTAACACAACCGATGTCGCCTTGATAACTGTCATGCCCAGTGTCGATGTAACCAATAATTTATAAAATCCAAATTTACGTACATATGGTGCGATGAAAAAACTGACCGTGCCACATGCCTGTTTCATCATTCGTGTAACATTTACCAACCATGTTGGTATTAACATATTAAAATACGCCCCTTCCAGTCTGTGCGATGTAAAACTGATTCCGCGGTTTAACATTTGAATAAGCGATAAAATTTGCAGTTTTTTATTTTTTACAAATTCTTTTAATGCTGCGATAAAATGCCGGTATGATGTGCTTTCTGCACGGAAACGAACATCGGGCTCTACAAATAACACAGATATTATTACACCGCCCAGTCCCAATACCGCTGAAATCCACGCCAGCGTATTCAATGAATAAAAATACGTGACCAATGCGGCAATCAACGCACCCAACCCCAGGCCAATTTGGCCAAATGCCTTGCTGCGGGCATATACAATATCGTATTTGTCCTCTTTACGTAATTGCTGCATGGTTTCATACATAAATGCATCATCCGTTCCCGATGCAAATGCGCCCGCCAATCCCCATACAACACCACCAATCAGCAATAAAACATTCAAGCCCAAATTTCCCGCCAATGCAAACATAACAAATGATGCCAAATATAAACTTGATGACATTATCATGGTTCGACGGCGGCCCAATCGATCAGACATAACACCGGTCGGAATTTCCAAAATACTTTGCACCAGATTGGCAACAGAAAAAACGCCCATCGCCAATGCGTATGAGCCACTGATTTGTTGGAAATATACAATTGCCAACGCAGACAAGGGCCATAAATCGCCCAATAAAAAATATAATTTGAACAAAAAAATATTTCTGCGTATTTTCACGGTTGGATTATAAAGTGACAAAAATCCAATCTCAAGTATTTTATCTGGTTTTATAAATTATTTGCTATTTTGACCGTTCTGGATATATCTATATTTCTAACAAACATTTCATCGTGCGATACAATTAAAATTGCACCACGGTATTGGTTTAACGCAGATTCCAAAACGTTTGTGCTTTTTATGTCCAGATTATTTGTTGGCTCGTCCAATATTAATAAATCAGGCTGATTTTTATCGCCCAATACCGCCGCCAGAGTCGCACGCAGCAATTCCCCACCCGATAAAAATTTTACCAATTTTCTGGATGCATCGCCACGAAACCCAAAATTCGCCGCAATTGCATGCGCATCGTGCGTTAAAATTCCCGCACATTCGACTATATTTTCAACAACGCTTTTATCAGGGTTTAATAACGATAAATCTTGGTTCAAATACGCAATACGTCCGTATGTTTTTACATTTCCCATGGCGGCGTGCAATTTACCGCAAATAATTTTCAACAATGTGGTTTTGCCCGCGCCATTATCACCAACCAATCGCACCCGTTCGCCTGTGCGCATGGTAAAATTAAAATCAGAAAATATTACCTGATCGCCATAGGCAAAATGCAAATTTTCCACCCTGACAATTTCTTTGTCATATACGCGTTTGTCCGGCAATGGAATTTTTATAACATCATTTCGTAATTGCATCGATAAATCCGCGGAACGTTCAATTTGGGCAATTAATTTTTTTTGGATTTGATTTCTGCGTTTTGCCTCGGTTTCTGCGCTTTTCCCACGCAATGCGTTGGCCCATAATCTGGAACCACTTGCTTTATTATTTTTATCTTTTTGTTGTTTGGCTTCGTGATGTTGGCGGGTGTTTTGCGCGATACGCATGGTCATGTTTAATCGCGCGATTTCTTTCTGGGCATCCGTATATTTTGATTCCAGGCTTTCCTGTATTTGTTTTTTCTGGGCAATATAAAAATCATAGTTTCCCCCGAACACAGACAACATGCCGTTATGCAATTCCAATAATACATCCATTTGATTCAGCAATTCCCGGTCATGCGAAACAACAACCACGCCACCATGATATGCACGCAATTTATTAAAAAACTCTGTACGCGCCGTGGCATCCAGATTGTTCGTCGGTTCATCCAGTAATAAAATATCTGCGCCAGAATCGAATGCCCGCATCAGTGCGATTTGTTGACTTTGACCGCCGCTTTTTGTGGTATCTGTATTTATTTGTGGCAACAGGTAACACGTGGCATTGCGCACCACACGCCCGGAATCCGGAAATAAATCGCCCGAAATAATTTTCAACAATGTGGTTTTGCCCGCGCCATTATCACCGATAATGGCGACTTTTTTATCTGCGCTAAATGAGTACGATAAATCTGTAAATAAATCGTCTGTACCAGAATATGCAAAACTGATATTTAATAAAGAGATAGATTTCATAAGATTGCCTTTTATGTAAACTTTAACTGCCCCGAATATTTCGGGCACTTGATAGAAAAAATAAGTTTACATACGACTCATTGGCAAACCTTTGTTATATACACACCTTTATTTTATCAAGAAATACCCAAGTGTCAAATTATAAAAATATGCGTCTGGCGTCTTCAAAATCTGTGGGCTCAATAAAACACTCTAATGCTTGGGGAACACTGCACTGACACGTTCCGTCCCAACTATAATTGTTTTGTAATTCAGGTACTGACAAGCACCAATCGTAATAATTTTTGGTTATATATTTTGCAATGTCACTTTTATCTTTACCCGTGCGTACCAAGAATACAGAAACTGCTGTCGCCTCGGCGCCTTTTATCCCCTCAATATGGTCATGACTGACCGATGTCACCATATAGGACAGACGTTTCACTTCGGATATGCTTTGACCAATCCAACCAACCGCTGACACACGCATTGCCACCCCATTGCCCCAACTGTCATAAGATTCATTGTCATCACAGTCCAACCAACGGGCAAAGCGAAACCTATATCCCATATTTGGAAATCCACGACCAATTGTTCGCATAGATTTGCGTACCGCCGATTAATCGCCCCCGTCACGCCGCCAACGCATCAGGGCATCGGCCACCGCGATTGTCATACAACTATCATCCGTTATAAACCCGTGTTCAGAGAATAATGTAAAGTCTTTAGTCTTGATATTATCAAACTCATAAACAGCCCCAACAATATCACTAACAATCGCACCCCAGAGCATTAGTCTAGTCCTCTTGTCAAAAATTCATCCAACTCTTTAATCTTCTGTTTTTTCCAAGTGCCTTCGCTTTTGTGGAAAAGATCGTAATCTTGCAATTCTGGCACCGTGCGTAGCCAGTCGCCCCAATAGTACCCAAATATAGACAGCCCCTGCGCTATGTACCGACGCAGAATCTCAATATTTGAATCTAATGCCGCACGCGCATAATCATTCCATTCCTCTGGGTTATGTGAAAAATCGCGCGATGACACTGTGTGATAAGGATAAAACTCTAACAGCAAGACATCTGCTGGGTTTAGTTTATGCTTCTCAAACACGTCAAAGAAGTCATCCCACCAATCATTGTATTTTAAGCAATCCGCCAAAGACATTCCGGCATCTTTATAAACGCCATCTTTTTGCATTGCATATTCCGGCAACCGTTTTGGCCATTTGGGATCGCCGCCCGGGTTGCATAGCAATATGACCAGGCGTGGATTTTTCTCGTTCCCGAACCATTTTACCGGCAAAACATAAGGATCAATGCACACGTACTGCCCCACTAAATAATATTGACCGTCAAACAGGAATTTGACGGTCGGGGAGTTGGTGTCAACAAGTGAATGTTCCGCTGTCTTCGGGCAAGCCCTATTGTATAACAAACGGCTCCCCGACCACGGTCGGGGGATTATAACGGCATATTTCATGCCACACTTGTGGGCCACCACAGCCCCGAACCCAATTCCCACTGGGTTCAATCTCAGTTTTGCATAAAGAAATACTTAAATCAATTGATTAAAACAAAATATATGCACAACCACTAAACCAATTTTTTAGTATCAATTTGAGCAATAAAATTGTTTTCGTCTTGTAGCAAAAATTCAATCAATGGCAAAAGATTATCAACCATTGTATCACAATCCCTGGATACAGCCGAAACATTATAATTGTGTATCACTTGATGTAAATCATCTGGTTTAAATGTTTTGAATGCATTCTTTATAGCGGTGTTGGTAATTAACACCGTAAATAAACTGGACAATCTGGTAAAATCTGTAAAAGGTCTAGCGTCTCCTTTTATTGTTATAAATGCAGACTTAAAATAATCATAATCACGCAACCTTTTGCCATTATATCTCGTTTCTTCCAAAACCCATTTCAAACAGCACTCAAAAACTATCCTTACCATCGCCATACGAGCATTAGGCGTATCCTTACTCTTCAACACAAGAAATAATTCATCAATTTTTGCATCCAATTGTTTTTGCCGCCCTTTTCGTTTTAACTCCGGCTTCCTTTTTATGCTACCCCTTACTGATTTTTTATCTTCATTCTTTTTATATGCAGTATCTGACTGCACATCTGCTGTTACATTCGAATGTATTGGCTCATTATCTTTTGTAGAAGCGCCTGTATTAAAACTCAACCCCAGCTGTTGATTTTTCTTAGCATAATTCAACAAACCTATTTTGTCCAAAAAAGTTCGCTTGTCTTCCTGTTTATTTACTTCATAGTATGTGGTTTCTGGGTTCTTTTGTAGATAATCTACCATCAATTCTATGTATTTTTTAAACAACTCACTGTTTGCTATTTGTATAGCATAACCCTGATTTTTTGATTTAAACTTATAGCCACAGTCCTCGCAGAATGAAAAAAGTCGTTCAAAAACTGTTAATTTATTACCTTTTTCTCCGCCACTACGCACCAGTTCCTTAAATGATTCCCCTTTGATTTTTACCGCAGCATTATAAAAATTTGCTATTTTTAAGAAATCGCTTACTTTAGAATCTACAGCTTTAATTTCCGCATCTGATGCATGCGAAGCATACAATCTATAAATCTCTAAAGCTTTAGCTATACGACTCCAAGCTCGAAAAGATGGTGTTGCATGTTTTTCCCTTATGCGGACATCCAATTTAGTTAAATCGTCAAATACTATAACAGGCAATTTTTCTATTGTTATACCACTATTTTGTATTCCGAACATCTCGGGCGATGCCAAAGCCTTAACAGCAGCAGTACGTCTATTTCCCTCTTTTACCAGAAATACGTCATTAGGCTGCTTTATAACCCACAATATCTCATCTTGAAAATACTCCCCATGCTTAATGATATTATTAACTATCTCCTTTGCATTTTCTTCTTCTAACAAATACTTTATGATATCCGCTTCAGACTTACCAGAATACAAATTTGCAAATCTTGGATTTTCTGTATCTAACACTAGTTTATCAATAGGTACATATTGTATATCGTTTACCATATAAATACTCCAAATTCTTTTTTAAAACTATAAACAAAAACTTTGAAAATTCAACACATTATTAACAATATTCAAATTTCTATAAATTAAAAATTCTTGTTTATACTTCCCAACTACCTGGTTTCGAAATACATGGTAGGCCTAGTGACGAATAAATAAAATTCATTTTTTCTAATACATCATTTCTAAACCAATTCTTCTCATCTGTAAGCCTATTGGCATACTCTTTAACAATATCATCAAAATATCGTTCATTATTAGCCCAGCTTTTAAATGGTCTGATGTCATCGCACAACTTTATATCTGTTAGCGATATTGGAATCCCATTATATGACATATCTGATAAAAATGCGGCTTGCTCTTTGTCAAATTTTCGAAACATCGGATCGGAATTATCCAACCCAATTATAAACACAGCAATCCGCTTTTCTAGTGGATATCCATTTTCGTCTGGCAATTTTGTAAATTTTCTTTCGTCACATCTGCGCAAACATTCCGCATCTACATCAGCATCAAAAACAACAAATGCATCTGGCAATAAAACTGGAAATGTTTTACATATCACCTTCAAAACCTGTTTTAATGCACTCCACGGTGTTCCCGGTTGGTTTTCTGATCGATCTGTGACTATGTCTAATTTTGAAACAATACCTTCATCTTCTAATAAATATTTTATAAAAGTTTCTGCCCTTTTATCTTCACATAAGACCTTAATTTTGCGAGATGCAACAACCTCTTCGGGTGTTTCCAGCGTTAGTTCTTTATATGCTTTTGAATATTCTGGATTATATAGAATTGGATAGTTCTTGTCATCATGCGCTTCTGCACAACTAATAAAATTAATACCAATCCCATCCCTATCCATAGTTTCTTTATATTCACGATATATTCTTTCTATTAAATATATTGAATGTGTAGTAAATACTATCTGGACTTTATTTCTCTGCGCCCATTCATAAAAGTATTTAAATAAAGCGAACTGAGCAGAAGGATGAAGCCCTGCTTCCAATTCATCAATACAAAATATGCCATTCCCAGCACCAGGTTCAGCATTTGACGCTCTCTGAAAAGCTATGAGCTTATTAAAAATCGCACCTAAATTATCCTCACCGGAAGAAATACTACTAAAATCATATTGAACATCATTCCCCGCGGGGCCAAAAGTTTCTTTAATTTTTTTATCTTTTACTGCTTCAAACGCACTATAATGTTTGCTTGGTAACACCCTTTCATAAAATTGTTTTAATTGTACTTTTTCTGCATCACTTAATACAATACCTGTAGCAGCAACAGCATTTGTTTCTACTATAGGATTCATACGAGAAAAACTCATATAGGATGTATTATAATTAAAATTACCTTCACCTGTTCGATGTTTTTTCCCTACCACAACCCTAAATCCTTTTTGTAAGAGTCCGCCTCTTTTATAAATATAAACGGATGAAAATATTTTAGAACCTTCTGCATCTACTAAGTTTATCTTATATTCGTAATTGCCATCATGCTTATCAGACAACTTGAAAACATTCGCTAAATTTGTTTTTAGAGCGACTCCGAAACAATCTTTTGCTTCCGAACCAAATGGATGCGCAATTAAGCCCAACAATGAGGTTTTCATCGTTGCATTTCTACCTGCTATAATTGTCACAAACTTTCCGAGCTTTATAGTCCTATCTTTCAAAGTTCTAAAACTAGATACAAGTATGCTATCTATATGCCCAATTTTTACGTCTTTATTGGACTCATAGCCCGCTTCTGTAACCGTCTCGTATTCATTTAACAGATTAACCACAACAAAAACCTTTATTTATGATTTAATTAGTTTTTCAAAAAGTTAAAACTTTGATTCTTTGTTTGGAATTGTTTGTAATTTTTTCGATACAAACATTACTTCTTTGCCATTTTTACTGGTATGAGCAACAGAATACATTAAATTTACATCTAACACTCTATTTCTATCTACCCATTTATACAAATTTCTAATACTTGGAACATCGTCATAACTAACTATCCAAGCCCCATCTATACTTTTCATTAATTCAGCAATCTTGCAATGATCTTCATGAGTGTAAGAATTTTTGTATAATTGTTTCCCTTTTACATAATAGGGCGGATCTAAATAAAGCAAGCTTGCTTTAGAGATTAATTCAGATATAGCATTCGATTTTAACAACGAATGCGCATCTTCGCACGACAAATGAATATTATTTTTTAACTTGGCAATACGTTTAATTCTCTTTATAAGATCCTCTTTATTAAAACGACAATTTATTGTGTATTTACCCTGTTGTTTTTTTCCGCCAATAATGCCACCCTTTAACACCCCAGAGTGATTACATCTATTTAAAAAAAATGTTGCAAACCCAAGTTCAAATCGTTGACGTGCATTACTATGCTTATTTTCACGATATATTTTCGATTGTCTTTCCCATTCAGAAATAGATATTTCAGTATCATGAATTTTATTTATAAACTTCCGAGTATGTCTAAGCACATTATCCCAAAAACAATATATCGCAGGATCAGCATCATTAATGTAAATGTTTGTCACATACCCATCTATCAATAGTCCAAGCGCAACTGCAGCACCACCCGCATACGGTTCTATGTATATAACTTCCTTGCTTGTTTCAAAATTAGCTTTTATAAGCGCCTTAACAAACGGCAAAACCTTTGCCTTACCACCAGGATATCTTAATGGTGAATAATTATTGCTCGACATGCTATGTTACATACACCTTATTGCCTACCAAGTATAATGCCACAACAACTAACATATTTCAATTATTTAATTGAATTCATTCAACTTGACTCCTGCCCCTTTGTAAGCATTCATTGCACGACCATAGGAGTGAAGTTATGCCTTATAAAAATCCACCAAAACAGATGCGGTTTAGGCCCGGCGTATCGGGTAATCCGTTGGGGCGACCGGCGAATATCCCGGATTTTGACATATTGTATCTGGTGCGGGTGTTGCAAACCATTTTGGTCAAGGCCGCCGCGCAACTGCGAAATGATGCGAAATCAAAGGATACCAAATGAAAGCGTTCTTTATTTTGCCCGAAAGCAAATCCGAACTGGAAAATATGGACTTTGAGCAAAAATCCCTGTTATGGGCGCGGTATAGCCCGTATCCATATCGGCGCCAAGCGCGGGCATTATGGTACTATATCCAATGCGAACACGCGCATGCCACCATCGCCGCAAAGCACACTGCAATGTTGCGCAAATATATGAACAATCCGGACGAATGCCTGAGTCGCGTACATAAAAACAAATATCATCTGAACTCGGGCACCACCATAACAAAAACATTCCGCGGGCTGGAATTCAAAGTGACTGTTGGCGACCGGGGCGAATTCATATACAACGACAAAACATATCGCACCCTGTCCGCCATCGCCAAAGAAATATGCGGTCACAAGGTGTCCGGAAATGACTTCTTTGGATTAACCAATAAAAGGCTGCATCATGCCAAAGATTAAATGCGCCGTATATGTTCGTAAGTCCACCGAGCACGGATTGGAACAAGAGTTTAATAGCCTGGACAATCAAGAACAGGCGTGTCGGGCATACATCGCATCACAAGCCTTTAACGATTGGGAATATTACAAGACTTATGCCGATGGCGGCATATCGGGTGGAACGATGGAACGACCGGCCTTAAAACAAATGCTAGACGATATGGCACACGGGTTAATTAATACCGTTGTGGTGTACAAGGTTGATAGATTGTCCCGATCAATCTTAGACTTCCATAATATGATGCGATATTTTGATAAGCATAATGCAAACTTTGTATCGATTACCCAGTCGTTTGACACATCAACATCGATGGGAAAATTAACGCTGAATATGTTGCTGTCGTTTGCCCAGTTTGAACGAGAAGTGTCAAGTGAACGCGTGCGTGATAAACTGCGTGCCAGTAAAGCCAAAGGAATGTGGATTGGCGGTTGCCCGCCGCTGGGATATGACATAGTTGATAAAAAGTTAGTTATCAACCCGACCGAGGCCGCACAGATTCAGACCATATTTGAATTATATCTGCAAATGAAATCAGTTCAGGATTTGAGCCGGCACCTGCCCAGCATTGGGATTTATGCCAAGAAATGGACCACCCATGGCGGGCGCGTTATCGGCGGGAATCCGATTAAGAAAATGGCATTACACAGAATGCTGCGAAGTAAAATATATCTGGGCTATGTTGAATGTAAAGTTACCGGAACAATTGCCCGCGGCGAACACGCACCAATCATAACCCAGGAATTATTTGATGCCGTGCAGGCGGAATTAGAAAACAATGCAAATCATAAATCGGGGCGAACAAATGGGTCGCCCAATTTATTATCCGGACGGCTATATAATGCGGACGGTACACGCTTTACAAATCAAAGTACCGTGCGCGTGCATCGCCCCACACTTTATTACTATGCTGGGGCGGGCGAATATTTACCCGCGCGGGATGTTGATAAATTGGCAACCGATACGATTGTTGAGTTCTTAAATTCTGATTTAAGCGCCCTGCCCGATACACTGGCGCATACCCTGAAACAGATTGATTATAGTGGCCTGGATTACATGGCGCGGCGACGCCTGGTTCAAACACTAATCCGGTGGGCAATTTACGCACCCGGGCGAATAACGTTTTTCATCAATACAGATGCCGATAGCCTGCGAACATTTATGCGGCCAGACTTTATCAATACACAAAATAACAAAATAGACTTTATGCGTAATGGCGATGAGTTGATTTTAGCGCGGCCGGTGGTGCTGAACAAATGGACAGGCAGTATAAATATAGCGCGGGGCGCGGTGGCCTGATGACACGGACCGATAATCACAATATGATTGTGCGGGCGTTCGCGACTGCGTGGCGGTATCGCACTGCGTATGAAAAGCACGGCGATTTGGAGTACGTTGTAAAATCCGAACAGACATCATGGCGCAGTCTGTATCGATATCTAAATTTGGCCTATATGCATCCCGAAAAAGTGAACAATATTTTATCCGGCAAAGAGGTGTACAGCATGGAAGAAATCTTTGCCATCGCACCACAGCATCAATTCTAGCCTGCAATTGTATCTTTTGCTTTGATAGCCGTATCTAAGATTTCATTTACCTTTTTTAATCCCTTCTGAGAAACACTTTTCATTGGATTATCTGAATCATTATGATTCCCGATGCAATCCGCCGGATCTTTTGCAATCGTATCTAAAGTTAAGTTTAGTAACTTAATTCTTAAATCTTTAGCAGTATCACCTTCCGTATTTTTATCTATCTGGTCCGACAACCCAACAAATGTTTTCGCCACAATTTCTTTATGCCAATATTCTTCTGCTAATTTTTTAGATAAATTCATTTTTTTATTTTGTACTATTGCCCACCAGATTAAAGGTCCCGTTATTGATAACCGTGTTAAAAATCTTAAACCAATCTGTATTGGTGTATTTGCTGCACCTATATTAAACAGCCAATTAACAATAAGATCACCAAAAACTAATACTCCTATTATTAATACAATGATGACACCAAAACCTATGGTATTTAATTGATATATTTCTAATTCAGTAGATCTTTTTCGTTCAAATTCTTTAGATAGTATACCTGTTGTTGCATCAGATAAAAGCTTTGCTGTTTTTTCTGCCAATGCCGCCGACTTATCATTCAGAAGTTTCTGTTCTTTCTCAAACGAAGCTATGGCCTTGCTATTTATATCTTTTGCCTGCTTACATTCTGATACTAATTTACGCACTTCTGCATTATTAAGTGTGCCGACAGGTATTGCCACCAAGCTATTTCTAAGCGTCGGTATCTGATTTATCACATTATTTACATACCCGATATTTTTTGTTGATTTGTAGTTTGTGATGTAAGACACCATCGTATTTAACGAATTAAAAATATTGTTTAGCTCACCACCAGTTACAATACCTATAAACTCACTTTGCAGTCTATTAATTGCAAAATCTGCACTTTCTTCAATTAGATGTAGTGCATCCTCATGGCCATTTTGTAACAAGGGTTTGCACTGTTCCAACTCTTGCTTTAACTCATTAATTTTATTTAGAATATCATGTAGCGTAGCCATTTACCTTTCCTTTTGAAAGAAGAGTAAGCTTTTCACACAAAAAAGTCAATAAATTCAATAAGTTTAAATATGGACTGCCAGGGCGAAAAAGGCCATTGTATAGAAACTGGTTTTTATTTGCCGATTTTTGAAAATGCGCGATATACCGTGGATGAGTTACAAATAAAAAGCCCCGAATTCCCGAGGCTTTGAGTGCTATATGTTTTTATATTCAAAACATAACTGATTCCTGGCGGTGCAAGAAACCTTTTACCTTTGGCTTATGAAAGACCTGCGCCCAACACACGAACGAAAGGGTTAAAAACAGGGAAAAACAGGGAATTTTTGCAAAAAATGGCATTTGGGGGCAATTTTTACACAACCCACGATAGAACGCGCCCGCATATTTTCGGGATTTTTACCCTGCCCCGCACAAAAATTCCCTACAAAAATAACAGGGAAGTTTTCGGAACCTAACAGGGAATTATCAGCGAATAACAGGGAACTTTATTTCAGCCCCCATTCCACACAAAACAAACCAAAATGCGCCAATATTACCCAACTTTGACATTGTGGTATGTGTTTTTTCTGACGAAGCCGAAATTATCATAATAATGAACTTTGTCGCCGATAAAGCGAACACTTAACTATCTGCTACGTCAACCGGTTCTGTATAGTCACAACTAGTAAACTTTTTACCATAATTGCTACAACCATAAAACAGGTGTCCGTCTTTTTTACGCAATATTAAATGTCCTGTTTGACATTTTGGACAGATTCGAGTGTCTTTGGGTACACCTTTACCAGCAATAGTCATTAGCTCATCATAGAAAATAGACGGACTGTCTTCTGGCACAAATAAATACACAGCATGTTTGGCACGGGTTAATGCAACATAAAACAATCGCCGTTCTTCTGCGTATGGATATTCATCAGATTTGCATAAAAAGTATTCTAAAAGAATATCATTTGCTCTTTGGCTGGGGAATCCGAAAGTTCCGCTTTTCAAGTTAAATATAACAACAATGTCGCTTTCCAATCCTTTTGCCCCATGGACTGTTTTTATATCAAAGGATATATTTGGATACTTTTCGTATTTTAATGTTATGTTCTCAAGATTATTTTGCCCCAATCCAGCTATCGACCAATATTTATCATTTTGAACAGAGTCTTTGGTTCTAACGGCTTTTTGTTTGATTATTTCCAAATCGTACCTATTACGCAAAAGCAACATTATTTTACAATTTGGTCCAAAATCACCTGCTATAGAATCCAACAATACCTCCAAGGCATTTTTAAAGTTATTTTCACCATAAGTTACTGAGCGAACCAGCGTTTGCTGTTCCAGTCTTGACTTCAAGTATTTTTGGCTCTGTGCAGGATTTTTTTTGATAAACATACTGGATAAATCAATCAAGTTCTGTCCGCTGCGGAAGGTTTCACCGATTTCATACTTACGTACATCGGGGAAATCTTTTTCAAAATCCATAAAGAAACCAACATCGCCCCCTTTGAACCTATATATCGATTGCCAATCATCACCGACACAGAATAAACAGGCTGATGTTTGACGTTGTAAAGCTTTTACTAAGTCCATTAAATCTCTGGAAATGTCCTGGAATTCATCAATAATTATATATTTATACTGATGCGTTCTTTTATCAGCTTTTAGCAAATTAGTCGCCTGAATAATCATATCGTTAAAATCCATTCTATCTTCTAATGATGCCTGATATAATTTTAGACAGGGCTCAAAGAGGTCAAAAAATAGCTTACACCTACTTAATTCCCACTGTGTAATGTTTTTAGCAGTTATGTTACCTTTGACTTTTTGCATGTCTTCAACCGATGAATATCCGGCCGATTTGAATAAGTTTAAAAAGCTATTTAATAAATTTTCTAACGAAGACAACAAATGCTTTTCTTTTAGTTTTTCAATGTGTTTGATTCTTTCTTCTTCGGAGATTGGGGAAAATTTTACGCCACAGTCTTTCAGCTTTTGCGCCAACTTTTCCAAACCAGTATCAAGCCCTTTTCCTTTTTCAAAATCGTAAGAAAAAGATTCAACTAACTTTATGTTGTTTCTTTTATATCTTTCTAATTTCTCTTCTTTAGCCTTTACGTATGTTCCATTAGTCCATGGAGTTACTTCTTTACCATCTTTTAATCCAACAGCCCAATGCTCGATATAAATGCCATATTCTGTCAACAAAAAGTCCGGCCTTATACCTCGATTATCTAATTTTAAGTATGGTTCATATTCGTATTCAATTCCATTTTCAAACAAGAAATTAGCTATCATCGCCTCTTGTTGGCTACGAACGAATTCCCCTTTGCACGTTTCAAGTAATGTACGCAATGTTTTAATTCTCGTCTTCTCCAAGTACCCCACGTATTCTTTTGGATGCTTTTCATCGAATACCATCATGTCATTATTACAATAAGCCATCCATTTCCATAATCTTGAATATAACGTTTTGTCTTGTTGCGACTGCTCAAAAACCATTTTGAATAGGCTTTCGTTTTCATTGACAACCGCTTTGTCAACGCCTATTATATCACGACCAATTTTATGAAATGTACAGGCTCGTAAATTACTAAACCGTTCCAGTTTAGAATTCAAATCTTTTACAGAATTGCGCGTAAAAGATATTAACAATATTTGATCCGGCGTAGCCTTACCAGATTCCAACAAATATCTAACCTTGCCAATAATGGTGGTACTTTTTCCACACCCCGCCCCAGCATTTACCAACACAAAGCGTTCTTGGTTATATACTGAAATAGCTTGCTGATCATTTAATTTGTATAATTCTGGGCATTTATCATATTTTGAACGTTCAGATTGATAAAAATCTTGATTGCGTCGCCACATATGATCGACAACTGTATTACCAGCACAAAAGTTACTTATTTTGACTGTCGTAGGCTTTATACTACGAAATTTATTCAAAAGGCTTATATAATATTTTTCAGATTCTACATCAAAATAAGGCTTATCGTAAAATATATCAATCTGATGTTCCGCTTCATAAATTTGCGCCATCAAATCTTCTATATCAAAACCAAAAGAAAAAGGAACATCTTCTTTCAAATTTCTGACAGCGTCATACCATTTATCATATCGATTACGAATTTCCTCAGCATCTGCGAAAACTAGTTTACTCAAATCTAATATTTCTTGTTTTAACCGCAAAAATATTCGTTTGACTTTTATATCCGCTAAATAGTCATATTGCAAAAAATCCTTTATACTTTCATCTTCGTTTGACCACTTCTTTACTTCGTTAATAAATTTACAAAGCAGCAAGTACTTTAAATATACAAATTTAATGCTTTCTTCTGACGGGTTCGCCAACACCGCATCAAATAGGCACTTGAATTCTTTTATTTGAATTTTTGCGGAATCCAATTTTCTTTTATCGTCAAGCCCATTCTCTAAGACTTTTATCAAACATTCGTAAATATAAATTACCTTGTCGTAACAAGCATCACCCTTGTTCTTCAGATCTTTAATGCGTAATCTAATGTAATTTTTGTTATTACGATTTGGGCCTGGATTTTTTAACAAGTATGCTTTTATCTGTTGCGTTTCTATATTATCTAAGACTAAATCAAACCAGTACAACGCTTGTTTTTTAATAGAATAGCTTAATATCGCTTGCCAATCGCTTTTTATTTGTTCACCAATTCCGGTTTTTGGCTCACTCCTGCTTTCATCTTTTAACAGAATATCTTTTAGCAAACAAAGTTTTTCTTTTATTGCTTTTTCAAAAACTTCTGCGTCTGACATAAGCAAACCTTTTGAGCACTTACACAGGCATTATGACACAATATAACAGCAAAAGCAATCTTACCCCAGCCTGAGTAGCAACAAACAGGAAACATCATATCAAAAAGATGTCCAGCTGAGAATATAAATAAACAAATTGCCATAGCAGTGCTATAGATTACAATGATTTTAAGAATTTGTCGAATTCTTCCTTGTTTTTATATTCCAAATGATAAAAAGAAGCTGGCATGATAGCCAATGATTTTATTTTCCCATCTTGGTTTGTCTTTACATCAAAACATCCAAATCCGCCTTCTGGTGTGTTAGAGCCAACCAATAAAAATGGTTTACCGGTTCCTTGTTCATACATCATAAAAAAGCGATTTATTGTATTTAGTCTTTTCATTGTCGCCAGTTTAGCAACAATGTAATCGGCGTATTTTTCCTTACTCAGATCAGGTGTTGCAACCCAAAATGAGGAATATTTAAAATCATCTGCCAAAAACGGCAAAATATATTTTGCATCATATTCTGTGTATGCTTTGGCCAAGTTTTCTAAAAACAGCTCTTCATTTTCAAACGATTGTCCTGACATATTTTACCTCGCATGTTTCTATTTATTGGATTTCTTTACATCCTAGTCCAGCAATCGTTGCTCTGCAATAATAAAACCAAATGCTCAAAAGATTACTATGCGATGGCTTACGCCCTTGCTTTTAACTGATTTTATTGCTAATCTTATCAAAAGATTATTTATTATGTGGGGGCTAGTTATGGCAAAAGCAAACAACACTAATATAGGGTTTGAAAAACAAATATGGAACGCGGCTTGTGTTTTATGGGGACACATCCCAGCTGCAGACTATCGCAAAGTTATTATAGGTTTGATTTTTTTACGTTATATATCATGCGCTTTTGACAAAAGATATAAAGAACTACTTACCCAAGGCGAAGGTTTTGAAAACGATAAAGACGCATATACCGAAGTAAATGTCTTTTATGTTCCAGAAGAAGCCCGTTGGGACAAAATCGCTGCCCAGGCCCACACCCCAGAAATCGGAATTGTTTTAGATAATGCAATGCGTGCAATAGAAGCACAAAACAAGTCATTAAAAAATGTATTACCCAAAATTTATTCTGACCAAGCATTGAACAAACGTGTTTTAGGCGAAGTTGTTGACCTGTTCACGAACGAAATTCATATGGACGACGTACAAGAAGACAAAGACTTGTTGGGTCGCACTTATGAATATTGTATTGCAAAATTTGCCGAATACGAAGGCACCAAAGGCGGTGAATTTTATACCCCATCAAGTATAGTAAAAACTTTGGTTTCAATTTTAAAGCCATACGCTGGTTGTCGTGTATATGACCCGTGTTGTGGTTCGGGGGGAATGTTCGTTCAGTCTGTTAAATTCTTGTCAGAACACAGCCAAAATCGTGATAACATCAGTGTATTTGGTCAAGAATCAAATTCCGACACATGGAAGATGGCAAAAATCAATATGGCAATTCGTGGAATAAATGCCAACTTGGGCGAACATCACGAAGACACATTTATGAACGATCTGCACAAGTCATTGCGTGCAGACATAATAATGGCAAACCCACCATTTAACTTGTCAAATTGGGGCCAAGAAAAATTACAAGACGATGTCAGATGGCAATACGGAATTCCACCGGCAGGAAATGCCAACTATGCATGGATTCAACATATGATACACCACTTGGCACCCAATGGAAAAATTGGCCTGGTTTTAGCAAATGGTGCATTGTCCAGCCAAACTGGTGGCGAAGGCGATATAAGGCAAAGAATTATAGAAGCAGATTTAGTAGAAGGCATTATCGCAATGCCGACACAGTTATTTTATAGCGTGACAATACCTGTCACTTTGTGGTTTATTTCCAAAAACAAGCCACAAAAAGGGAAGACTTTGTTCATAGATGCGCGTAAAATGGGTCATATGGTTGACAGAAAACACCGCGACTTTTCGGACGAAGACATTAAAAAGTTATCAGATACATTCGAAGCGTTCCAAAATGGCACATTGACGGATGAAAAAGGCTTTTGTGCAGTTGCAACAACCGCAGATATAGCAAAACAAGATTACATATTAACCCCTGGCAGATATGTTGGCATTGCCGACCAAGAAGAAGACAGCGAACCATTTGAAGAAAAAATGTCTCGTCTGACCAAAGAACTGGGCGAAATGTTTACAAAATCTGATGAATTACAAGAAGAAATCCGTAAACAACTGAAAGCAATTGGCTGGGAGATATAATAATCATGCAGTTTGATGTTGGCGAAAAGCTGTTCATTTTTCTTGATACAAATATTTTAGAAACACATCAATCAAATGATGGCCTTGCCTGCTTGTCAAAAATACCTGAGAAAAAAGAATTACATGATTTAAAAAATTTTTTGGACTCTAATAAGCTGACTTCAAAAGTATCAATATGTATATCTGAAGTAGTTTATATGGAATTACAAAATCACCTAGTAAAATGTTTTACATCTCAAAAAAAGTCTTTTGAGGACCTTATAAAGCAACATATTGCTAAGTTTGGCGACATCTTATATGTAGATTATAAATTTCATATTCCAAATAAAACAAAATATGCAAAAAATGCTGCAAAATTGTTAGATGATTTTTTGCGCATATTTTCAATATCCGTCATTCCATATCCAAAAAACAGGTCAGATATACGACGTATAGTTGTAAACGCCTTAAATTCTGTGCCACCTTTTAAATTTATAAAAAAGGGGAATGGCTCTGGCAAAGATATTACAGATGCATGTTTTAAAGATGTATTAATTTATGAAACCTTTATTAAGCACATAGGTAAAAAAAACTCTGGTATTTTTGTATCTGCAGACAATGATTTTAATACGTGTTTTGATACACGAAATACAAATATAAAGCTTTGTTCAAGTATTGATGAGACGATTGCAGTATTAAACTCAATATTTGATATAAATCAAAGCGAAATCATAAAAGAAACTTTTATAAATGACACCTACTTGCAGGAAAAGATTATTGAAATGGCAGGATTACATGCATTAGGGAAAAGCGAAATTGATAGTTTTATTTCGTGCACCCCTGTAGAGGGCGAAGGTGGCGAGGGCAATGATGCAGTTTCTAGCTATTTAATAAGATTTACAATGCAGATAGATAATTATATGTATACTTTCGATACCATATATGAACCACACGCAAATGAAGTATTGGGAGTTAATATTGTGGAGAGCACACAGATATTGGTTAAACCTCAAGAAATAAATTTTAATTCTGGCATAGCACTATCTGTTGGGGCTACAGGTACTGTTTACTCATTCCCTTCCGATGGCGTGCTTATAATAACAACCTCTGGGCTTGCAGAAATACTGATAGATGGTGTATGTATAAAAACAATCCGTAACGGAACAGATATGATATCTGTTAACTCTAATAAAAAATATGAATTGCAACACGATGGAAATGTATCTAGTTATAATTTTTATCCATATAAAACTTAAGAATAAAACTAAAACAGAATTTGTCATCAACCGAATATAAGAGACAGTCATCTATACAAAAAATGTTAACATATCTAGCCTGGACCTAAACCTTGGAGTCTGCTAATATAAAAGAAGACTAAGATATTAAGGTAACAAAAATGAAAGAACACTTGGAAGAAATTCTTGATATTTTAAAAGATGCGGTGGAAAATCTTTATCATAATGACAGATACTTGTTAGAAAATCGCATTCATGAACAAGATATGTCGCATAGGATTGCATATTATTTTGAAAAAGAACTGCAAGAATGCCCTTGGTTTGACAGCAAAAAATATAGTGTAGATGTAGAATACAACAGAAATTTAGACGAACCGAAGCATGCATACACAAAGTGTCAAAAATGTAATCAGAAAAATTGTTTTATAACACAAAACAAAAATAACGTTAACCTGTCAACATATTCCAGACCAGATATAATTCTACACGTCCGGGGTGAAAACAATGAAACCACGAAAGAATATAACAACATTATTGTGATTGAAATAAAAAAAGAGCAAGGAAACGATATAAAAGATACTGCGAAATTGACCGCCTTTACATGTTCCAAGGGCGATTATAAGTACCATATCGGCGTATATCTAGATTTAGAATTAGATCGTTATATAATTACACGTTTTGCAGATGGCAAAATAACTGGGGATGCTTATATATCTTTTATCAAAGAATAAATGGGGTATTTTTATGAACAAAGTATTTTTATCTGATGTATGTACTTTAATTCCAGGTTTTGCTTTTAAAGCCCAGCACTTTAATGATAGTGATGATAAAGTTATAAAAATAACCAATATTACCCCACCAACTGTGGACATGACTAATCTGTCTGGAGTTGATATATCAAATTATAAAAAAGATACATTATCAAAATTTATAGCCAAGACAGGAGATTATGTTTTGGCCATGACGGGTGCTACTATTGGTAAACTTGGTATGATTAAATCTGGGACAGCATATGTAAATCAACGTGTTTTATTATTTAAACCGCTTGAAAACAAAATAAATAAATCCTTTTTATTTTATGTATTGTCGCACCCGACTTTTAACAAATACATTTTCAACCATATCGACAGTGAAACAGCCCAGCCAAACATTAGTGCAAACTCTGTTGGTAAATATGAATTTGATTTACCAGATATTGACGTTCAGAAGAAGATTGCGGGGGTGTTGTCCGCACTGGATGACAAGATTGAATTAAATAATCAGATAAATTCTAACCTGGAACAACAAGCCCAAGCTTTGTTAGCAAAATACAATGAAAGCATAAACACAAAATGCCCACTCGGCACAGTGTTAAACTTTGCTAATGGTTTTGCATTTAAAAGCACAGACTATTTACCAAATGGTAAATATAAAATTATAACTATAAAAAATGTACAAGATGGAAAGGTAGATTCACAAGGTGCGTCTTGCATAAATAAAATACCAGAAAAGCTTTCAGAAACCTGTATACTACGCATCGGTGATATTTTGTTATCACTAACTGGAAATGTTGGACGTGTTGGTATTGTATGCGAACAAAATTTACTTCTAAATCAGCGCGTAGCAAAAATTTTGCCCCAAAAACCGAACTTACACGCATTCCTATATTTTGTATTAAGACAACCGGCTTTTAAAACAGAAATGGAAAACATTTCTAAAGGTACAGCTCAACAAAACTTAAGTCCGATAGAAATGTTGAACTTGAATATTACATACTCTGAAACAGAAACAAATAAAATATCTAGCACTCTTGATTCATATTTTGATGATATAATTTGTAACACAATAGAAATATACAACCTAAACAAAATACGGGATTCTTTGTTGCCAAAGTTAATGTCGGGTGAAATTGACATGTCAAAGGTAGATATTTCAGACCTGATATAAACGGTAGCAAATAAGTTTTATTTCCTTTGATTTTATTATATTTTTTAATATAATTCTGTCCTAAAGGAGTATTTTAATTGAGTTATTTGTTGTTTATGGACGAAAGCGGACACGACCACAAAAACATGAACTATGAAGTTCGTGGAGGTGTTTCAATCGCAACCGTAAACGTTTTTGATTTGCTAAAAGACATACAATGCTCTGAAGAAAAAATATTTGGATGTAAACTGTCAGAATTTAAGACAGAAATAAAAGGCTCTAAGCTGCTTGGCAAGGAACGCTTTAAGTGGGCTGCCCAAGGTCCGACGTTATCAGATGAAGAAAGGCAAAAAGGCTGCAGACGTTTTCTAACCGCACATCTGGAACATAGAAGCCCAACCAGACAAGATTTTACCGCTTTTGGACAGGCATCTCTGAAAATGGCAGATGCAATAATTTCTTTATTAGTTAAATATAAAGCAAAAATTTTTGCTTGCTTGATTGAAAAAGGTATAAAAAAACCGGAAGATTTTGAATTTGAAGATTATTTGCGAAAAGACCATGTTTCTTTGATGGAAATCTTTGCAAGTTTTTTGGAAAAACAACGTGAAGACGGTCTGTTAATTATGGACCAATGCGAAAAAGAATACGATAAAAAATTTAAAAGACAGCTTACAAATTATTTTTCAAAAACTATATCTGGACAAAAACACGCAAATTGGATCGTACCAGAACCTTTGTTTATAGAATCTGATATAAATTACTTAATTCAAGTTGCGGATGTATGTATTTATATAATAAATACAGGATACAGAAAATCCCATGGAATGACCGCAGCCGCACGTAAAGAAATTCAAGATAGATATGAAAATAAAATCCAAAAATTACAATATACTTATAACAAGGTCATAAACGGTAAAAAAGTTCGAATTGAAAGTATAAAACTTCATAAAAAACCTTATCAAACAAAAAAGAAGAGGTAATGCAGTCAGAGCCACCATTAGCAACTCCTCAGCCGAACCTCTGATATTATAGTGTCATAAAAAATATAGGTTGTCAACTATTTAACAGAAATAAAACATTAAAAGGCAAATTGTATGTCATACACAGAAAACAGTTATGAACTTTCTATTATTGAACTTTTTCAAAACTTGGGGTATCAACATGTTTATGGCCCTGCTATTGAACGTGATTATACCAGCCCTTTGTATGAAAGCGTTTTGAAAGACAAGTTAAAACAACTGAATCCTTTTACGTCTGACGCATTGTTAGATATTGCCTTTAATAAAATAAAGTTCTTTGAAAATGCAGATTTAATTCATAAAAATGAACTGTTTACTGATTTTCTGCAAAATGGAATTGAGGTTTCTTATGTTGAAAATGGCGAACAACGTTCCGAAATCGTTTATCTGGTCGATTATAAACATATTGAAAATAATTCTTTTATTATTGCTAACCAATGGACTTTTATTGAAAACAGCGAAAAAAGACCCGATTTAATCGTTTTTCTAAATGGAATTCCTGTCGTCGTTATGGAATTAAAATCGCCATCCAGGGCAGAAACAGAAGTGTCCGAAGCTTACCGCCAACTGCGCAATTACATGCAAGAAATTCCTTCTATGTTTATATACAACGCTTTCTGCGTGATGAGCGATCAACTAACATCCAAAGCAGGAACTATTACCGCCGGCGAAGATCGCTTTATGGAATGGAAAACAACAGATGGGACTTATGAAAATACCAAGTTCGCACAATTTGATACTTTCTTTATGGGTATGTTTGAACAAGAAAGATTTTTAGATATATTGAAAAACTTTATATGTTTTTCCAAAGAATCTAAACAGGATGTAAAAATACTTGCCGCATACCACCAATATTTTGCTGTTCGCAAAGCGATTGCGTCCACAGAAAATGCAGTCGGCACAGATGGCAAAGCCGGGGTTTTCTGGCACACCCAAGGCAGCGGCAAATCCTTATCCATGGTATTTTATGCCAAGTTATTACAATCGGCATTGACCAGTCCGACAATTGTTGTAATTACAGACAGAAACGATTTAGACGACCAACTATATGGACAATTTGTAAAGTGCCAAGACTTCTTGCGTCAGGTGCCAGTACAAGCTACTTGCAGAAAGTGTGGTCCAAATTCTTCTGATACAGACATTGGATTAAAAAACTGGTTGGACGGACGTGTGGCAAACGGAATTATATTTACTACTATGCAGAAATTTGAAGAATCCGAAGAGCCATTATCCGAAAGAACAAATATCATTGTAATGGCGGATGAAGCACACCGCAGTCAATACGGATTGGCCGAAAAATTCAAAATGACAAAAGACGAAAACGGCAATGATGTCGCAAAACGTATTGTCGGGGCCGCACGTATAATCAGAAATGCTTTACCAAATGCAACTTATATTGGCTTTACAGGCACACCAATATCTGCAAAAGACAGAAATACTCGTGAAGTATTTGGCGATTATATAGATATTTACGACATGACCCAAGCCGTAGAAGACGGTGCAACACGCCCTGTTTATTATGAAAGCCGTGTAATTAAACTAAAACTGGATGAAAAAGTAATAAAAGAGATTGACGAACAATACGATGAATTAGCAGAAGCCGTAGATTCTGAAGTTTTAGAACAAAGCAAAAAGCAAATAGGCAAACTGGATGCTGTTTTAGGCAACGATAACACTATCAATTCTTTGGTAACAGATATTCTGGATCACTATGAAAACAACCGCGAACATTTGCTGACCGGCAAAGCGATGATAGTTGCATATTCTCGCACAATCGCAATGAAAATATATGAACGCATTTTGGAACTTCGCCCGAACTGGACAGAAAAAGTTGCTTTGGTTATGACAGAATCAAACAAAGACCCTGAAGAATGGCGAAAAATTATTGGGAACAAATCTTATCGCGAAGAATTGGCAGCTAAGTTCAAAGATAATGACAGTCCGTTAAAAATTGCCATCGTCGTTGACATGTGGCTGACTGGTTTTGACGTTCCTTCATTGGCAACTATGTATGTTTATAAGCCAATGACAGGCCATAATTTAATGCAAGCAATCGCACGCGTAAATCGTGTATTCCAAGATAAAGAAGGCGGTCTG
This sequence comes from uncultured Alphaproteobacteria bacterium, assembly GCA_944389595.1. Classification (GTDB taxonomy): domain Bacteria; phylum Pseudomonadota; class Alphaproteobacteria; order Rs-D84; family Rs-D84; genus Enterousia. Next base: position 135,891 of record CALXMY010000001.1, on the reverse strand, counting down.
GTTGTTGACTATATCGGTATTGCGTCAGCATTAAAACAGGCAATGAACGATTACACAACACGTGACAAAAAACGCTATGGCGACCCTGATATTGCTACTGTGGCATATCCTAAATTCTTGGAAAAATTGGATGTGTGTCGTTCTTTGATGCACGGTTATGATTATTCCAAATTTTTAACAGGAACCGATTTAGAAAGAGCAACCACAATCAGCGGTGCATTGAACTTTATATTAGATATATCAAAAAATGATAACAGGGAATCGTTCCGCAAAGAAGCCTTGCTGTTGCATCAAGCACTGTCTTTGTGCTCTTCTATCGTAGAAAAAAATCTACGTTTTGAAGCGGCTTTTTTTGAAACGGTTCGTGTATTATTACAACGCTTGATGTTTGCTGGATCTGGTGGAAACAAACTATCCCTTAAAGAACTGAACGATAAAATTAATGAATTATTAAAACAAAGTATAAAAAGCGAAGGCGTTATAAACCTGTTCTCTACAGATACCACCGAAGGCTTTTCTTTGTTTGATCCTAAATTCTTGGACGAAATTTCCAAGATGAAAGAAAAAAATATAGCCGTTGAAATTCTTAAAAAACTTATAAACGAACAAATTCGCATATATAAAAGAACAAACGTAGTAAAATCTGAAAAGTTCAGCGAAATTATACAAACCGTGATGAATAAATACTTGAACGGCATGCTGACTAATGAAGAAGTGATAGAAGAATTGTTAAACTTAGCAAAGCAAATATCTATTGCACAACAAGCAGGCGATGACTTAGGCCTAACGCAAGAAGAGTTGGCTTTTTATGATGCATTAACCAAACCGCAAGCCGTAAAAGATTTTTACGAAAACGAAGAATTAATAGCAATTACAAAAGAACTTACGGAAGCTTTGCGAAAAAATAAAACAGTCGATTGGCGCCAAAAAGAAAACGCTCGTGCTGCAATGCGCATGACAATAAAAAGATTGCTAAAAAAGCATAACTATCCACCAAAAGATCAGGAAGACGCAATTAAAGTAATAATGACACAATGCGAATTGTGGGCCGATAACATCATGGATGTAGACTAATCTATGTCTTGACTTTCGGGGGAATGTAAGCGTAAATGCGGCAACTGATTAAAAAGGTGTCGCATGAAGTATAAATCTTACGAAGATATCAAGCCAAACAATGTTTCTTACCTACAATATGCTGTATTATTGTGCTTGTCGCATTTTGAATAAAATGGAGCATCGTATCAGACGTCGTAATAACGGATACCTGCCCTGTCGCGACAGAATCCTGTTACGCCGTCTACACCGCAAAATTACACAACTAGCTGCTATTTACAAAAACAAATAAAGCCCCAGCGGGCTTTATTTACAAAGTACTTTGAAAAAGGTTCTTTTTCCGACTTTTACTTTCAAGCCAAGTTTTGTTTCAAAAACAACCTTTTCATCATTTTGACGAATGTCATTTATTATCACTCCCCCTTGTGCAATCAACCTACGAATCTCGCTATTTGATTGTGAAGGCAGGCCCAATTTTAAGATATCAAACACAGATAAAGTTTGTTTTTCTGTAATAATTTCGGGGGCATTTTTAGGAAATACTTTATTAGAAAAAGTATCTTGAAAATGTTGCAAGGCCTGTTCTGCTTGCTGTTGTCCGTGCAAAATACTAACAATTGTTTTTGCCGTAAATAATTTTGCGCTCATTGGCTTGTGTTCTATATCCAGTGCTTCTATTTCTGCCAAAGACACACGAGTATTATTTATAAGCAAAATACGTATCATTTCGTCCGGCAATGACATAATCTGCCCGAACATAGTATTCGCATCTGTATTCAAGAAAACCCCAGTTCCGCGAGATTTAGACATTAACTCGCCCGTTATGGGATTTTCCATTAAATTATTGCAGACAATAAACTTATCTTTGTTTTTTAGTTTCTTTAACAAAGTGCGTCCCATTAGTGCATTAAATGTCTGGTCTATACCACACATCTCGACATCTGCATCTAAAGCCACAGAATCAAAGCCTTGAAACAACGGGTACAGGAATTCATGTAAATGAATTGGTCTATTCTCGCTGATTCTTTTTTGAAACATATCACGTTCTAGTAAATGCTGTACTGTTGTATTAGATGCAAGTTCTATCAAATCACGCATAGATAATTTATTTAACCACTGCCCATTAAATACAACGTTGGCAGGATTTACTTTATCATTAAAATCTATGAGTGGAGAAATTTGCCTTATCCAATCAGCTGAAAATTCCCTAACTTGTTCTGGTGTCAATCTAGCACGTGCAGAATTACGGTCTGATGGGTCACCAATACATGCCGTAAAATCGCCAAACAAAACTATTACTTCATGCCCAAGTTTACGAAATTCTTCCAATAACATAAAGTTCTTTGCGTGCGACAAGTGCAGTGATGTATTAGTTGGATCTGCCCCTATAAAAAATCTTAATTTTTCATTTAATAAACGCTGTTTAAATTCTGCTTTTGAAGGAATAATATCAACAATAATTCCTCTGTCTAAAATTTCATCTATTATCTGTTCTTTTGTTTTCATAATATGCCCTCTTTGTGTTTATGGTAAATAAAAACCGGCTTTGGCAGAAATAACCCTTAAGGTGCCAAAGCCGATTAAACCCATAACACCTTAAGGGGTTAATAGGCGTAATAAAAACCACGAACACAAAAACGTGCTTTATTAAAATCACAGAAAAAATTTGTCTTTAATAAACTCATTTCCTTTTTATTTTTACAGACAAGAGCGACTTTGTCAAGACAACCACACTAACAAATCTATTTAACTTGACTGTCGGGGAAAGGTAAGCGTAAATGCAGCAACTGATTATCTATTTGGATATATCGCCAAATTCTGTACGTCCATTCGTTACAGATGTATATGTAAATCAGTCAAGCTTACCAATGGAATTTATTACAAACGAACACAGTGTCACAATAACCGTTCCAGTAGTTTTTCGCAGGCATACAAACACTAAATTTAGCGAAGCAAAAACAAGCCTGCTTACAATTACAGAAAACAACAACCTTATCGTCAAGGCCTTTGCAACGGCGTGGCGATATCGTGAAATGTACGAAGAATGTGGCGATGTGGATACAATCGCAAGGAACGAACATGTAGCCCTGCGCTATGTCTATAAGCATTTATCACTGGCATACATAAACCCAACTATCGCGAACAAGCTTATAAGCGGTAAAATCAACCTGCCAGTCCGCGATATCCTGGACAAAGTATCCAAAACATATAATTTTAATGAACAAGAAAAATTATTTTGCATACCTTTTTAATTTTATTTTCTTGCTATAATTGTATATTTTTATTACATACCATAAATATAACATAATAAAAGGGGGCAAAAAATGTCTTTATCTACCCTTATAAAACCACAAAAATTAAATCCAGGTGACACAGTTGCAGTTATATCTCCGTCTTGGTCTGGTGGCGCAGTTTATCCCGAACGATATCGTGCAGGGAAACGACAACTCGAAGAAGTTTTTGGTCTTAAAGTAGTAGAAGCACCAAATGCACTGATTGACCCAATAGATAATTTTAACAATCCACAAAAACGTGTCGCCGACCTGCACTGGGCTTTATCAAACAAAGAAGTAAAAGCTATAATTCCAATGATTGGCGGAGACGATTCAGTTCGTTTATTGCCTTATATCGATTTCGATTTAATACGTAATAATCCTAAAATATTACTAGGGTATTCCGATAATACGGTATTACATTACGCTTTTATGTTTGCTGGTGTACAACCTATATACGGACCTTGTATGATGTGCGGTGGTTTTGCAGAAAATGGTGGTATGTTTGATTACTTTAAAGATTCTGTAAAGCGAACATTATTTTCTAATTCTGAAATTGGTGAAATAAAACCAAATATGAACGGTTGGACCGATGAAGAATTACCATGGCAAGACCCTAAAAACCAAAACATAAAAAGACAAATAAAAGAATCCCAAGGCTTTAAATTCATTCATGGCCATGGCAACGTAACAGGTCGTTTGATTGGTGGCAATTTAGAAGTTATGGAAATGTTAAAAGGTTCAAAAGTTTGGCCAACTATTGACGCTTTTGACGGTGTTATATTCTTTATAGAAACAAGCGAAGAAGCACCAAGCACAGATTATGTAATCAGGTGTATGAGAAACTATGCCGCAACAGGAATACTTAAACGAATTGCAGGTATAATTATTGGTCGCCCCGCAAACGTACAAATAAACGAAATTGATAAATACGCCAATGCAGTTTTACAAGTAGTAAAAACAGAAAACAATCTGGACATACCAGTTGTTTCAAATTTAGACTTTGGGCATACAGATCCTATGTTTTTAATACCTTATGGCGCAAAGGCAAAAATAGATATGGAAAATAAAATCTTTTCTATATTGGACAATGCTGTTATATAAATTGCCTCGGCGGAAATAGGCAAAGTATATAAATGGTTAGGAGTTGGGTAAATTGGGCATAACCGGCGATATACACTGGTAATGTCGCCCACAAAAACCGCCGGGAATAGGGCGAAAAAGAACACCCCGTGGGGTTACCACGGGATGCGTCATATTCCTGGCGGATGGGGAGGGATTCCCTCGCACGATGCTTACGCATCGGCTGCGGGGCAACCGTGACGATTTGACTGCGTTGCACTGGTCAAATCTACTTGTTGTCGAACCTGGGGTTTCTCATCCGCCCCACCGATCCATAAAATAAAAAACGCCCCGTTGGGCGTGTTTTATTTTATGGCGGATGGGGAGGGATTCGAACCCCCGGTGGAGTTGCCCCCACAACGGTTTTCAAGACCGTCGCAATCGACCGCTCTGCCACCCATCCGAAACTTTTTTCCGCCGGTCTTTCAAACCTACGGTTTTGTTCGCTGTTCGCGCTCGACTGCGCTGCGCTTGTCTTGCTGACTCGTATGCAAGACCGTCGCAATCGACCGCGGCTCTCACCCATCCGAAACTTTTTTCCGCCGGGTTGTTTGATAAGCGTCGCGTATTATACAGTACTAACATACCGTTGTCAATTTATCTGTTTATTATATTATTTCTTGCCTATATTCGCAATAATGTTATATTACATACAAACAGGAGAGAGATAGAAATAAACAAAAAGGCAATAAGGCATGTCTAAATCTATTCTTGTTACTGGTGGTGCCGGATTTATCGGTTCAAATTTTATTCCATATTTTGCAAAAAAGTATCCTGGTTATCGCATATTTAATCTGGATAAATTGACGTATGCCGCAAATTTAGATAACTTGGCGGAATGCAAAGATATGCAAAATTACGAATTTATCCGTGGTGATATATGCGATGCCAATTTGGTTGATGCAATATTCACAGATTGCGATATTCGTGGCGTAATTCATTTCGCCGCCGAAAGCCATGTTGATAATTCGATTACCGGGCCCCGGGCGTTTATAAACAGTAATATTATTGGCACATCTAATTTATTGGAATCTGCGCGCAGTCATTGGATGGATGCGCCGCACCGCGTAAAACCGGGTCATGAATCCGACAGATTTCATCATATTTCAACCGATGAAGTATATGGCGCATTGGGTACAGATGGATATTTTACCGAAACCACACCATACGACCCCAGCAGTCCATATTCCGCATCCAAGGCCGCATCCGACCATTTGGTCAGTGCGTGGCATCGCACATTTGGGTTGAACACGACCGTGTCAAATTGTTCAAATAATTATGGGCCGAAACAACATCCTGAAAAATTAATTCCGAAAATCATTCAAAATTGTGTAAATTGGCAACCGATACCAATTTATGGGCGCGGGGAAAATGTTCGCGATTGGCTGTACGTGTTGGATCATGCGCGTGCAATTGATTTAATTTTCCATAATGGGCGCGCGGGCCAAACATATAATATTGGTGGACATAACGAACGTACCAACATGGAAATTGTAAATACCATTTGTGCGATAATGGATAAAAAAATGCCACGCACAAATGCCAAATATTCAGATTTAATAACTTTCGTTGCGGACCGACCGGGGCACGATTTGCGGTATGCAATTGATGCAACAAAACTGGAACGCGAACTGGGGTGGCGCGCAAATGAAACATTTAATCATGGAATAATAAAAACAATTGATTGGTATTTACAAAAATTACGCTAAATAGAAACCGGCAAATTGCCGGTTTTTATTTATTATTTTTCCGAAATGCGGCAACAAAAATTATCGCCCCAACAACAAACATTATTGCCGACAACATTTGCCCCATTGTTAACCAATTTGTATTAAACAGAAATCCAATCTGCGCATCTGGCGCGCGAAACTGTTCACAGAAAATCCGAAACACGGCATATAACATTGCCAACATACCGCCCAACGCACCCGGCCGGCGACGCAACCCGGTAAATCGGTACAGACAATACATTATTACAAATAACAGTATGCCTTCGGTGGCGGCCTCGTACAAAGGGCTGGGGTGACGTGGAACATTTGTTTGCCCGGCAAACACCACCGCCCATGGAACATCGGCTGGACGGCCCATAACCTCCATATTAATAAAATTAGCAATGCGGCCAAAAAACAGCCCAACCGGTGCAATTACCGCCAATATATCTAAAATACGAAAAGTTGTATTATATGTATTGCCAATCGTCTGATTATGTTTAACCAAATTTCGCGCAAACAATAATGTTGCCAAAATTACACCAATCAGGCCACCATGGAAACTCATTCCCCCGTGCCACACCGCGAATATTTCCAACGGATGCGCCAAAAAGAACGCCAGGTTATAAAACAGCACATACCCCAACCGGCCACCAATTATAACCCCCAATATAATGGCGGTTAATAAATCGTCCAATTGCTTTTTATTTAATGTGATTTGGCTGTCCCGGGAACGCACAAACGCGCGCAACATAAAATATCCAACAACGAATGCCGCAATATATGCCAACGCATACCAGCGCACATCCAATCCAAACACAGAAAAAGCAACCGGTGAAATAGGATTAACGACTATTGCCATATTTTATTTCGGTTACTTTGCGTTTTCCTTTGTTTTCCAAATCTGTCAAAGTATGGTCCAGATTACTTAACATATCTGTGGCCCTTTTAAGTTCCTTGGGTGTTTTGGCGGTTGCCTTAATCCCCTTCCATTTTTTGATTTCACCCCTTACAAACATCAACTGTTCCTTGACCGGTTGAACACCTTGGATCAAGTTAGTTCTTTTTTTACTGTCTGGCATAATTTGCCCCCTTGTTGTCTAAGTTTTTTTATTTATCTTGAATTACCCCATGTATTGTATTATATAATATCATAACTAACAAGGAGAAAAATCGATGGCAATAAAAAACGTTGCGATTAAGACAAAACCAGATGCCGCACAACGGGTACAATCCGGCGGCGGTGTGGAAATATATTTAAAGCGCATTTTTGCGTTAATGTTTGGTGCCGTTGCGGTAACAGCACTGGCCGCATGGGCAACAATGGCAACCCCATTATGGACAATATTATTCACGGCAAATGGGTTATCGGTCGTATATTACATATTATTGTTCGGTGGATTGGCACTGTCTATTTGGGCCCAGGTTCGCGCATTCAGTTTCAAACCATCAACCGGCGCAATGATGTTATTCATATATTCAATTTTAATGGGAATTGTAATGACACCATTGTTATTGATTGCAGTAACCGGTAATCCATATACTATTTTATGGGCGTTTGGAATTGCCGCGGTTATGTTTGCCTGCATGGCATTATTCGGGTATAAAACGGTCAAAGATTTGTCATTTATGGGCATATTCCTGTTTATGGGAATGATTGGTCTGATTTTGGTCGGATTGGCATCGTTTATATGGCCTGAAATGTTGGGCGGCACATTTGGCACAATTGTGTGCTTTATTGGAATATTAATATTCGCACTGTTCACGGCGTACGATATGCAAAACTTAAAACGCGCATATGCCGTGTTGGGCGATGGCACACAAAAAAATCAATTGGCTGTGTTGGGTGCGTTGCATTTATATATATCTTTTGTAGCAATGTTCCAATATCTGTTAAGTTTGTTAAACAGAAATTAAATATAAACCAAAAATGGAGTAGTAAAAAATGGCTTATAAAATAGACCCTCAAAAATGTATTGGATGTCACACGTGCATGGGTGCATGTCCGGTTGGTGCAATTTCGGTCGGCGCAGATGGCAAATGTGTTATTGACCCGGCAAAATGCGTATCGTGTGGCACATGCGCGGCGGTATGTCCGGTATCTGCAATCGCGCCAGATGCAAAATAAAAAAAACATATATATATAAAATGGGGGCGCGTGCCCCTGTTTTTATTTTAATAAACAGTTGCAAACAAACAAATTCTGTATAACAATAAATCGGTAAAATTTAGGGGTTTAAAATGTCAGCAAAAACAGTTAATGACATAGTTGCATTATGCAAACGACGTGGTTTTATTTTCACAGGTTCTGAAATTTACGGTGGTATGGGGGGAACATACGATTATGGTCCATATGGTGTGGAACTGATGAAAAACATCCGTGACGCATGGTGGAATGCCATGGTGTATTCCCGTAATGATATCGAGGGTTTGGATGCCGCCATTATTACAAACCGCTTAATGTGGAAATATTCCGGGCACGAGGCCAGTTTTTCCGACCCATTGGTTGAATGCAAAAAATGCGGCACCCGTATGCGCCAGGATAAAATGCGCGACCAAACAAAATGCGATAATTGTGGCAGTACTGATTTAACCCCACCACGTGCATATCAATTAATGATGGGTTTGTCCATTGGTGCAACGGCCGACGGTGAAATTAACGCATATCTGCGGCCGGAAACCGCAACCACAACCTATACGAATTTCAAAAATGTTTTGGATGCGTGTCCGCATAAATTGCCATTCGGCATTGTGCAAATTGGTAAATCATTCCGGAACGAAATTTCGCCCCGTGGGTTTGTTTTTCGTATGCGCGAATTTGAACAGGCCGAAATGCAATATTTTGTAAATCCGGGGGATGATGAAAAATATTTTGAAATGTGGAAACAAATCCGTATGGCCTGGTGGATTGATGTGTTGGGAATACCGGCGGAAAAATTACGCTTTACCCCGCATGAAAAATTGGCCCATTATGCCAAGGCCGCGGGTGACATTGAATACGAATTCCCCGATGGATTTGACGAAGTCGAAGGAATTCATAATCGCCAGGATTTCGATTTAGGTTCACATACCAAGGGACAAAATGAATTTAAAATTCATGCAAATGTTTTGGAAAATCGTGACAGCACGGTAAAACTGGCGTACAGCGACCCACAAACCGGGAACAGTTTTATTCCATATGTTATTGAAACTGCAATGGGTGTAAATCGCGCCATGTTTGCGGTAATGTTGGACGCATATACCGAAGAACAATTACCAGATGGAAAATCGCGCGTGGTGTTAAAATTAAAACCAAAATTGGCCCCGGTTAAGGCCGCGGTTATCCCATTGGCGCGCAATGTGCCTGAATTGGTTACAATTGCAAATAATATTGAAAATGATTTGCGCAAATTAAATATTGGGCGCATTGAGTTGGAAAATTCGGGAAACATCGGTAAAAATTATCGTCGACATGATGAAATTGGTACGCCTGTATGCATAACCGTGGATCATCAAACAATGGAAGATAACACCGTAACCATGCGCCATCGTGATTCCATGCAACAGGAACGCGTGGCAATTTCTGATGTGCCGCGGCGTATTATGGAAATTATAAATTCATAAAAAATACCGCCACCACGGCGGTATTTCTTACAAACAAATGTAATTAACGCGTGGCTGTTTGAAATTTGCGAACGCCTGTTAAAATAATATTTGTTGCGATTGACATTTTTTGTGCGGTTGGCGCATGTTTTTTATCAACATCCGACATTTCATACACGGATATAATTTCACGTAATGCGGACAAAGCCTGGTTAACCCCACGGGCAGATTTTTGGGTAAAATCCTGTTTTTCCGCGGACGACAAATCCAATTCCATATCACGATTTTTATTGGTCATCATTTCTTTGGACCAACGGGTATTATGTGAACTGAACAACTGTTGCAAATACATAATCGCCGGATTATTTGCGTTCTTTTTCATTATAAATTCATTTAATTGTTTTAATGCACGAAACCACGCAGTCCCCAAATTACCGCCACGCAGCCAATTTGCATATGTCAGATTATAAAATAACTTAAAATACGCGTCCCCGATACGTTTTTTATCCGTATCAGATAATTGCATTTTATTATCATTTGACACATCCATTCCCGCAATAATCTGCATGTGTTTTTCAAAATTGTTCATAATATTACTTCCCTTTGTTACAACCCCGTGATTAAAAATATAGTGCACACAATGTACTTTTCAAGTTTTTTGTCCATCAATAATTTTACTTTGACTTTATTCCCATAATATAGCATCCTGTATACCGGTTATATCATCAAAACGCACTGTTGCCAATAATGGGCGGGGCGGATATGACCCGCAGTCTTGCCAATAATGGGGGCTGTGCGTTTCATTTCATCGAAAAACGTGAAGGAGTTAATGATGAAAAAAAGTTTAAAATTGGCGGTCGCAGCGTCTGTTTTGGCAACGCCTGCAATGGCTGCTAATTTGGAAAATCCGCTGTATATGCCGACATCCGGCGAATTTTATTCAAAAACAGCGGCGGGATTAATGTTAAAGGTCGCCGACAGTTCGGATGCACACGTACTCAAGGGTCACGATGGCGCAACCGAATTTCCAATTTGGCGCATCCAGGAAGATTTAGGTATTGGTATCACCGATCGTATCGCGATTCGCGGTGCGTTCCAATACACACACGATGACGATATTAATCGCAAGGGATTAAATCACGGTCGTTTGGGCATGATTTGGCGCGCAATTGAAACATCTGACAATATTGTGTTGGATATCTATGCCGATGCTCATCTGGGCGGTATTAATAAAATGCGCGGCGCATATACTGAAACAGGATTCCAGTATGACAATTATTCCAACGGACGTTGGGGTTTTGATGCCGGGGTTCGTTTCGGTAAAACATGGAGCAAATTAACCACATCCGCATTTGTCGAAGTTCTGCAAACATTCGGCAGCAGCAATAATGTTATCGACGTAACAGGTTTATCTTTGTTGGGTGTACCGGTTACACTGGCTGGCGTGCCGGATGAAATTTCCGTAGATTTGAAATCTACAACCGAAGTAAACTTTGGATTAAATGCGTTTTATCAAATTGATGACCGTTGGTCAATGGGCGCAGGGTTCAAATATAACCATCACGCGGACAATGGCGTAAAAAGCCTGGCCACAGAACTGAATGTTATCCCGGAGGTTGCGGCTGGTATAAACCAGTTGATAAACAGCCTGTCCAACATGAACGATGGTTTTGACGAATACATTGTATCTTTGTCGGTTGCACATCAATTTACCGATACGGTTCAAATTGCACTGTATGGTGAATATACTTTTGATGACGCACATGCCAAATCACAAAATGGTACAGATGTCAAGGCCGAAGTTGGCGTTCGTTTGAACCTGGCATTCTAAACTAAAAATAAAATTAACATATATTGGACAATTGCCCCGCAATATTGCGGGGCTTTTTTTACAACACGATTACAAGAACACAAACAATTAACTAAATGCTTTTATCATGACTTTTTTTATGATATAATGTTTCAAAAGGAAAATGGAAAGGCAATGAAAAAAGTCGGCTTTCTGGCGGCATTGGCGGGGGTTTTATTTGGCGCATCGTATGATGCGGACGCTGCGATTTATCCGGTATATAACGGTTACCAGGGCACAAATGCCGCGGGCCAGGTTGTAATGCTGCCAACATCCACTAATACTGTTGTTACGCAAAACACGCAACAGACACAATCAAATATGACGCGGGTTACCGGGACTTTGCCGCGTGTGGGTTCAAATACCACGGTGGCGGGTCGTCAATATTATCAACCCGATGATTTTGACAGATTGGCGGACAGCGGGCTGTATGTCGGTTTGGGTATCGGTTATTCCGCCAGTGTAAGGGGTTCTGTTTTATCAGAATACATGAACGAGGAATACGGTCAATTCGTACCCGGTGCTTTCCAAGAGGCTGATTTTAAAACTGATACAGTAATTCCACTGCAATTATCGGTTGGCGCATCAATTAATAACGATTTGCGCATTGATTTTGGTTATTTGCGCTATTCCGGAATTGCATACCCCAGTATTGTACAATCGGCCGATGGTGTCGGCGGTTATGTAGAGGCCACCGTTGATGGTGGTGCAATTACCGCCAATGCAACAATGCTGAATTTATATTATAATATTGATTCATATACGGGCTATTTGGCGGGCGGAATGTTGCGTCCATATGTCGGTGTCGGTTTTGGAATTTCATTAAATACAATTGCTGACTATGTTGTATACGACAAAACGTTTTATTCCGAAATGGAACCCAGCGTTGCGGGCCCCGGTGATTTAACCGGTATTTCCGACGTTTATGCATATCATAATGGCGGCACATCCGAACAATTGGCCTTTATGGTCGAGGGTGGATTAACCACTGAAATGGATGGTGGCATAAAAATCGATTTCTTTGTCAGATACACCAATCTGGGCAGGGTAAAAACATCGGGCAGTATTATCGTGTCACAAACAGAATGGTTGGGCGATGGTGCCGGCGGTGAATACCCCGCATCGTATGACAGTGTTTACCATTATACCAATTGGTACGAAAGCGGTCGGTTAAGCACCATTGATATGGGTATCAGATTAAGATTGCAATTCTGATAAACATTTTTGCATTGCGTATCATGTTTGACGCATAAACGGGGCCAAATTTAATGAAAATACAACGTTCGATTATTCATTATTCTTTGTTTACGGCATTAATCGGCATGGTTACATTAACATCTGATGCCGCGGTTCGTGTTAATAACAGTTCACGTAATAATTATGCCGCGGCATATCAACAGATAAATGCCATGCGGGACCAGGACACAACCACCGCACGCATGCCGCAATCAGAACCGATGATGGGCACTGTATCTGGCGCAACAAATATGGCAAACACCCAAAATGTACCAACAGCCACCAACACAAATGACGATGTTGATACAAATAATGCGGAACATGCCGCAAAAATGGAACAATGCGCCATGATATACCCAAATGGCGAATTTTTATGGGATGTGCCAATGTTGGGTGTTGGTGCGGGCGGTGCCGATACATGTGTTGCGGTTATTGAACTGCGCGGATTCCAGGCCGGCGAAAATGGCCAGGATTTGGTATTGGCGCGTGCCAATTTGGCGGCGGGCGATTCGGTACAATGCAATATTTCCAGTTTCCCAGAGGCTACGATGATTCCGTCTGCGGTGGAAAATTTTGTTTTTCCGGCGGACAAATCCCCAACAATGGATGACGTTATTGCCCAAATGAACCAGGAACAAAAACAAAATGCCGGAATGAAAATTGCCGCGGGTGCATTAATCGGCGGATTAAGTGGCAATATCATGGGTAAAAACGACAGTGGCAGCGAAGCTCTGTTGGGTACGGACAAGGGGAAAATTCAGGGAACTGTTATCGGTGCGCTGTCCGGGGCCGCATTAATGGCGGGCAGCAGTTATGCCGGCAAGGTTGCCGGTGATACCATTTTACATACCGGCGTTAATGCCGCGGTTGGCAGTGTTGCCGGAAACATGGCCGCAACAAATGGATCCGTGCTGCGTATCGAAGATTGCGAATTACCCACGGGCAAGGAAACATGTCTGTGGGGTGCATTGGTCGTATCACAACCAATTACGGGATCGGCGTTTTATAATATTCAAACGGGTGAAACTTATTTGTGCAGTAATGAATATGACACAAATTGTGAACGCGAACAACTTGTTTCAATTGTGCTAGAGGCATTCCCAGACAAAACCGTTGATGAATTGGATGCCGTTGAAATCGAAACAAGTGTACAGTCCGATCCATCAAAGATGTTTTTTATATCTGTTAATAATGGTGTGACAAGTTTCGTTTCATCAACTGGCGCGGTAAGGAAAGATGGCGATGATACAAATAACAATGCGGGCGATGTAAATCAGGGTATATTTGCACGAATTCAAAGTGCCGGAACAATTGACCGACAAATCCCCGCGATGCTTCCAATACGCGATAAAGCATTTGGTATGACCACTGATGATTGGAATGAATGGAAACAAAGTAACAGTGGCATTACGATATACGGACGTTCCGGCGATGGTGTTGGGTATGTTTTACCAAATGGAACCGATGTCAGTCTGAAGAATTTCTATCCAATGAAAATAGATGCCACCGACGGCAGCATGATTGATTTCAGTAACAAAGCGCGATTGAAATCAACCATGATTGGGGCCGGTCTTGGCGGCGCATTGGGCGGTTTTGCCGGATACCAGGGCGCACAAGCAGATGTACAAAACCGCTGGGTTACCGCCGTACGTGAATACGAGGATTCATTATCAAAAGTATATTGCGCAACGGGTTCCAGATATTTGGGGGCGTATAATGATATTATATCTATACCTGCATTAACAGTACCAGAAACCGTGTCAGACACCGAATAAAAAACAACCGCCAAATGGCGGTATTTTTATTTTCGTTTATACGCCAAAACATACGGCACCAGTGCATCCGGCGCACCATTAAACCATGCGCGCGGAATGATTAAACTGTTACGCTGGCCTGCGGACATTTTTGGTAAATGTTCACCATTTGCCGCGTTTATAATACGTTCCAGTTTTACCGATATATTCGCGTCGCTGTGCGGAACGATAAAGTTTATTGTATCGCCCTGCTTTATTTCATTACGCAATTCCAGTGTGATTTTTTCCGCATCCGTCGCGGTTACAACACCCGCCGCGTGATATTGCGATACCGAACGCCCCGTTTCATAATTATGCGCATCCGGCCCGACCGGCCCATCAAAAAACGCCGTGGTATATCCGCGTGTTTCCAAACGTTCCAATTCCGCCATGTATGGCGCGGGGTCAAATTCCGCCGGATTGCGCGCATATGCATCCAATGCCGCACGATATGCATGCACAACCGCGCCGACGTAGTATTCACTGCGGTTGCGGCCTTCTATCTTTAATGAATCAGGGCGGGATTCAATAACCTCGCGCAGGCGCGGCATCAAGCACAAATCGCGCGCGTTCATAATGTATGCGCCATGGTCATCTTCGTCAATTGGCATTTCGATGCCCGATTCATGTTCGCGCAAAATCACATCGTATTTCCACCGGCATAATTGCGCACACGCCCCGCGATTGGCGGGACGACCCGTGATAAAATTTGATAACAAACAACGGCCCGAATAAGACATGCACATCGCACCATGGACAAAGATTTCCAACCCTATATCGGGGCATTTTTCACGAATTACCCGGAATTCGGGGTGTGAAACCTCGCGCGCCAAAACACACAAACGCGCGCCGGCGGATTGCCAAAATTTAACGGACGCGGCCGAACAAATGTTCGCCTGGGTCGATATGTGTATTGGCATATCCGGGAAATTTTCACGCACCCACATTAATACACCGGGGTCGGATACAATCAGTGCATCGGGGTTCAGATATTTAATTGTGTCCGCCACGCGTGGCATATTTTCAAAATCGCGTTCATGTGCAAATAAATTAAACGCCAAATATACCCTGCGCCCCGCCGCATGCGCCAGGTCGATTCCGGTACGCACCTGGTCAACCGTGATTTTTGCACGTGCCCGCATGGAAAAACCCGGCAGCCCCGCATAAATTGCATCTGCGCCGTATAAAATGGCTGTTTTAAACGCGTCCAGCGTACCCGCCGGTGCCAATAATTCAGGTAATTTAATCATAGTATTTATATTTTCCGCACAATTTTGTACTTTGCAAGCAAATTATTTATTTTTTAACTTGAAATATATGCGCATACAATGTATAGTAAAGCACATTGCCGGATTAGCTCAGCTGGTAGAGCGGCTGATTTGTAATCAGTAGGTCGTTGGTTCAAGTCCGACATCCGGCACCAGATTAACCCGCGCATCCCGCGGGATTTTTTGTTTTAAGATTCTATTTCCGTAAAAATCCGTATTCATATATTTTAGGTTCGATTTCGGTCGCCAGTTCGCGCATCGCAGCGGTTAATTCAGATTCCAGACGATTGAATTCGGCATCATCAGATTTGTTATTCATTTTGCCGTTATCTTTACGGCCTTTGAAAAATTCCTTGATATCATACAGCGATGCATTTGGGTTCGCACCACGGGTATGATAATACCGCCATATTTCCAACCCTGCATTATACACCCCCAGCGCAGCAGGTGATAATGATTCCGGTATATGGCGACCAGCCAAAAATTGTGACATAAAATTACTGTCGAACGAAGACGCGCAACCAACCATATCCTCGGTAAATGGAATCCAGTGATTTACACCATCATTACTGCTGATACGATTTTGGGTATGGAACAGTGTATAAATCAAACAATTATTCTTAAATTCGTCATCGGATTCGTATAAAAATTCCTGGCGCGCTTCCAATAAATTATCGGTATCATTTACGGGACGTGATACAGGATACAAAAACTGATCACGGTCATTTAACCAAGTTGCCGGAATAGCATGACGAACAGCAAAATATATCGCCGCATTTATAACATTTGATTCTGATACGGTTGTTTCATGATGTCCCCGACCATTTGTTGATAAGAACACATAATTTTGGTTTTGAAAATCGTTTCCAACATAACCCATGACCGCAATTTTATTCTGTGAATTTCGCCATTCATTTTGCCAATCATTCAAAAAACGTGTTCCTGTATTATAAGCAAAGAACTTTTTACGGCCATTCATTTCGCCGTCATTTTCCAATACATTGCACGATATGTTTGTAATCGGTTGTTTATTGTCTAGATTCCACATTGTAAAGGCGATTGGAAAATTGCCCTTTACATTATCAAATGTATTTGCACGAACAACAAATCCACCAATGTATTCCGCACGAAAAAACTCGCGAAATACCGTAAAATTCGGTGCTGACACTATTTTCAACTTTGAAAATAGTGTCAGCACCGAATGCGGAATTTGCAAATAAATGCGAGTAATAAACTGTGCAAAAACCTCCATGGCAGCCTTTCCAATCAACTCCATACTTTGATTATGAAATTTTGTTGCCGCTACACCGCTACGAATATTTCTATTTTTAGTATGAGTATCTCCTTCTGCGTACGGTGGATTGATATAAATTATCAATTTCTGTTGTTCTTCCGGATTCTGAATAATATCATACAAACGATCCGGCATTTTACCGCCATCACGTACGGGTTTAAAATCATCATTCAAGAAATCAAACTGAAAAATCTGATTTTCAAACAAATTGCTGTTTTGCCGCATTATTTCAACATCTGGTTCCATCAGGGTGCTGGCAAATATATTACGTCTTTCCTGGGGCAGACCAACCAACATATTCCCCGTACCCGCCGCACAATCCCAAATATACATATCTTTAAAATTATCACCAAATGCGGCCGCCATGTATTCTTGGGATTTTTCTACCCAAATTTGTGGTGTAAAAAATGCACCTGTTGTTTCACGAACTTTCTGTGGCACCAATAAATCGCGCCGTTCCTGGATTATACGCCAATATTCCCGTTTGGGTGGGCGACGATATTTATTCCAAAATAAATTATGTTTATCTGGATTGATAATTGCATAATCTTTTGTAAATAATTCTCCGTTAATTTTGACATTTGATTTATACCCGTTGCCACTGCGCAAAATTTTTAATTTATCCAGTTCTGGGATGGATTCGTTATCTTCTGATAATAAATCCGCCAAATAAAAATCACCCGGTGTTATGCCGACTTTTTTATTATAATCGCTGTTTATGTCGCGAATGTTTCCCCCCAGTTCTTTTTGCCATTTCATAAACACAGACACAAAATTATTGGCGTTTATCTTTTTTTGTAAAATTTGTCCCCGTAAACCGCGCCCAGCAATAATTTTAGACAATGCAGATTTTAATTCACGCGCATCCGTTTCATATTGATATAAAGATACTTTGCCTTCGGCAAATTTACGTACCAAATCGACAGTTCTTGTATCTACGGCACTGGGCGTTTGTAACCAATTCATATCACTGGCTGTACTTAACGCTTGGTACAATGGATCAAATTCTGTAAAACCGCATTTAACATTATCAAATCCGCCGATGTATTCCGGGAAATCTATTTTGTCAGAATCGCGGTGAATCGTTAATATTAATTGCGCCAACATACGATAAATATCGGTTTCTTCATGTTTGGCCTCGAAATAAATATACGGCAGTGATAAATCAATAGCACCCAAACCGACATTTCCCAAATTAAAATAGTTTTGGAAAATATCTTTGACTTCTTCTTCGCGCCGTGCGGCACGCATTTGCTGAACCAATGTGATTGCCATTCTCCCCTTCTCCCATAACACAAAAACCGTCAAAGGGAATTGACGGTCGGGGAGTTGGTAAATCAATATATTAGTGATTCTGTTGCTTTCGGGTTACCCCTGTTATATGACAACAGCCCCCCGACATTAGTGCCAGGGATGATAACGGTGCAAAAAAGACACCGAAAACATCAGATTTAACGATGCTTTTGCACCGAATATATTGGGCTTACCACAGCCCGAGCCCGCAGGTCCCCCGTTGGGTTCAGTACAATTATATCACTTTTTTAGGTGCAAAACAAACCGCCGATAAAATATTTATAAATTTTTCCCAACCAATTGGTAAAAATTGGTTGGGATTACGTGGCATTTAACGATAATTTTTTATTTTTTCCGTTTTTGGGTTTTGGATTTTTTGGTGTGTTTTGGTGTGTCATCGTAATCTGAATCTGCATCTGTATATTCATCATATTCCACATCAATATCACCATAATTACCATTCATCATATCATTTAATATCTGACGTGCACGCGGGTTACGATTGGAATAGCGTCTTAATCCGATAATCAATGCGCCTGATATCAATTTTTCCATATCGCCACTGGATACATGTTCCGACACACGATCGCGGATGTTTTCTGCCATGTGACGTACGGCATGTTTCGCCTTGAACAACAATGAATGTCGACGACGCACACGATGAATTATATCCATAATCCACATAACGATTAAAAATACCAATAACGGTACCGCGACGCACCATATGAAATATTTAAATATATGATCTGTGCAAAAAGATAATCCAAACATTGCATTACATGTATTCGGACAATGCAATAACAATATTGCGATTATTTCATATAATGATAAAACAGTTAAACCTATTTTAGATTTTAAAAACATTTTCTCTCTCCATATTTTTATATTAAACGGTTATTAAAAGTTTATAAACCGGATGCCCATCATCACCATCCAATCATTACGATGCCAATTTCCACCCAGGCGATGACCCGCACGAATCCACGCACCGGTTGTTTTATTTAACATGGTGCCCAATTCAAATTCTGTGGAAAATTCCTGGTGACCGGTTTCATAGTTTACCCAAACCTGGGGATCGGCCAAAATCCACCATCCTTTGTTTGACGCATAGCCTAATAATATTCTGTATTGGCCCTGGTTTATATCTGGTGCGATGTCGGGATCGGTGTTATGCAATGAAATAAATTGCTTTGCCACCAATGCGCCGAACACATTGTGTCCAAATGAATAAACATACCCCAAAATTGGATCAAATGTATACTGTTGGGCCCCCAGGGTATCTTCGGTTGCGGTCGGTAATAAAAATTCCGCCGCGCCAATCAACGTATGCCGGCCCCATGTATGTTGGGCGCGCCCGCGCACAGTCATATCGCCAATGCCATTGTCCGATGTGCCACGGCCACTGTAACGCAAAATTGGTAATTCTGCGTTAATGCCGAACACACGTTTTATTGCATGATCGTATTTTAATGTTAACGATGTAATTGACGAATCACCAAACGCACGCAGTTGCGGCAATAATTCTATTTTGGTCAAATTATCGGCCGGATTAATACCACGCGCTGTATCCCCTGCATCGGCGGCCCATACATTTGGTGTGACCAACGCAATCGTTAAAATTGTAAATATTGTTTTTTTCATTTATTCCCCCTGTATGAAAATATTGTGACAGGGACAAATAAAAAAATCATCAGGAACAAAAGCCCACCACAACAATGGCGGGCAAATATAACATTTAATTTAAAAAATTTTAACTATCAGTCCGATGTTACCGGTGCATCGGCACTGCCATATTGCGGGTCTGAATCAACGGGTTCAAAATCATCGGCCGCATTTTCCATTGCCGCGGTTGCGGCGGCATCTGTATCAGTTTCTGATTCCGGTTGCGACACATCAGATTCCGTTTCAGCGGCAGTATTGTTGGCGGCACGTTCCTCTTCGGCACGGGCGGCATTTTCAATTTGCAATAATTGTTTTTCCAATGCCGAACGTTCCGATGATTTATAGCCTGTTTCTGTTTGCGTTTCACCCGACGCATCGGATGCATCCGCCCCATCAGAAACAGCCGGATTTATCAGATTATTAAATATTTCCTGGGATGCGCGGGTTCCCGTCATATCACGCGCCAGCAATTTACTGCCCGGGCCGGGGAAAAACCATTCATCCAGTTTTACCGCGGTTAATTGCATAATTGGGCGTGTGCGGGCATTTTCAACCCATGGCGCGGGACGCGGCGCATCAGAATAATACCACAACGCCACCCAATACACGATGCCCATCACAACAATACCACGGATTATACCAAAAATGATTCCCAGTGTTCTGTCGGTAACCTTCATAACACTGTTTTGAATTTTTTCGCGCAAACGCTGGTTAAAAAATCCAATCAGCATTAATATCATGAAAAATACAATAAAATACGATGCAACCAATGTTCCAACGGTTGATGCCGACAAATCAAACCAATTTTGTAACAGTTTGTCCAACAACGGTGAAATAAAACGTGCCGCAAACGCCGCGATAACCCACGACAAAGTTGCGACAGTTTCAAATATTCCGCCACGAACACTGGCCCACACCGTGGATGCCACAATGACACCCACATATATGTAATCCAAAAGCGTTAAATCAAACATGGTATAATCCGGAATTTATTATTTTTTCTTGTTTTTATCCTTGCGTACCAACACAAATGCCAATGCCGCAATTAATACAATTAACAGTGCATAAAAATATGCTGGTGATGCAACGCTATTTTTTTTTTCGTCCTGCTGTGCACGATCAGCAGCGGCACTGTATTCAGTTATGGCTTCCTGGCGGTCCGAATGTTTTTTCTTGAATTCTTCGGCATTTTCGTCCATTGCCTTTTTATTTTCTGCGGCGGTTTGTTTATCGGAATCGGATAAATCAACCTCTACGGCATCACGCAAATCCTGTTGCATAAAATCGGCATAGCCCTGGAAACATTTATCGCCGACCACAATTACCGGCACACCGCCACTTTCATATCCGCATTTTTCCAATACATCCTGGAATTTTGGTAAATTTGCCTGGTCTGTGACATTTACCTGAACAACACGCAATTTCGGATATTCATATACAATACGATTCACAAAAAAATCGCGCGCATGATGACAATGCGGGCAAAATGGCGAATAATATAATGTTATATCGGCCGCAGATGCCGCACCAAATGTCAAAAATCCAAATATTGCAAATAAAAATGATAGTTTTTTCATACGTTCTCCTTTGTCTTGGTGTGAATTATAGAAATACTGTCGTCATGGCGCAAGCCATTTTTTTATTTCAAATATCTGTCATATATAACCGGCGTTTTGTTTATTGTATAAATATTATCATTGTCACCGCGGTTATACCAAACATACAGCACATTTACCACATCATTTTCCGCATATGGATTGGCGTAACCAATGACCTGACGTTGCGTATTACTTTTAAAAACTGTGTGAAAAGTGTTATCAAACACCTGGGAATATTTATCGCGAAATGATTGACTGGCAATTATATTCATAACCAATATTCCATTCGGGGCAACGCGGGATTTTACACGCTGCATAAATTCGGCGGTAATAAACCCTTCGGGAATTTGATATGAATTGGAATACACATCCAACAAAATTAAATCATATTGCTGGGTTGTATTTTTTAAATACTGACTGGCATCCTGGACAACAAATTTTTTATTTTCCCCCAATGATTCCCCCAGAAAATATTTTTCTGATATGTCCTGTAACGTATGTTCAATATCAACAAATGTATAATTATTGTACGTGTCATCTATGCCCGCGGTAAAACCACCGGCACCCAAAATTAAAATCTGGCGCGGGTAATCATTTGGCATATTGTATATAAAATGTTCGTTCAAATAATCCATGTATTGTGTCGTTGAACCGGTGTCGGAATTATATACAGACATCGGCAATCCGTTCATGTATAGATAGCGTGTGCCCGCATCATCGCGCATTACAGTTATTGTTGAATTTGCATTATTTACCAAAATTCCAAAACGATGACGTTGAACATAATCGCTGTTAACCAACATCGTCGGTATTAATATAATCACCCCCAATGTCACAATCCACCAACGTGGGCGTGTAACAATTGCTGCGAAAACCGCCAATAAAACTATCAGCATTACGGTATAATTAACCCCGATAAACGGCATTAAAATCAACGTTGTCAATAAAGACCCCAGCACCGATCCAATGGTGTCCCATGCCATAATATTACCGGTATAATTTGTATTATACCGATGCAAACACCGTGACAATAACGTTGTGTTAAACCCGAACAAGAACGGCCCAATTGATAACAACAAAAATGAAAAGATAAACGTTTGCGCAACACTGGACCGAATGCCCCACATGTACATACGCGAAAAATATTCCATAACTAATGGGAAACTGGATGCCAAAAACGCAAACAGGGAAATAACAATAAAACTGGTGGCCAAAATCGTTTTAATACGTTTATTTTTTATGCGTTCGGATTCCCCCAGGAAATACCCCAATGACATAAATCCCAAAAATGTCCCCATAATAATACTGGTTATCACGGCACTGGAACCAACCCAAAATGACAATTGCCGCAACACGATTAATTCAAATGATAAACTGATATATCCGTTTAAAAAAATTAAAAACACCAACCATACGCGCAATTTTTTCGACATGAAAAATTCCCCCTTTGAACGTTGTGGCAATACTAATCAAAAATAAAACAGTGTTCAAGCGGGAAATTTTATATTTATCGCGTATGCAAAAATCGCACATCGTCAAATTCAGAATATTTACTGAACATTGCGGTGGCAAATGGACACATTGGAATAACCTTGCGATTTTGTTGCCGCGCCAAATCGGCGGCGCACCGTACCAGGTTTAAACCGACCTGGGCTTTTTGATATTTTTCAACAACCGCGGTATAATCAATTATCATTTTGTCCGAACCAACGCGCACAAATGTTATTTCCCCGATATGGTGGCCATCGCAGTTCGCATAAAAACCCGCGCCATTTGGAAAAATATCATAAGTAATTTTTTTATCCGTCATATTAAAGGCCCCTGTGATTATATTATACCACCATAAATATCACGTTTTAATCGGATTGTAATCGGACGATGTTTGCAACGGCAATAAAAACAGCGCGCCATTGGCGCGCCCCGTTAACAATTTACAAAAACTATATTGCATCATAATTTTTGCGTATTATTTTTCCGCTGCGTCGCAGTGCGGTCGATTCCGCCGCGGACATTTTTGGTCGTAATGTTGCCGTAATACCATTTGCCCCAACAATACGCGGCAAAGACATTGCCACCATATCTGTGCCCGTACCGGAAACCGTACTGACGGTTAAAATTCTGTGTTCGTCGTTAATTATACAACGCAACAAATCCGCCGCCGCCGCACCAATTCCATCCCATGTGGCACCACGACCACGGATTATTTCATATGCCGCATTATGCACACGATGCGCAATTGTATTCCGGGTTGTCATGGGCAAAGATATTTTTGTTTGACGGCAAAAATCATCCAAACCAATTGCGCCAATTGTTACAGACGACCAATTAACAACACTGCTGTCACCGTGTTCGCCCAAAACATACGCATTTATGGATTGCGTTGATACCCCCAATTGACGCGATAATATCGTACGCAGGCGCGCAGAATCCAACATTGTCCCCGTGCCAATTACACGCGTGGCCGGCAAACGTGATAATTTTTGCGCCAACATAACCATTACATCCAACGGATTTGTTAAAATTATTATTTTTACATGCTTGGCATCAACATTTGACATTACACGCGGAATAATATCGGAAATAACAGCCGTATTTTTATTCAGCAAATCCATACGTGTTTCACCTGGCTTTTGATTTGCGCCGGCGGCAATGATAACAATATCACTGCCACGAATACCGCGATAATTGCTGACCGCGGTTATTTTGACATCAAAACCAAAACTGGCCGCGTGTCCCAAATCATCGGCCGCCGCAGTGGCGCGCACGGCATCACGATCATATAAAACAATTTCGTGAACAAAGCCGGTATTTTTTACCGCTGTTGCCACCGCAGATCCAACCGTACCAACCCCAATAATTGCTATCTTCATATTATTTAGTCCTTTATATCACTGTTTATATTATAGCATAAAAAATCCCGCTTTATGCGGGATTTTTTTAATATGATTTTGCAACATATACGTATGTTGGGTCGTTATCATCCAAACAACGGCGCGATATTTTGTATTTTTCCATCAATTCGTCAAATTTTTCATTTGTTGTCAAATCATATTTAATACGGAAAAATCCAATTTTACCGGCCGCCAATGCTGATTCCAGTGCGCTTAAATCCGCGACATTGTGAATCATTGTTTCATTACGACGAACGACTGCGTCATACATATCGTGCTGAATTTGTTCCAACATATTTTTAACGTCCGCCACAAATGCGTCAATCGTCATTGTTTGCCGCGACGATTTGCCCAAATCACGACGTGTGACGGTTACATTGTTTTCATCCATTTCACGCGCGCCAATTTCTGCGCGTAATGGAACACCACGTTTTATCCATTTCCACATTTTATCCGGTGCACGCATATCAGACGCATCAACCAATACACGCACGTCGATATTTTCCAATTGTTCGCCCAATTTTTGTGCGAATGCGTTTAATGCATCGGCCGTGTCTTCGCGTGTGATTGGGATAATCACAACCTGGTACGGGGCAATGGCGGGCGGCAAAACCAAACCATCGTCGTCGGAATGCGTCATAAATAAACTGCCCATCATGCGGGTGGAAACACCCCACGATGTTGTCCATGCATGTTTTAACACACCGTCCGTATCCAAAAATTGAATACCAAATGATTTTGCAAAATGCTGGCCCAGGTCATGCGAAGTTCCGGCCTGTAAAGCGCGACCGTCCTGCATAATATGTTCCAGTGTATATGTATGGTCCGCACCGGCAAATCGTTCCTCGGGCGTTTTTTCGCCCATGATTGACGGTATGGCCAAAATTTCGCGCATATAGTCACCATACACGCGGTGCATTTTGCGCGCGTCTGCGTTTGCCTCTTCGTGTGTGGCGAATACATTGTGGCCTTCCTGCCAATAAAATTCAGACGTGCGCAGGAACAAACGTGGCCGCATTTCCCAGCGCATAACATTTACCCACTGATTCAATTTCAGCGGCAAATCGCGATACGATTGTACCCAACGGGACATTGCTTCGCCGATAATAGTTTCAGATGTCGGGCGAATAACATACGGTTCGGTTAATTTTGCGTCCGGGTCGGGTTGTAACGTGCCGTCAATCATTTTCAATCTGTAATGCGTGACAACGGCGGCCTCTTTGGCGAAACCGGCGACATGTTCAGCCTCGCGATTAAAAAAGTTGATTGGTATCAATAATGGAAATTGTGCATTTTGCACGCCGCATTTTTTTATGCGTTTATCCAACGCGTCGCGCATCAGTTCCCAAATTGCCCAACCATACGGTTTTATCGTCATACACCCACGTACAGGTGCATTTTCCGCCAAATCCGCCGCGGCTATCAGATTTTGATACCATTCACTGAAATTTTCCGAACGGGTCGGTGTGATTGCTGTTTTCATTTTCAAATCTCTTTACTTTGCATGTTTATCTTTTAATTCCATATATTTATCGGAAACAATTTTATGCAGCGTTTCCGCAATCTGCTTTCTGTCCATACCCGCCAGGGGCGGTGGTGGCAACACGGTTAATTCCACCATAAATCCACCCAGCATCATTATGTGAAACACCTGGCCGAATGCACTGCGTTCACGCGAACATTTGGGGCCGGTATCCTGGTTTGAATTATTAAAGTATGCGAAATGTTCCGCCATATCAGCATCACTTATTGGTGTGCCGTCACGCAAACGATAATTCATTACCAACGGCTGAACCGTTACATCGGAATTTTCAACAAAATTAAATAATGTGCTTTTAAATGGTTTTACATATGCGCCGTTTGTTGTTGTACCTTCGGGGAATAAAAACACCGGATACGACACCGAATTCAACGTATCGCGAACCTGGGCCAACGCATCCAGCGCGTGTGACGGACGACGGTCGATAAAAACAACACCAAATTTACGCGCCACCCATCCAACCAACGGCCATGATTCCATTTCCTTTTTGGCGATAAAACTGCCCCCCAGTGCCACCGGGAAAGTTGCAATTTCAAAAATCGATATATGATTTGATATCACCAATAACGGACGTTTGGATGATATTTTTCCGTGCAGACGAATTTTTATTCCCGCCAATATTAATAGTATGCGCATAAACACGGCCATGTATTTAACAGACCATCGTCCACGCGGTAACAACAAAATGATTGGCAATTGGATTACAACCATAATCCAAAATGTTATAAATTTAACTGCCGCACCAAATGTGTTGAAAAAGTTTTGCTTCCTGACGCGTGCCATTATTTTTCATCCCTGTTGCTATCACGGTCATCGTCGATATATTCAACATCGGCGGCATCCTCGCGCAGCAAGAATTCAAAAAATGCGCGCAACATTTTAAATGACCCCGTCACCGGTAATAACATTATTTTCCCAACCGTCTTTAATGCATTATCACGCACATCCAAATCAGCCAATGCATTTTCACGTCCCAAAAAGTGTTTTTGATATGCGGAATTAATTTTTTTCGTTTGCACCATTACAAACACATCGTATGTGTTAAATGGTTTGTCAATAAATACACCCTTGCCAAATGTGGCACCCAATCGCAAATACCCCTTTATCAATGGGGTCATTTGACGGCGGGCATCAGATTCATCAACAAAATCGCGTGGTAAAATATTCATGCGTGATAATTTCGGATTTACACCCGGTGCAAATTTTTCACTTAATACCGTTGCGCGCAATCCCAATGGTGATAAATAATTATAATATAAATACGATATTGCCTGGGCCGCATCCGCAGGTTTACTGCCCACCCATGACGCAACACCAAACAAAATAGCAATTTTACGGCGCACAACATATTCGCCCAATCCGGCCCACAACATACGCATTACCAACGCATTATCGCGATATTCGCGTGAAACACATGCACGCGACATTTCCGCAATATTACCCTTGGCATTTTTTATTTTTGTTATATTAAATTCAGATTCCGTATAAAAGCCACCCATTTTTTCGGCATTATTTCTGTCAATAATGCGATATGTACCAACAATTTTTCCATTATGAAAAACCGCCATATATTCCGCATAGCGGTCATAATCATCGTATTCTTCGCGTAAATTTTTTTGTTCATCGGTGGCAGATGCGCCCTCTTCTTCGACAAAAACATCATAACGCAATTGTCGTACCTGGCGGCGTTCATCCTTGTTCCGGGTCAAGCGCACTTCGTAATCACGTACCTTAATAGCCATATAAATTTCCTTTTATAACAATTTCACCACATCTAGATTACCAAAGAAACCCGCCGTTTTCAATTATTTTTATTACTTTAATTCATCCGCCAATGTTGCAACAGCGATTGCATACCAATTTGAACTGTTCCATTTTTTTATTCTGTAAAAATTCGGATATGTTAAATACGCATATATTGCCGGTTGTGGCGCAATATCTGTATCAATGGCATTGGGATCATGCGGGCCATATGCATTTGATGTGGCGGCCGCAGCGGCGGCAATTGCCGCGGCGCGTTGTTGTTGAATGGCATTTATATCGGCCACCAACCCGGCGGTCATATCAGTTATCGGAATTGGGGTTCCATCCGGATTGGTAACACCCATTACGGCCCAATCATACAGCGACTTTTTGGTTTTTCCATCCAATAACGATATATCAAAATCCGCCGGCAACATAACACGACGCACAATTTTTTCATTTGGATTCCACCCCAATTGATGCAAATAATTTCCGGCACTGAACATGGCATCGCCAACACTGTGTATTATATCGATTTTACCGTCGCCATTTCCATCGGCACCATATTGCTGCAGCGTTGTTGGAATAAATTGAAAATGCCCCATGGCACCCGCCCAACTGCCATGTATATCATTTATATCCAATCCATTATTATCGGCAATTTTCATTAATGCCAATAATTGATTACCGAAAAATGTTTCACGGCGGCCCTCGTACATTAATGTTAAAAAAGCATCTGTTAATTTATGCGCCGCACGATACGAACCATAATTTGATTCCAATCCCCAAAAAGCCAATATAACATGTGGTTGAACACCGTATTTTTGTTCCACGCGTGACAACATTGTCGGATAAGTAACCCGCATTTTTCGGCCATTTTCAATTCTGCGCGAATTCACAGTACGCGCCAAATAATCATCCAATGTTAATTTGAATTCCGCCTGGTTTCTGTCACTTTTTACAATAGACGGTATAAACGCGGTATATTTTAATGTTGCATCAATTGTATCATTTGAAATATTCGCAGCGGCGGCGCGTGTGCGAACATTATCCAAAATATCATACCAACGATCAACATCAAACACGCCGCGCTCCGCATTGGCCGCATACGGTAAAAAGAACATTGCCACAACGCCAACCAGGCGTGCGACAAATCCGCGAGATATCATAATTGCACCCCTTGTATCAGAACGAATATTTTAATCCGACATGCAACCCAAATGATTGCCACGTTGCGTGATCCAATTGATCACTGATGTATTCAGTGCTGGCCGGAACAGTTTCCAAAATCGGCAATCCATTATCGTCCAAAATATAGTAACCATTTTCATCCACCAGCCATTGCGAATATTCCGCCAAATATAATTCGCCACCAATACGGCCAACATGGAATAAATTTGTATCAACCTTTATCGCCAATTGCATGCGGTCAGACAAACGATAATTATATTCCATTTCCGCCGCATATGAATATGACCCGTTATTACCCTCGTCAATAAAACTGGGGTTTTGTTGCCAATCGGTACGATTTGGCCATATACCTTCGGATGAATAATGTGGCATACCGACCTGGAAATAGAAACGTAATTTATCGGCCAATGTCATTTGCTTTTCAATTTCCAAACCAATATAAAAACCGGACCATGTCGTATTGTAAATATGCGTTGTGCCCTCTACTATAACAGGGCCATCGCCACCAATGACAACACATTCGCCGGCATCAACACCCCATGGAATATATCCCATGTTTGGATCATAATCACCGGTTACCAATGTGGTGCCCAAATCCCATATTCCGCCGGCATTATTTGTTTGCACCAATTTAATATCCTCGGGCGACATACAAACCTGGTACCAATCATCCTGGGGAGTGACATTAATTGGCACAGAATAATAATTCCCGTTAACATCACCGTATACATAATCACCATTGCTGGTCATTAATGGCAAAAAGATTCCAGGATTTGGATAATAATGATCATCCATTTCCAAATTGTGGTTAAATACTTCGTACCCGAATGATGGTGATAATTTCCATCCACCGATATCCCATACGTGGCGCGCACCAATTCCCAATTTGAAATGGTTTGTCCGCCCAGATTGGCCACCAACAGAAATTGTGAAAATACCCTCGTACGGTTTGGACGCATCATATGGTTCCAAATCGTAATCCATTGACATGCCACCGTGCGACATGACCCCCATGCTGTATTCGCCATATACAAACATATCAAAATTACGAAGACTGAAATTGTGCTGCAGCCCAACACCAATTTCATCGTATACCATATCATCCCATTCCAAAACGGAATTTACACCGGTTTTAAATTCAAAATCCGCAAAACGGCGTGTATATGTTGCATACAACGTGGTATTATTTTCGGTTGGCATCGCAATGCCATTTGGTGTCATCGTGCCAACAATTTCGGGCACAGTTGGGCGTGGCACCTGGTACGATGTGGTTTTACTGCCCACGATTTGTTTATTCCCAGATTGCCCAACATATTGCGTATAACCCATATTTGCATATTGACCATATGCAGCACGGTTTACGGTTGTGGTGCTGTTATCCTGGTAATACGAAGGAACACCCTCGTTCGACGCAAACGCCACCGCGGGTGCCAGAATTCCGCACAAAAATGTTAATCTTCCTTTCGTCATACCTACATTGTTTACATTTATTCTAGCATAAAAAATGTTTGTATGAAAAGCACTTTTTTTAAAAACTGGATTTATGACATTTTTGATATAATATTGGTATATGATTTTACCGCATAATATATATGTTCATGTTCCATTTTGCGCATCAAAATGTAATTACTGCGCATTTTTTTCGCGTGCATGCATGTCGCCTGATTGGGACGCGTATTCAAATGAAATTATTAATGAAATTGAACACTGGGCGCAATTATTGGGAAAAATTCATGTGCCAACAATATTTTTCGGTGGTGGCACACCGTCATTAATGCCAATTGATATATTTGAAAAAATAATATCAAAAATACGTAATGCGTTTGATGTTGCCCCGGAATGCGAAATAACATTGGAGTCGAATCCTGGCACAATTGATGATAAAAAATTAAATGATTTTATTAATGCCGGGGTAAACAGATTATCAATTGGCATCCAATCATTTGACAATGAAAAATTAAAATTTTTAGGCCGGCGGCATGATGTAAAAACCGCTTTAAGTTTTTTAGATACGGCACTGCAATATAAGTTACGTGTATCTGCTGATTTTATTTATGGGTTGCCAAACGATACAGTGGATGACGTTATAAAAATGTGTAATAACATAAATGCATTGGGACTGACCCACTGTTCCATGTATGAATTAACCCTGGAACCCAACACTCCATTTGGAAAAATGAATTTAAAAATGCCATCCAATGAAACTATGGCCGATATGTATAATGCAATTGATGACATATTGAACATCCCACGATACGAGGTTTCAAACTATGCCGCGCCCGGCAATGAATGCAAACATAATGTAAGCATTTGGGATGGCGCACCATATATTGGCATTGGGCATGGTGCGGCCGGGCGTATATTTATAAACAATGAATGGTTTGACCAAATGGGCGGCGGCGCACGATTTGAAAAAATATCAAACAATGCACGCGCAATTGAGCGCGTAATAACAGGACTGCGCATGGTGCGTGGCATACGTCTTGACAAAGACATAAAAAAGATAATAAATATGGAATACGTGCATGCACACCCGGAATTATTGCATCAAACGTCTGATGGGCGGATTGCTGTGACACGGGCCGGCATGTTGGTTTTGGATAAAGTATTGTTAAACATGGTGAAATAAAAAATGCAACATAAAATTTTAAATATTATTGGAATAATTGCCGTTGCAATCGCGATTGTCGTGGCATATATATTTGTAAAAGCAAAGGGGAACAATATGAACATTGGTATACAAATGGAAAATATGGATTTTTCCGTACGCCCGGGCGATGATTTTTATGACTATGCCACATTGGGATGGCGACGCGAAAATCCGATTCCGGATGATTACACACGCTATGGCGTGTTCGAGGTTTTACAAGATAAAAATTTGAACCGCGTACGTGAAATTGCCGAAAACGACCGTGGAAAAATTGGCACATTGTATAAAATAGCAATGAATTCAGATAAATTGAATTCTGATGGTGTGGCCCCGGTTAAACCATATTTAAATGAAATTGATAATATAAAATCTGTATCCGATTTACCAGAATATTTGGGCCGTATGCATAAATTCGCATCCGCGTTTTGGAGTGACGGTGTCGCATTAGATGAAAAAAACAGCGAATATTATTTATATAATATTGGCCAGGGTGGCATTGGTTTGTCGCGTGATTATTATTTTGATACGGATGAAAAATCAGTCGAAATCCGAACAAAATATCGTGAATATATCGCGCAACAATTAAAAAATTTTGGTGTTGATGCAAATGCCGATG
Organism: uncultured Alphaproteobacteria bacterium; assembly: GCA_944389595.1. Taxonomy (GTDB): domain Bacteria; phylum Pseudomonadota; class Alphaproteobacteria; order Rs-D84; family Rs-D84; genus Enterousia. Next base: position 103,528 of record CALXMY010000001.1, on the reverse strand, counting down.
AAATATATGAAATCGAAGAACGCATGGCACGCGCATTTTTTACAAAAGAAAAACTGCGCGATCCGGCCGCAAATTATCACAAAATGACGCGTGCAGATATGCAACAACTGTTTTCCAATTTTGATTGGGATGCATATTTAACCGCGCGTGGCGCGGCCGCGGCAAGCGAAATAAATGTCAATCAACCCGCGGCAATTGCCGAATCAATTTCAATTATAAATAACACCGATATAAAACTGATACGTGATTATTTGAAATACCGCATCATAAATTCTGCGACCGGTTTATTGGATGATAAAACATATGATATTGCATTCGATTTTTATAATCGCACAATGGCGGGACAAATCGAACAAAAACCACGCTGGAAACGTGCGATGGCATTATTAGATGGCGCACTGGGCGAAGAAATTGGACATTTATACGTAAACAAATATTTTCCGGCCGCTGCCAAGGAACGCATGCAAAAATTGGTAAAAAATTTACAGCGCGCATTGGGGGCCAGAATTGAAAATCTGACGTGGATGTCGGACGAAACGAAATCCAGCGCATTAAAAAAATTGGATACTTTTCATGCAAAAATCGGTTACCCGGACAAATGGCGCGATTATTCAAAATTGGAAATTAACCAAAATGAATCATTGTGGGAAAACATGATACGTGTCGCCGCATTCGAAGATAATTTTTGGATTGAAAAAATAGGTCAAAAAAAAGACCCAACCATATGGTACATGAACGCACACGAAATTAATGCATACTACGACCCAACAACAAATGAAATATGTTTTCCGGCCGGAATTTTACAGTATCCTTTTTTTGACATGTCGGCCGATGATGCATTTAACTATGGTGCAATCGGCACAATAATTGGGCACGAAATGACACACGGTTTTGATGATTCCGGTCGTCAATTTGATGCGGACGGCAACATGCGCGATTGGTGGACACCGGCGGATGCCGATGGTTTTAACGCCCGTGCAAACGTAATGCGTCAATTTTTTGACAATATTGAAATTGCACCCGGTGTTCATGCAAACGGCGAATTTACATTGGGCGAAAATTTGGCTGATTATGGCGGCATAACAGTTGCATACACGGCATATAAAAACTTTGGCACCCCAGGCGATGATATGCCCGGACTAACCGCCGATATGCGATTCTTTATCGCCCAGGCCGGCGTATGGGCACAAAACATCCGCGATGCCGAAGCACTGCGTTTAACAAAAATGGATGAACATTCGTTGGCACGTTGGCGCGTTAACGGTATTTTGCCGCATATTGATGCATGGTATGATGCATTTGGAATAACCCCAAATGATAAATTATACCTGGTGCCGGAAAAACGCGTGAAGTTGTGGTAGATGGTTACTCGTTGCTGGTTACTGGTTACTCGTGACTCGTAACAAAAACACAAGTTACGAGTAACCAGCAACGAATAACTTAATGATGTGCGATTAAGTGTAATATAACGCTGATAATAAATATTACCGTGATAACGGCGACGATAATTTTTTGTGTACGGTGATTGTGGCCGTGTTCATCATGACAATGTTCGCAATCACAATGGCAATCACGAAAAACCAGATACCACGATACACATAACATTAATCCCGAAAACACAAACAGCCACGGTTCAACCCAATGTGGCACAATTTCGGCATGCGCAAATTCGGGTGCAAACAGGCTGATTATTGATAAAACAATCGGCAACACGCAACAAAACAAGTGCGGCAAAATGCTGGCGATTATTCCAAATTTTATTGCTTTATTTTTCATATATAAAAAACCTATGTTAGTATCCCCAACAGGAATGCTTCGCCACCTGGGCTCGTTGGCGCATACGCGCTGCACCGGCGTATTGGCATCCGCCTCTCGCCGGCGGTTCGAACCTTTGCCACATGTTCGATTCCTGTTGGTATCCCCAACAGGAATCGAACCTGTATCAAGGGTTTAGGAAACCCTCGTTCTATCCAGTTGAACTATGGGGACAGTGCACTATATTTTATTCACATATTTTAATATTGCAAGTTGTAATCGCGGCTTGTATAATATCCGGGCGAAAAAAATAAAAAAAGGAAAGGCATAAATGGGAAGCAGACTGATTGGTTATGGATCTTATTTGCCGGAACGTGTCGTCACTAATTTTGATTTGGAAAAAATGGTCGATACATCTGATGAATGGATTACCCAACGCACAGGAATGCACGAACGTCATTTCGCACGTGACAATGAAACCGTGGTTGATATGGCCGTTATCGCGGCTGGGCGTGCATTGGACAACGCGGGCATTACAATTAATGATATAGACATGCTGATTGTTGCAACAACAACACCTGAATTGGATTTTCCATCCGTTGGGGTCCAGGTTTTGGGTCGCATGGGCGCAACCACCAATGCACCGGCATTTGATGTGCGTGGGGCATGCACGGGATATATTTATGCACTGCATTGTGCGCGTGCGTTTTTTGCCGCTGGAATACATAAACGCGTTATGATAATTGGTGCCGAAAAAATGACCCGCTTTATCGATTGGAACGATCGCAGCACTGCCGTTTTATTTGGCGATGGCGCGGGCGCATTAATATTTGAGCATTCATCATCCAGTTATTCGGGAATTATTGATACTGTTGTAATGTCCGACGGGCGCGAATTTGATATGTTGCACGGCACAACGGATCATCACATTGTTATGAATGGGCCGGAAACTTATAAAAAAGCGGTGACATTAATGCCCGATGCCGCCAATTACATTATGGAACACGCCGGAATTACGGCCGATAATGTTGATTGGATTGTTCCGCATCAGGCAAATTTACGTATTATTCAAAGTGGGGCCCAGCGATTGGGATTCCCATTGGAAAAAATTTTGGTAACAGTTGATAAACACGCAAATACCAGTGGCGCATCGGGGGTACTTGCATTATCATATGCATTTGATAATAATATTATTAAAAAGGGACAACTTGTTCTGTATCCTGCGTTTGGCAGTGGCCTGACATGGGGTGCGGCATTAATCAGGGTGTAAAAAATGGCTACGATAACCAGAAGTGATTTTGCAAACCGTTTGCGTGAACGTTTTGGTGTGACAACCGCCGACGCGTTTAAATTGGTCGATATTATATTCGAAGAAATTCGTGAATCATTAATTCACGGCGAAGAGGTTAAATTTGCCGGTTTCGGCAGTTTCAAGATTTTGGAAAAAAATCAACGCATGGGCCGAAATCCGAAAACTGGTGCGCCGGCAATTATATCGGCACGGCGGGTGGTATCTTTTCGCCCCAGTAATGAATTCAGAAAACGTGTTGCAAAAAAATAAAAAAACACCGGCAAATGCCGGTGTTTTTTTACAAATCAAATTATCTTGACTTAATTGTATTTAAAGCCTAGATTGAAATTTGGTTTAATGGGAAAAAAATTATATATAATTTTTATAAAAAAGGCCGGTAAATGCCGGGCAAAAAAGGAAGTAAAATGAAAATATATGATCAAACCGAATTAGATTTCAAAGATGTATTGGTAAAGCCAAAACGTTCATTTATTAATTCACGATCCGAAGTCGAAGTTACCCGCGAATACAAATTCAAATGGTGTCCACGTCGCATCGTTGGCACGGGCATAATTTCTGCAAATATGGCAACTGTTGGTACATTCCAGGTCGCAAAACATATGATGCAAAACAAAATGTTTTGTTGTTTGCATAAACATTATGAAATTGACGATTTGATAAAATTCATAACTGAAAATGATTGTCGCGATTATGTATTTTTATCCATGGGACTGCGCGACGAAGATTATAAAAAAATTGAAACCATATTAACCGAATATCCCGACAAATGTCGCAATATCTGCATTGATGTTCCGAACGCATATGTTCCACGCGTCAAAGAATTAGTTATCAAAATGCGCGAAAAATTTCCTGATATATTGCTGATGGTTGGCAATGCGGTAACGACCGAATTGGTCGAAGATTTAATTTTATCCGGTGCCGACATTGTAAAATGTGGCATTGGCAGTGGCAGCGCATGCATAACCCGCCGAATAACCGGTGTTGGCCGGCCACAATTATCAACCATATTTGAATGCGCGGATACCGCCCACGGTATTGGCGGCATGATTTGCAGTGATGGCGGTGTTGTATATGTTGGCGATATATGCAAGGCATTTGGTGCCGGGGCGGATTTTGTTATGATGGGCGGTTTTTATGCCGGATGTCCCGAAGCCGCGGGCGATATCATTGAAAAGAAATTTATCACCGGCCAAATCGACGAAAAGACCGGCGAACGTGTTATTGAAACCAAACGGTTCAAAGTCTTTTACGGCATGTCATCTGAATATGCACAAAACAAACACTATCACGGCATGCCGAAATACCGCGCCAGCGAGGGTCGTGTTGTCGAAGTACCACTGCGCGACCCAATAGACAAAATGAACCAGGATATTTTGGGTGGATTGCGTTCATACATGACATACATTGGCGCACGCCGATTAAAAGACGTGTCAAAATGCACAACGTTTTATCGTGTAAACACGCAATTAAACACTGTGTTTGGTGAATAATTATACGAATTTTTCCGGGACCAAATTGGTCAGCATTTTCCATATGCGGCGGAATATTGACGTATCAGGACTGTGATGATACACGCGCGGTTGTTTATCGCCGGGGCGACTGCCGGTCCAAATGGGGTCACCGTTATCGTCCAATGTCACACGCCACGACGTGGTTGTATCGCGAATTATCATTTCGCGTAATTTGTCGGCAAAATCGCGACTTTCGAAAATCGCGACATTTTCCGTATTGTAATACGCGCTGCGCGGGTCCAGGTTAAAACTGCCTATCCACGAAATATCATCATCAAAAACAATTGTTTTGCTGTGCATTACAGAAAAACTGGATTGTTTGCGTTCACGGTCGTGTTGTTGGCCACGCAGATTTTCCGCAGACAGCATAAACTCATAAACATCCGCCCCGGATTCAATTAACTGTTTACGATATTTTTCCCATTTGGCATATACCGTTGGCGCGTTTGTTGATGCCAACGAATTTGTAACAATTGTCATGTGAACGCCGGATTTTTCCTCGTTCAGCATATGTTCCAAACCGCCCTGGCCCGGGACAAAATAAGCCGCCGACATATACACAGAATCATTTGTTTGTGTCCATAATTTTTGCAATTCCTGGATTATATCGCCACGATATTTTTCCTTTTCATCCATGGACATTTCAACCTTGGACGGGGGATCAGCCAAAAATTTGCCATGTCCCCAACTGAAATCAAATTTTTTATTTTTATATTCATTCTGTGCCAATGAAATTATTTTATTATACTCGCGCAGTGCAACCGCACTTTTTTGTTCAATTTCATCAAACTTTTTTTCCAATTTGCGCACGGCGCGTTCCGATTTAGTCTTTGGGAATACGGACGCAGGAATTGATAAATGATAATTCCAATATTCATCAAAACTGGCGGTGGCATATTTGGTCATATCACCAATAAACAACACGTCTGTATCCGAAAAATTAGATGCCGTTTCAGGATAAAAATAATTACTGCCGACATTGCGACCACCGGTTATGTATGCAATATTATCAACAATGAATAATTTGTTATGCATACGCGAATTTAACCGATTAAAATCCAACAAAAATTGCGGGTAATACAACAGACGCGACCGATTTGCCACGGGATTGAATACTTTGACCTCTATATTCGGGTGCTGGTTCAGCAACATTACATCCGCAATATCCGATTTTGTGCCATAATCATCCAATAAAATTCGCACCTTGACCCCGCGGTCGGCGGCATTTTTTAATTCGCCAATTAATACCTTGGATGAAAAATCATTACTGTAAATATACGTTTGTAAATCAATTGTTTTGGTTGCCATGCGCGCAAATGCGGCGCGAATTACAAACGCAGACAGCCCATCTTCGATTAATGTGGCACCACTGATATCCGGGCCAGATGCCAATTCCGATGCATAGCACTGGGCAATTGGGGTTTGCATGGGATCATAATCGAAATCAGTGGCGGTAACCTTTGGCGTATAGTTTGCCAACCGTTCATCATTCGTCGACGTTGGAATAATCGTGCACCCCATGAATGGCAACGTAAATATAAACAACGAAACCCGTTTTAACATTGACAATTGCATATGCCCCCATTACATCGTTATCAGGATTATAATATACACACCAATACCACAAATGTCAAATTCATTAAAAAGTTTAATAATTTATGAATAAATTGCCATTTTAAGTTATTAATTATTATTAACTTTTTGTTTGCAGTACATGGCACAATATGATAAAATCGTATGTAATAGAAGGGAAGATTTCGCATGAAAAGATTGATTGCTGTAATTAGTGGATTGCTTGTTCTGCCGGCGTTTGCCGAAATTGCGCCCGCATATTATTACGAAGAATTAATGGCGCAATATCCCATGGAAACAGATATGGAATTCGTCGATGACGAATTAAATTCCCAGGACGCATCCGACCAGGTCGAAGATACAGAACCGGTTACACCGGTTGTTCCCACAGCGGTCAGTCCACGTAATGCCAGTGGCCGCGCATCAACATCGCGCGCAATCACATCAGCAACAACAACATCGGGCCGCAATGTCGCGGCACGTAATGTATCAAATGCGACAACTGCCCGCACGGTCAGCACACGTACCGTTGTCCCGACCAGAACGGTTAACACATCATCGCGCACGGCAACAACATCACGCGGAACCGCGACACGTGGCACCACGGCGCGCGCAACCGCAACAAACACGGTTACAAATCGCCCGGCAACAACTGTGCGGTCAACGGGGGCCACAACGGGTGGCGTGGTAAAAAGTCAACCCGGCGTTACAACGCGTGAATCAACAACACGTAATAACGCGGCAAATACTGCGCGTGCATCAATTGTGCAAATGGATACCGTAAACACGCCATTGTACATCGGCAACAGCAGTCGTGTCAGTGTTAATCAGCGCGCAAATGTAACCAGTCGTATTCCAACAATTCGCGTTGGGTCGGGCACTGTTTCGGCAACATCAACATCGGCCACAACGGAAAGTGTATCGACCACAACGGCGGCATCACTTGATGAATTGGCACAATTAACCGATTATTGCAAGGCGCAATATGTCGCATGTATGGATAATTTCTGTAATGTTTTGGATGATAACCAGGGTCGTTGTTCATGTTCGGCCAATTTGTCGAACTATGCCGATACCGAAGCGGCACTGAAACAGGCAACCGAAGATTTACAGGAAGTTGCATTACAAATTCAATACATCGGATTAAGCGCGGACGAGGTTGAAACATTATTCACCCAGACCGAGGCTGAATTACAAATGCAATCAACCACCGATAACAGTCAATTAAAGAATGATTTGGACAAAATCAAGGATATGATTATTGATGTTAAAAGTGGCAGCCCCACAACTTCATCGGGATTGTCATTTGATTTGTCCGGGTTGTTAGACTTTACAATCGACAGCACCGGATTTGATCTGACATCATTGTTGGGTTCAATGGGTGGCAATAATGACAGCATCAGTAACCAACGCGGTGAAACATTATATAAAACCGCGGCCGCACGATGCAAGACCGCCGTTCTGGACAGCTGTTCGGCCCAGGGTGTTGATACCAAAATTATTACAAACGCATATGATTTGGAAATTGACAAGGCATGTATTGCATACGAACGCGCACTGACGGATTCAAATGACCAAATGTCATCAACCGTTCGCAACGCAAAAAGCGTTCTGCAACGCGCCCGTTTATTGGTGGCCCAGCAAAAGAATCAATATGACCTGCGCGGGTGCATAACGGAATTGGACAATTGTATGCAGGATGATTTCGTATGTGGTGACGATTATGAAAATTGTTTGGATCCAACCGGCAAATATATTGTAAACGGTGAAATCGTCGTGGGCAGTGAACCGGGCTCTACATCAAATTCATATTCACCAATATATGAAACATGGACATACACGGTGAGTGAAACAGGAACTGAGATTGAAAAAGGTACATACTATGCATGGGGTAAACCTGTTGGCAGTGTAGACGCAACCTATGAAGATGGGACATTGGCGGGGTATATAGATGCCACCGTTACATCAAGTGCGGCACAAAACACATCAACCAACATGTCAGAATTCCTGCAAAATAAAATTGGATATCATGATGACAATGATGGTCGCGATTATGGAATGTGCATGTCCGTGCTGAACAGATGCCAGGATATAACATACAGCGGGAACGGTCAAAATTCTAAATATAATCCGACAAACAATGTTATCAAAGATTATCTGAGTCGTACATTGGTGCAAATCAAGGCACGCCAGGATACAATTTTGGCCGACTATGCCGAAGATTGCATAACCGATGTTGCATCGTGTCTGTCCCAGAATAATTATCAAGGCACATATACCGAGGGCTCACAAAATGTTGAAATGGTTGATAAAATAGCAATCCGTGCATGTTTGCCCACCATTACAACATGTATGAGTGTAAACGGCGTAGAAAAAGATAATTTTGGTGATAACATAACAATAGACGATGCATTTGAGTGGGTATCAGAAATTATGAATAACCATTAAAAACAAACGCCCCATTTTGGGGCGTTTTAAATAAAAAAACGCGCAACGCGTTTTTTTTATGAAATTACCAAATTTGGTCGCGTCACGCGCAGATTATTTAATGCGTCCGTCTGGGCCGCACGAAATGCGGCGGGATTCCAAATTTGAAAACTGTTACCGCGGCCAACAAAAACGGCCGTGTCCGTTATACCGGCATGTTTTAATAAATCGGCCGGGATTATAATGCGCCCCGTTACATCAAATGCCAATGGGCGGGCATCCGCAAATAACATGGCGGACAAATCGTCCAATTCACTGTCAAACACACCCATTTTATCGGTGGCCGATGCCAATTGTTCCATGCGGGACATGGACAGACCCTCGATACAATTGTGGGTAAATGAACGATATAACACAACACCCGGAAATTGTTCAGACGCAACCGAAGCCCGGAAAGATGCCGGAACAGATATGCGCCCCTTGGTATCCAAACGATTTTCATAAGATGAGAGAAACAATGACATTTTTCGGTCTTTGTTTTGGGCATATGCCCGGTTACTTTCCTGTGGCTTCGGTGTTAAATCTAGCACGCCTGTTTATGGTTGTCAATGACAATTTATAATTATTTTATGGGATTTTATGGTTTTACAAATAAAATTACACAAATTTAAAATAAAATTAAAATATTTGTATTTTATGCTTGACCTGCGATTCGTTTTTGTTCTAAGATATTTGTATAGACAAGGAGAAAAGATTAAAAAGTCCCAGAATTCCGCAAAAAATCCGGTTTTCTGGCAAAAATAAAAAATTAACAGAAAATTCAAATCTGATTTTTGTAAATACACGTTGTACATACAAAAAACTGGTTGATTTTTCACAAAACCCGCAAGGAGGGACCGCACAATGCCAAAAACAATAAAAGAAATCATGATTGCCCTGAACCAAGTATTAACAACCACCGTTTGGGTAAACGAAGATCGCCAGATTATTTCATTGGCCGACGAATTACAAATCGGTAAAAATAACGCCCCCCGTTCAATCGAGGATTTGGCCCGTCCATCGTTGGTGGGTGCGTATGTTTCATTGCAAATTCGCACCGATAATTTTGACGTTGCCGCCGAAACATTGGAAACCAGTGCGTTGGCACTGCGGGTCAAAGAAATGGTCTTTGCCGAGGCAAAAAAAATCATGGACACCGCCGATAACAAACAATCGGATGCGGTCGCACGTGCGGCATAAATTTATAATATTGCGCGGTCACAGGGCAATATAAACCACAGTTTCTGGGGTACCCAGAAGGAGGGGAGAAATCACCGGCAAGTAATTGCCGGTGGTTTTATTTTATTAAAAACGCAACATGCCGCGTAAACGAATATTATAATTATTATAATCACGCCGCATTTCAACACCGGCACCAAATTCTAACGCCATAATCGGGCCAAATATTGCGCGCATTTTTAATTCGGCATTTGTTGCCCATCGTGGTAATGTGTTGCCGTCAATTGTATATGATACATTATTTATGCGTATATTGGCGTTATCCGCATCTGCACGCAAATCATATGATGCACCAATTGTTAATTCCGGGATAATATTTATCGCGCCTGACCATAAATTATATCGGGCAACGGCAAAATCTGCGTATGTTGTTAAAAAATGTAAATCGGCGGCCATTAATGTTTGCCCGGCATCATCGGTTGATTCACCACGATGTGCCAATGCATATCGCACCCCGCCCCGTGGGCTAAACGCCCAATTTGTATTGCCAAATTGATATCCTATATCAGATGATGCGCCATATGTGTATAATGGCGCGCTGTTTTTGACATGGAATCCGGCAACATTTTTCGTTTCATCCATATTTGAATAAAACATTGTGCCATATGCGCGCCATATAAAATTATTACGCGCATATTTCGCATATAAACCACCGCCGTGTGTTGGCGTGTGTATTGTACGTGCCCAACTTTTTAATCTGTCGTATTGATATATATACGATGCGCCGAATGTAAACCCATTATGTGCGTATTCTGCACCGATGCCGGCACCAAAACCATACATATCAAAATCTGCGTATTGGCCATTACCACCCAAATGGCCACCGTCACCAAACCCGGTGGCCCATAATTTTCCGCGACCAATGCTGTACGCGTTTTTATCCGTGCCGCCAATCAAGTTTGAAAAACGATTTATGTATGATGACGATAAAATATGAATTAGTGGCGCGGACGTTGGTGCCAATGCAGATAATGCATTTATATATTCACCCGCATTGTTTTGCAATAATTCACCCATGCGCGAATATATTGCATATCCCAGCGCATGTGACACGGGCGGTTCTGTTTGCCACGCAGTGGCCGTATGCAAATTATTTTGTGTGCCGCCATTATCGTTTATAACATCGGCAAATGTGGCGACCTGGCTGATTTCATACCATCCGTTACCTAGTTGCAAAAATTCATAAATATTATTATTTATTGTGGCATTAAATGCGTCATTTATTGCGGTATCGCTGTGTAATAATTGAATGCGTATTGAATCTGTGCCATCCATCACAGTTGGACTTAAAATCACATCCAAATTTGCTGTTGACGCAATATCAAATGATGTAGCAGATAATGTTCCATATTCATCCGGCGATATAACAGATAATCGCAATGTCGCATCATTTGCAAAATTTGCCGACCCCACAGAAATATTGGCCGAACCAATATCTAATATTCCACCATTAACACTTAAATTATCCGTGGTGAAAAATCGACCATTGTCCAATAATTCAACAATACCACCATGTATTGTGATGTCACCGGAAAAACCACTCATATCATTATTTAAAACTATACGTCCACCAATTGGAACGTTTTGTGTATTAAATATATATGGTTGGTTTATTATTATTTGTCCTGTGCCGGTAATCGCATCGTTAAAAACAACAGATCTGTCCACCGCGGCATTTATATTCATCACATCAGTTGTATGAACCGCATTTGATTCCCCAGATGTTAATGTATTGCCGGAAAAAACAATGTCTGATTGATTGGCAATCAAATACAATTGTGCCAAATTGAAAATCGCACCTCCGTTATCTGTGGCTGTGTTATTTTGAAATGTGCTGTCAATAACATAGATATCATCCCAATTATAAATTGCACCGCCATATGTGGCACTGTTGCCCGAAAACTGGGAATCTGATATTTGGGCAAATAAAGTATCGCCAATAATGCCATAATTACCAATTGCACCACCGGTATCACCATAATTATTTTCAAATACCCCGCCGGTCAAATTCATCATGCCTGTGGAATATATTGCGCCCGCACTGTCGGTGGATTTATTATTCACAAATCGCACGTTGCGCAAATTCATTGTATTTGAATTATACAAACCTGCCCCACCCCCAGATGCAGTATTTGATGCAATAACACTGTCATAAATATTTAACACCCCATCATTAAATGCCACGCCACCATAACCATTCGGCGCAGAATTATTTTGGAAAATTACATTATTAAATGTTGATGTTGTTTCGTATTCATTATATACAACCCCACCATCACCACGCGTTGCACTATTTGAATCAAACACAGAATTTGAAATATTTGCGTTACCGCCATTGTTTTGATACAAAAAACCACCGCCATACGATGATACATTATTTGCAAATACGGAATCTGTTACATCAACCACACCGCCCAAATTTGCAATAACGCCACCCTGGGGCGCGGAAAAATTATTGTATGATTTTTCAATTTGCGCGTTTTCATCGTTTACGCTGAATGCGCCGGCATTTGATATTGAAAAAATATAATCATGCGATACTGTAAATCCATTAAATGCGTCACCATTAAAACCAAAATTGCCACCATTAATAATGGTTTTTTCTGCGCCTGGGACACTTAATAACCGCGTGGCAATTAAATCATTTGTAATATTTATATCATTTTGCCCGGTGGCTGTTTTATATAAACTATAAAAAGCACTAAAATCCGATGCATCATCGGCAAATGCCGCACATGTGCAACAAACACAAATAATTACAAATATGGACGTTTTATACCGCATTTTTACCCCCCTGTTTTTTTATCAGGGTCATAAAAAATGCACATAATATCAATATGTATGTATTCACAAATAAAAATCCCGCGAATGCGGGAAATTTATTCCTGGTTTACGATTTCATCGCGTATTTTTGATACAGATGCCGCACGCGCCGCGATGACATCATTTAAATTCGCACCCGTTAAATCCGCCGCGTATTTTATTGAATTTGCAAATGCCAATGCATCGCTGTTTCCATGGGTTTTAACGGCAAAACCCTTTAACCCCAAAAATGTTGCGCCGGCATATGAACGCGGATCGATTTTATTTTTTAACCGTTTGAATACATGAACCAGAAAAAACGCACCAATAATCGCCAAAACTGATTTTTTCAGATTATCAACCACAACGCGTTTAATTAACTTTGCCGTGCCTTCGACCGTTTTTAACACGATGTTACCGGTAAAACCATCGGTTACAACAACCTGAACATTGCCGCCACCGATATCATTACCCTCGACAAAACCGATGTATTCATATGGCAATTCATCGCGATGTTCGGTTAAAATCTTGTTTAATTTTTGCAGTGTTTCGTTGCCCTTGGTTTCTTCGGATCCGATGTTTAAAACCCCAACCTTGGGCCGTGGCATACGACCGATAACCTCGGCATAAACACTGCCCAAAATGGCGAAATCGAATAAATCGCGTTCATCACATTGAACATTTGCACCCAAATCCAACACCACAACACGTGAATCGCCACCACCCGATGGCAACATTGTTGTAATTGCCGGGCGTGAAATACCATCAATCGTTTTTAATGCCAATTTCGACAAAGACATCAAAATCCCGGTATTACCAGCACTGACAACCGCCGCAGAATTACCGTCGCGCACATCGCGAATTGCCATATACATTGATGTATCCTGGGAATGACGAATAACATCACGCAATTTGTCCGTGCCCTTGATAACATTGGGCGCATCAATAACCTCGCAATTACGGGCAACACGTGGGTATTTTGCCAACAATGGATTTAATTTTTTTGTTTGACCAAACAGGCGAAAAAACACATGCCCTTCGCCATTTTGGTACAGGAATTGATTCATTCCACCCAATACGGCGTTTGGCCCTTTGTCGCCGCCCATTGCATCAACAGCTATGATTTTCTTTTCTGCGGACATAATTTTTTTTATATTAAAAAGGCAGAATGGCGTGATAGTTCCGCCATAAATCTGCCCAATGTGTTTATTTGGTTATTATTTTGCACCGCACGCCGGACATACATGATGCGGGCGTTTTTTTTCACCACATGCCTTGCATACTGTGCATGGCATTACGGACAGCGCATCGTGTGAACGACGCTGTGCGGAACGAGCTTTACTTGTTTTACTTTTTGGCGTTGCCATTTCATTATCCTTTTTATTTACAGTTAGTGTATTTTATTAAAATCTGACGCATTTGCAAGGAAAACTTTATTCAGATATAACACGCGCAACAAACATGCCATGATTGTGCAACAATCCAATTACAGCACTGTGATCGTCCAATCCAAAATAAAATTTATATCCCTGGCGTTCTAAATCCTTGACCATTGCCAATTTGTATTCCGCCGTTGTACCGGGGTAATCATGCGGCTTGCAGAATACGCGCCGTTTTATATTCGGCAACAAATTGGTTATATGTTGTTCAACTTTTTCCTGACCGATGGCCCAACGTCCAGTGATAAAAACAATTGTGAAATCACGTCCCAGTGTTTCCAACACACGTATCATATTTTCATTTGGTTCACCAAAACGATCATAGTTTGCAACCGCAAACTTTTTATTCACAACCCCATCAATATCACAAAAAATCGCGGGTATTTCCGTCATTTACACACCTGCGCCCGGGCCATAACAGGCACCGGGCGTGTTTGTTTTTATTTGCATTAAATGTCCAATAATTGCTGCTGGGCATTACCTTCGCGGGCCAGTTTTTCGGCACGTTCCTCTTCACGAGCGATTTCACGCACACGACGAACATATGCACCGGTACCGACCGGAATTAAACGACCAACAATCAAATTTTCATTTATACCAACCAGTTTATCGGTTGCACCACTGATTGCGGCATCAACCAAAACCTTGGTTGTTTGTTGGAACGATGCATTTGATATGAACGAACGCGATGTCAGCGACGCACGTGTTAATCCAACCAATACCTGGGATGATTCCGCCGGACGGCCACCATCGTGTATAACGCGCTGATTTTCTTCTTCGAAATCAACACGATCAACCACGGCCCCCATCAAGAATCCTGTATCACCCGGATTTGTAATTTCAACACGACGTGTCATTTCGCGTATCAAAATTTCAATATGCTTGTCATTGATTGACACACCCTGCAGACGATATACCTGTTGAATTTGTTCAACCATAAATGTCGCCAGGGCCTTTTGTCCCAATATACGTAATATATCCTGGGGCACTGGGTCACCATCAACCAATTTTTCAGCTTTTTTAACCGTATCCCCGCTGCGCACCAACAGGTTTGTACCCTTTGGCACGGCGTATTCAACCGGCGCGGTACCATCATCTGGCATGATGCGAATAATGATTTTTGATTTCGCATCTTCCAATTCAATTGTACCGTCAACTTCGGCCAATAATGCAGGATTTGCCGGGCGACGAACTTCTAACAATTCATTCACACGTGGCAAACCACCGGTAATATCACCCGTACGCTTTGTTTGCACCGGAATACGCGCCAAAACATCACCCGCCGCAACAGTCGCACCATTTGCAACATTCAAAATTGAATACATTGGCAACAGGTATTCGGCAATTTTTTTACCGCCCAACGAAATAACCTGGCCATGTTCATCAACCAATGTAATTGCCGGATTCAATGCTTTTTTGGTATTCGCCTTCCAGTTAATAACCTTGCGCGATGTAATACCAGTTGTGGAATCAACTTCTTCCTGGTATGACACGTTTTCAATCAAATCCTGGAATTGAACAATACCGTCCTTTTCCGCAATGATTGTATTGGAATATGGATCCCATTCTGCAACTTTGGCACCTTTTTCAACCGTATCACCGTCGTTAACAATCATCATTGATGCATACGGCAATTTGGTTGTAAACAATTTTTCACCTTTGGCATCAACAACAGACAATTCGCCATTACGTGACAAAACAACCACGCGATCGGCCGAATTTTTAATTGTATTTACGCCGGTCAGTTTTATGGTACCTGCAACTGGAACCTCGATATAATGGCTTTCGGCACCACCGGATGCAACACCACCAATGTGGAACGTACGCAACGTCAACTGGGTACCAGGTTCACCAATGGATTGACCCGCGATAACACCAACGGCTTCGCCCACATGAACCAATGCCTGGCGCGACAAATCCATACCATAGCATTTTGCACACAAACCGTCACTGTGGCATGTCAAAACACTGCGCACATCGACGGACGGCAGTCCTGATTCATTAATCTTGCGTGCGGCAGCCTTGGTAACCAATTCGCCGGCTGGGACGATAACTTCCTTGGTAATTGGGTGCACAATATCATGCGCCGCGGTACGCCCCAGAACAACATCACCCAATGGCACGGACAGTGTGCTGCCCTGGTACACTGGTTTTGCAGTGATGTATTCATCAGTTCCGCAATCGTGTTCGGTAATAACCGTGTTTTGTGCCAATTCAACCAAACGACGTGTCAGGTAACCCGCGTCTGCGGTCTTTAACGCCGTGTCGGACATACCCTTGCGTGCACCGTGGGTGGACGTAAAGTATTCCGCCATGGTCAGACCCTCTTTAAAGTTCGAAATAATTGGAACTTCGATAATCGAACCGTCGGGCTTCTGCATCATACCACGCATACCAGCAACCTGTTGAATCTGGCGTTTGGAACCACGGGCACCAGATAACGCCATCATTAACACAGAATTCCAGTCATCACCCGTTGTTTTGCCCAATGCGGCATATGCCAAATCACCAATTTTATCGGTTGTATTCTGCCACAGGTCAATCAGTTTATTATGCTTTTCGCCACCAGACAGCAAACCGTTTTGATATTGCTGTTCAATTTCCTCGGCGGCTTTTTCCGTATCCGCGATGATTTGTTTTTTCTCTTCTGGAATAACAATATCTTCGTAACCGATGGAAATACCACTGCGTGCGGCCTGTTCAAAACCGGTATCTTTCAACGCGTCGGCCAACAGAATCATTGCTTTGTCCCCGCAACGTTCATATGTTGTTGCCAACAACGATTTGATTTCACCAACCGGCATAACCTTGTTCACTAAATCGAACGGCATATTATCAGATTTAGGCAGCAATTCGCCCAAAATCATACGACCGGCCGTTGTTTTGTAAATTTTTCCGTTAACACGTGCGACAATTGGTGTATGCAATGTGATGGATTTATTTTCCAACGCCATTTTCACTTCGTCCATATTGGCAAAGCGCGGTGATTTATCCGTGTGTTCGCCATTAATTAACGAAATGTAATATACACCCAACACCATGTCCTGGGACGGAACAATCATCGGTTCACCGTTTGCAGGCGACAATACGTTGTTCGATGACAACATTAATGTGCGTGCCTCTAATTGCGCCTCCAGTGAAATTGGAACGTGCACGGCCATCTGGTCACCGTCAAAGTCAGCATTGAATCCCTTGCACACCAATGGGTGCAGACGTATCGCCTTGCCTTCGATTAATACTGGTTCAAATGCCAACATAGACAAACGGTGCAACGTTGGTTGACGGTTTAACAGAACCGGATGCTGGTGAATAACTTTTTCCAAAATTTCCCACACAACATCTTCGCCGTTTTCAACCATTTTACGCGCAGTTTTCAATGTGTTTGCATAATCACCCGCCATCAAACGTGAATACACAAATGGTTTAAACAATTCCAACGCCATTGTTTTTGGCAAACCAACCTGGTGTAACTTTAATGATGGCCCAGACACAATCACACTGCGGCCCGAATAATCCACACGTTTACCCAACAAATTCATACGGAAACGTCCGGATTTACCGCGTAATGAATCAGACAACGATTTCAATGGCCGACGATTTTGTGATACCATTGGACGTGCCTTGTGCCCATTATCAAACAATGAATCAACGGCTTCTTGTAACATACGTTTTTCATTGCGAACAATGATTTCCGGCGCATGCATTTCAATAAAGCGTTTCAAACGATTGTTACGAATAATGACCCGACGATACAAATCATTCAAATCAGATGCCGCAACATGTCCCGCATCCAATGTTACCAATGGGCGCATATCTGGTGGAATAACCGGGATAACATCCGGCAACATCCATGCAGGTTCTGTTTTAGAATCCAAAAACGCTTCGACTAATTTTAATTGCTTAATTAAACCTTTGCGTTTTGCATCCGATTTTGTTTCCGCCAATTCCGCGCGCAGGCGTGTACGTTCATCGCCCATATCCAAATTTGCAATAATGCTGCGTACGCCTTCGGCACCAATACCAACACGGAATGCATCCGCGCCAAATTCCTCGACCGCCTTTTGATATTCGTCTTCGCTGATAACATCATATTGTTTCAAACTGGTTAATCCCGGTTCAATAACAATATATGCATCATATGAAATAACTTGCTCTAATTTCTTTTGCGGCAAATTATTCAGCAATGTTGCAATTTTGCCCTCGCGCAGGAACCATGTATGCGCAACCGGCATTGCCAATTTAATGTGCCCCATACGTTCACGACGAACAGTTGACGGTCCAACTTCGACCCCGCAACGTTCGCAAACAACACCACGGAATTTAATTCTTTTATATTTTCCGCACGCACATTCATAATCTTTGACCGGACCAAAAATTTGCTGGCAGAACAATCCCTCGGGTTCTGGTTTCAGCGAATGGTAATTAATCGTTTCAGGCTTTTTTACCTCGCCATGTGACCAGGACAGAATTTCTTCGGGTGATGCGATGGTAATACGCAGCGCATCAAACTGTTCCTTGGTTTCGATTTGTCCAAATATTTTTTGCAATATATCGGTCATTATATTTTGCTCCTTTTAACAGGGTTTAATGTATGCGCGGCGGCACGCCACCGCGCGAACATTAATGCTTTAATCTATTTTCTTTGGTGTTAATGCCAATCCCAAACCGCGCAGTTCGCGAACAAACACATTGAACGCTTCGGGTGTGCCGGTTTGGAAATCGTTACTGCCGGAAATAATCGATTCGTACATTTTTGTACGTCCGGTAATATCATCCGATTTCACGGTTAACATTTCACGCAACAGGTGTGCGGCACCATGCGCCTCCAGTGCCCAAACCTCCATTTCGCCCAAACGCTGGCCACCCATGTGGGCCTTGCCGGACAATGGTTGTTGCGTAACCAAAGAATAATTTCCAATTGAACGTGCGTGAATCTTTTCATCAACCAAATGATGCAGTTTCAGCATGTACATAACACCAACAGTTACCGGACGCGCAAATTTTTCACCGGTCATACCATCGTATAAAGTGAACTGGCCGGTTTCTGGCAATTTTGCCATTTTCAACATGCGCGCGATATCTTCGGATGTTGCACCGTCAAATGTCGGCGTAGCCATTGGAACACCATCGCGCAATAATGCAGCTTCGGCACGAACATCTGTGTCCGTCATTTTTTCCAATTTTTCGGCCGTTTCTTTGCCGTAAATCTTGCCCATGATTGTACGCAAATCATCGGTTACAGCACGTTTTTGTTTCACTTCGTCCAACACCGCGCCAATTTGTTGCCCCAAACTGCGTGCCGCCATCCCCAGATGAGTTTCCAAAATCTGGCCCAAATTCATACGCGATGGCACACCCAACGGATTCAGAACCAAATCGACCGGGGTTCCATCCTCCATATATGGCATGTCTTCGATTGGGACAACCTTGGACACAATACCTTTGTTTCCGTGACGGCCGGCCATTTTATCGCCCGGTTGCAATTTCATTTTATGCGCGATATAAACCTTGACAGTTTTTAATACGCCCGCGCCCAATGAATTTGTTTCCGTTGTTTTGGCAATTTCGGCATCAGCCTTTTCATTCAACGCCTTTAACTTTGCGATATGTTGTTCGCGTAATTCGTCAATTTTTGCCTGGGCTTCTTTGTTACGGATTACCAATTTTTTCACATCCGATGGTTTAATACCTTCGAATACTTCCTGGGTCAATTTTTTACCAATAAACGGTTTCAAACTGCCCGTGCCGGCATCGATAATCTGACCTTCGGCAATTTGGAAAATCTGATCGGCAAAACCGCGTTCCATAATGGACGTTTCTTCGTCGCGATCGCGATTTATTTTATCGATTTCCTGTAACTCAATCATTTGGGTGCGTTCGTCTTTTTTAACACCATGACGTGTTAAAACGTTCACACCAATGACGGTACCCTCTTCGTTCGGGCCAACGCGCAGCGATGTATCTTTGACATTTAATGCCTTTTCGCCAAAGATGTTGCGCAACAGTGCCTCTTCGGGGGTTAATAATGTTTCAGATTTTGGCGAAACACGTCCAACCAAAATATCGCCCTGTTTCACGCGTGCACCGACATAAATGATACCGGATTCGTCCAAATTCTTTAACGCTTCTTCGCCAACGTTTGGAATATCACGTGTTAAACTTTCTGGGCCTAGTTGTGTATCTCTTACTTTGAATTCTTTTTCCACAATTTTCACAGATGTAAACACATCATCACGCGAAATACGTTCGGAAATAACAATTGAATCCTCGTAATTATATCCACGCCATGGCACGAACGCCACCAACACGTTGCGCCCCAATGCCAATTCGCCGTAATTCATTGACGAACCATCGGCAATAATATCGCCCGCAGATACACGGTCGCCAACCTTGACCAATGGTTTTTGATGTATCAATGTTTCGCTGTTGCTGCGGCCGAATTTTTCCAGGTTATAAATATCAACACCGGTAACAACATTACGGCTGTTCATACATTTAACCACAATTCTGTTCGCATCAACCGATTCCACAACACCGCTGTGTTTTGCCGCGACCCCGGTGCGTGAATCACGCGCCACTTCGCGTTCAATACCGGTACCAACCAACGGTGATTGAACCCGTAATAATGGAATCGCCTGGCGTTGCATGTTTGAACCCATCAACGCACGGTTTGCGTCGTCGTTTTCAACGAACGGAATCAACCCGGTTGCAATGGACACCACCTGGCGCGGTTCTACGTCAATCAGGTCAATTTCTTCCTTTGGTACCATGGTAAATTCGCCATCAACACGCGCGGTGACCATATCTTCGGCCAAAACGCCGGATGCCGTTGTTGGTGTGTTACCCTGGGCAATTTTATGACCTAATTCTTCATCCGCGGTCAGATATACCATTTTATCGGTAATTTTGCTGTTTTCGACAACATAATATGGTGTTTCAATAAATCCATATGGATTTACACGCGCATATGTTGCCAAATGGTTAATCAGACCGATATTTGCACCTTCGGGTGTGTTAATTGGGCATAATCTGCCATAATGCGTGGGATGCACGTCACGAACATCAATACCCGCACGTTCACGGTTTAACCCGCCCGGCCCCAATGCAGAAATACGACGTTTGTGTTCCAATTCAGATAACGGATTATACGCATCCATAAATTGCGATAATTGCGAAGTACCCAAAAATTCATTTACCAATGACATCAACGGTTTAACGTTAATTACATCCTGGGGTTGCATATTTGCAATATTTGGCGACGATAAACTTTCGCGAACCAAACGTTCGATACGGACCATTCCTGTGCGGAAATTTTGTTCCAACAATTCACCAACCGTGCGAACACGACGATTTGACAAATTATCAATGTCATCAATTGTATCCTTGTGATCAATGATATTCGTCAAAGTCTTTAACACAGCCAGAAAATCAGATTTGGTCAATAAACGTTCATCTTCGGGCTTTTTACCGGAATCGATTTTCAAACGTTTGTTCATTTTGAAACGACCAACCGCAGACAAATCATAATATGCCGCGTCAAATCCCTGGCGCATAAACAGATTTATCGCGGCCTCCAGCGTTGGACGTTCGCCCGGACGTATGATGTTATAGATTTCAATCAGGGCCTCTTCGCGATTTACTGTTTTATCGGCAATCAATGTATTGCGCATATGCGCCGTAACTGTTGTATTATCAATGGCGATTAATGAAATTTCACCAACGTTCATTTTTTCCAAATCGGCCATAACATCCGGTGTAATTTCAGTACCAGAACGATAAACAATATTGCCATCCGCATCCAAAATCGGATCAAACAAATATTCACCAACCATTGCATCCGGCATAATACCGAATTCTTTGGATGCATCCATAACGCGTTTCAAACGCTTGGCATTCATACGGTCACCCTTGGATGCCAATGGCTTTTTATCACGCGGATTAATTAAATCATAATTTAAACGATATTTATCCAATCCTGCGAATGCCGCGGTTTGGCCAATCCACATATTTCCATCAAATTTTAATGGGATACGGTTATAAAACACGCTTAAAATTTCCGTGTCATCCATTCCGCGAATTGTCGGTTTGCGCGGATCAGCCTGCCATTTCTTTTCATCATCTGCGGCGGGCAAGCAACGTAATAAAACCGTTGCCGGTATTTTACGGCGACGGTCAATGCGAACATAAATGACACCCTTGGATTCTTCGAAATCAATCCATGATCCGTGTTCTGGGATGATACGTGCAGTATATGTAATTGGGTTGCCGGCAATTTTTGCTTCCTTGGTTGTGGCAAACACGACACCCTGGGCGCGATGCATTTGCGACACGATTACACGTTCAACGCCGGCGGCAATAAAACTGCCGCGTCCCGTCATTAACGGCACATCGCCCATGAATATTTCCTGTTCTTTGATATCGCGCAGCGTTTTTTTGCCGTCTTCTGCGACATCCCACAAAATCAATCTCAGCTTCAGTTTCAATTTACTGGAATATGTCAAATTGCGCAACATGCATTCTTTGACATTATATACCGGTTTGTCCAACGTATATTCAACAAATTCCAAATCAGCAATGCCCGCATAATCACGAATTGGAAACATTGATGTAAAAACATTTTGCAGACCAATATTTTTTCTGTTTTGCGGTTCAACATCTGCCTGCAGGAAATCTTTGTAAGAATTATATTGAATTTCAACTAAATCAGGAAGCGGAGTTTGCAAAAAACTTTTTCCAAAAGATTTTCTGAATTTCTGGATAACTGCCATTGGTATCAATCCTTTTTTTTATGCGTTTTGCAAACAAAACTGTATTTATATATTTTTACGCCTTGGTGCCCACCCAGGAAAATCCCGGATGGGCGACAGGCCGCGCGGCATATTACCGCGACTTGGTGTATTTGAACCGAACGGTTCGGGTTGAATTATTTCAATTCAACCTTGGCACCGGCGGCTTCTAATGTAGCCTTCATTTTTTCGGCTTCATCTTTGGCAACGCCTTCTTTGACTGTCTTTGGTGCCGCTTCGACCAATGCCTTGGCTTCGGTCAGGCCCAAACCGGTCATTTCTTTAACCGCTTTGATAACGGCCAATTTATTTGCGCCAACATCGGACAAAACAACATCGAATTCCGATTTTTCTTCGGCTGCGGCGGCGGCCGGACCGGCTGCTACTGCAACAGCGGCGGCGGCACTAACGCCCCATGTTTCTTCCAATGCTTTGGACAATTCGACTGCTTCCATCACAGTCAATTTTGACAATTCTTCAACTAATTTTTGAATGTCTGCCATTTTTTTGCTCCTATATAATCAGAATATTAATATTCTGGTTTGTTTTAATTCTTTTTTCCATACTCTGCGGAAACGCGGGCCAGGCGCGATGCCGGTTCGACCAAAATGCGCGCAATTTTGCCACGAATTTCCAACAGGGACGGCAGTTTGGATAATTGCAAAATATCGTCTTTGCTTAATACACCTGCATCCATTTTACCGCCAATAATTGTCAAATTTGGATGTTCATCTGCAAATTTGGCCAATACTTTGGTAACCGCCAAACCATCAGTTGCAACCGCAACCGCCGTTGGACGTTTCATCATATCAGATACAGGTTCAAAATCGGTGTCTTTTAACGCCAATTTCATCAAACGGTTTTTGACAACTTTGAATACGGAAACCAATGGGCGTAATTCATTACGCAACACTTCCATTTCACGTACGGTCAAACCATGATTTTCGATAACGAAAACACCGTTTGCTTCTTTCAAGGACGATTGCAACGCTGAAATCAAATCTGATTTTTCTTCGCGTCTCATATCTTTACCCTTATCTGCAAGATTTCACAGTCACACCATGAAATCCCTGTTTTGTTAAACTTTCCATCCAACGTTGCCGTTGGGTGGGGCCATTATTCTGCCCCAAAGAATTTTTCTTTGTCTATGATGGCAATTAAGTCCGTTTCCGGGCACCATCAGTCTTGGACAGAAATCTGTACGCGGCGTGAAAATTATTTCACGCCACGATTTTATTATTTTACATCAACCTTTAATCCGGGGCCCTGGGTTGTGGCAATGGCCGCGCCCAATATATATTGACCCTTGACGGATGCAGGTTTTACCTTTTTCAATTGGTCAATTAACGCATTTACGTTTTCAACCAATTTATCGGTTGTAAATGACATTTTACCAACGCCGGCATGAATAATACCGTTCTTTTCCGCACGATATTCGATTTGTCCCGACTTGGCCGATGCAACGGCATCCGCAACATTGTTTGTAACCGTGCCCAGTTTTGGATTCGGCATCAAGCCCTTGGGGCCCAAAACACGTGCGATTTTCGACATTTTCGGCATCATGTCCGGGGTTGCAATAACACGATCAAAATTAATTTCACCGGCGGCAACACGTTCAATCAAATCTTCGCCACCGATAACGTCCGCGCCGGCCTTTTGGGCTTCATCCGCGCTGTTTATGGTAAATACCGCAACGCGAACTTTTTTGCCTGTGCCGTTTGGTAATGACACCATGCCACGAATATTTTGGTCTGCCTTGGTCACATCAACGCCCAAACGAACCGCAATTTCCAAACTTTCATCAAATTTTTTGGACGCAAATTCGCGCAAAGCATCGATTGCATCGGCAACGGAATAAACTTTGTTCTGGTCTAATTTAGCCCATGTTTGCTGTCTTTTTGTAACTTTCATGTCTTATTCCTCCACCTTTACGCCCATTGAACGACATTGACCCGCAACGATATTCATTGCAGCCTCTATGGTAGAGCAATTCAAATCCGGCATTTTGTTTTCAGCAATTTCACGAATTTGGGCCTGGGTTATTGTACCAACAAAATCGCGACCCGGTTTGTGTGAACCGATTTTCAGTTTCAGTGCCTTTTTAATATAATATGACACCGGCGGCAGTTTCATAATAAACTCAAAACTGCGGTCTGTATAAACTGTGATAATACATGGAATCGGCATACCCGGTTCTTTATCAGCGGTTTTGTCGTTAAATTGTTTGCAGAATTCTGCGATATTAACACCAGCCGCACCCAACGCCGGCCCAATCGGTGGCGCAGGATTCGCCTGTTTTGCGGGAACGACCAGTTTGACCACTCCCTTGACTTCTTTTTTTGCTGCCATTTTATTCACTCCATTTTTTGGTTAGTGTTCGTGGTACGATGTGGCGCATCTACCACGGGCGGATTTTTATTGGCACACGCCACAAAAATCCAAAAACTTATTTTTGTCGCATCCGCATGTCGGTTATTAACTTGTCAATCCATTGACACCGTTCAGCATTTAATTTGGCAATCAACTGTTTCGTTTCGGATTTTTCACGCCAGTTTTGCAACAAATCCATTAATTCATCACGTGATATCACAACCCGAATTTTGCCGGTTAAATCCCTGTACAATGCCAATTTATACCCTCTCGACCTGTTCGAAATCCAATTCGACACTGGTTTCGCGACCAAACACCAAAATTGTCGCAGTCATTTTTTGTTTTATATTGTCAACTTCGGCCACAACACCATTAAAGCCCGAAAACGGCCCATCGATAACATGCACTTCTTGGCCAACTTCGTATGTGACATCTTCGGTGACAACACTGCCCTCTTCCACCTGTTTTAACAGACGGCGGGCCTCTTCTTCGCTGACGGCGATTGGTTTATTTTTTGCACCCAAAAACATTACGACCTGGGGCATTAATTTCACCAGCGAAAACGTTTCGTTATTCATAACCATTTGAACGACAATATAACCTGGAAAGAATTTCTTTTCTGTTTTGACACGTTTTCCGGCCTTGATTTCAGTAATTTCGCGTGTTGGCACCAAAATTTCACCAAAATATGCATTCAGACGACGCTTGTCAATTTGTTCGCGCAGGTTACGTGCAACCTTGTCCTCGCACCCGGTATGAACGTTCACAACGAACCATTGCATTTTATCTTCCATAATCTACATCCTTTGCCCGTTTAGAAAATCCAGCCCATCAGCGCGTTCAAAATACTGTCAACAACAAAAAAGAACAACGCCGCAACCCCAGAAAATACCAGAATCATAATAGTTGCACGAATAACACTGTCGCGCGACGGCCATACAATCTTAAACCATTCGCTGCGCACAGATTTAATATAGTCCAGTATTTTTTTCATATAGATATATCCTAAAATCTCGCATTGCCCACCTTCGCGAAACGCTTCGGTGGACACTGAAATTTCTTAATTGGCGGTGCCAATAACGAAATTTCGTGGCAGGGGCAGAAGGAAAGTTCGGCGTTGCCTCACCACTCATACGGATTTCGCTGCGCTTTGCTTGCAAAATCCAACTCGTATGCGAACCCACCATTTTATGTATTCGGGTTCGCTTCCTTTACCCGCACCATGACTTAAAATTCCCCAAAATATGACACGCATATTTTGGTGAATTTTATGGCAGGGGCAGAAGGAATCGAACCCTCATCCGCGGTTTTGGAGACCGATATTCTACCGTTGAACTATGCCCCTGTACATCCGTTTCCGCGCCATCTGACCCCGCATTCCGCGTAAAGATAGCACAACCAAACAGAAAATCAAGCGGAAATTATTATACTTTTTTAATTTTATCACTGCAAGCAAAAAATGGTTACTGGTAACTGGTTACCGTTGTTCGGGATTGTGTCAATGCGGCACGCATCAACATCGAGTTATGAATTACCAGCAACAAGCAACTATTTTTTGCTTGCGTATGTGTCTGATTTTTTTCTACAATCTGGTTAATAAGAAGGAGAGGAACCCCGTGGCAACACGCATAGAACCGCCAATTTTGCTGTCCAGATTATTGATATTTGTATTCGCCGGAATGCTGGTTGTGTTGGGCGTGCTGGGGGTAACATTATACAATATGTATCCGTTGGATCGGCCCCAGGTATTCTTTTTAATGACCGCGCCGAAAAACGATTTACGTGTTATGCTGTATGAAATGATCCCGAACGAGGATGCAAACCTGGACAATTTTAAACGTTCATTTATTCGCGAATATATTCGTGCCCGAAATGAAATTGTCCCTGATGCACGCGAAATGCTGACAAAATGGAACAACAGCATTGATGGCGTTGTGAACAGTTGGTCAACCCCCGCGGTATACAGCGATTTCACCAAAACAAATATGTGGAACGCGTGGATGAGTGGCGCACCTGATTTTGAATTTTCATGTTCGGTTGAATTTGAAAATGGCGCAATTGTGCAACGCAATCGTGACGGAACGGAATTTGCGGTTAATTTTAAATATTTTTGTTCAGATAATGATAGACAGATGGACAAAAAAGATTATACAATAATACTACGATTGGACATGTCGGACGGCACGGGAATGAAATGGTCGGACAGAATGAATAATCCATTGGGCATCCGTGTTTCCGAATATAAAATTGAATCCGGGAATGGGGATCCGCTGGATACGGGCTATCTGATGGATGATGCCGGAATATAAAACGAAACACAAAAAACGGAAGGAAAAGTTATGACATTTGCAAAGGCGTTAAAATTAAATGTATCGGTATTATGCCTGATGCTGTTGTGTGGGAATGCGGCGGCCGTTGTATATGGTGTGCAAAATGCATGGGATAACCCAAACGCAAATATGGCCGCGGGCAGTTTGAAACCGGGATACGCGCAATTACCATGGTCCAAGGGCAGTGTTTTACCCGTTAAATTGCGCAACGGTATGACAACATTGATAACATTACCAAATGGCGAAAAAATCAAGGATGCTGTTGTTGGTAATGACGGTTTATTTACAATTGATGCCGTCCAGGGTGGCGCAACAATGTTCATTACGCCCGCCGCTACAAACCAGGGTTCCGATACAAACCTGATTGTGACGGGCGAATCCGGAAATGTTTATACATTTTATCTGCGCAGTGAACCATCGAATTCCAGTGAAATCACATATTCCCAGGTTGACATCACATTGGATGGCAATGCCACTTTGCCCAGTGCATCGGGCGCAACAGTTGGCAGTGGCGCATCCGGTTCAATATTTAAAAAGGCAACAAATACTGCATCAAATACAATCGGTGTTGATGGCGAGGATTATGGTTGGATTAAATCAATGAAAATCGATCCGTCCGAATTCCGTTTTGATTTGGATATATTCGTTCCCAACCCGGACGATTATGTAATTGCACCTGAACGCGTATGGCGTGACCAAATATTTACATACATTGATTTCGGGGACAAGGTTATTTCTATGACCCAACGCCCGGTTGTTTCATTGTTAATCGAGGGCGGTGAATCCCCGGTCGGATTCCGCACCGATGGCGAAGATGGTCGTTTATTAATAGTAGAGGCCGTTGGTGACATGGTTTTACGCAGTGGCCAACGTATTGTTTGCATTAAAAAACGTGAAAAACCGTTCTTAATCGCTGATACTGCATCTGTTATGGCATTGGCCGAGGCAAACGTCGCACAAAGCATTATGTCCGGGCAATCATTAAATAACATTGCATATACGGCGGATGTTAACGCAATAAACGCATCTGCCAATGGTTATGCAACCACGCCGATGATGGTTGGTAATATGCCAATGGGTACAACATCCGCCGTATATGCACCGGCGGGTTATGCAATGCCGACCCAGGTATACGGCACATCTGGTGGCGGGAATGGCAATGGATTAACCATGATTCCAACCGAACGGTTAACCGCGGGTTCATTTTTACCACAATCAAACATACCATTGATTACCAGTAATCAAACCGGCGTTGCGGTTGAATTAAAATCTGACACGTCGGTCAAGGCATTGGATGATTATTGGGCAAATCTGTTGGCAAAATTCAGTGGCGAAGATGGCCAGGGTATTTTAACCCCGTATAAAGACATGGTGTTCTTTGCGGTTGACGAACAGGGTGTTGGCGATTTGGGTGCGGATTCATCCGCTGCGCGTTTGTATCGTTTGCGTATCGGCCCATTATCAGATGTCACCACCGCCCAGGAATTGTGCAATAAATTATTACAATTCAGCGGAACCAGTTGCAGTGTTGTGCGGGTACAGTAAGGACCGTGGCTGGTTACTGGTAACTCGTTACTCGTGGGGGAAAACAAATGCTTGTACAGGATATGGATGTCTATAAAAAAGCGCATAATTTGACGCTGAATATATACAGATTAACAAGCGTTTTCCCACAAAATGAAGTTTATGGTTTAACATCGCAAATGAGACGTGCCGCAGTATCAATAAATTCAAACTTAGCCGAAGGAGGTGCTAGGCGTTCTTTGAAAGATAAAATACATTTTATTATTATGGCCCGTGGTTCTGTGGCGGAATTAGAATATCAATGTATGTTGGCACGTGATTTACAATATCTGAAATCAGAAGTGGCGCAACATTTGATATGCGACGCAAGACAAATTGGACAAATGTTAAGTGGGATTATAAAAAAACATACAAGTAACGAGTAACGAGCAACGAGTAACTGTTATGAACAAATTAAAAAAACAATTTTCTGATTTGCGCAAAAGCACGCCTAAACATATTCAATGGCTGTTGTTGGCGGCGGCGTTTGTCGTGGTTTTAATATTGTTGACATTATTATTAACCAACCGGGACAAGGAAAAATTAGAAAACCCCGACGAGGTTCCAATTACATTAAATATTTCACCGGATACAATTGATTGGGCCAATACAATGGTTGGTGATGTAAAGACACAAACAATTACTGTAACGGCCAGTGCACCCGTAAAAATTATTGATATACGAACCGATGGTGATGTAACCGGTCTGAATCCGTTACAACAAACATGTTCAAATATGTACAAGATTGACCAAGATAATCTGTGCACAATTGAATTAACATATAATCCGACATCTGAAATTAATGCCCATGCGGCCGAAATACATATTGATTGGCGTGGCGAAAAGGCCCCAGATATCATGACAGAAACATCCAAGGTTGTTTTGGTTTTGGGGGCCCAGGCACCAGAAATTCCGGAACCGGAACCAGTGGTTATACCGGAACCCGAACCACTGCCAGAACCCGAGCCCGTGATTGTTCCCGAACCCGAGCCATTACCGGAACCCGAACCAACATATCAACAGGAAATTCAAAATGATTTGGATGTAATTATGCCGTCTGATTCATTTATGTTTGATGAACCATTGTATGAACCAACAATAATGGATGAACCAGAATATGTTCGCCCGCCCGAGGCATGCGATGATTTTGCCATGCCGGCATATAATTTATCGGGTGTGCAAAGTGGATGGATTCGCCCCAGTGGTGGTGCGTATTATTTTCATCCTTTTTCCGATACAACATGCAGCAATCCAACCGGCGTATATAATCCAGACAACGGTATAATTACAGATATAAATAACCCGGCACAAAAAATCGGAACGGATGCTGAACATATTGGATATACAACCATTATGAACGGTGCTTTGCCGCAATTATCAAATCCAATATCAACATCATCTGGTTCCGGGCGCGCCGTGCAATTAACCGATGCAGAACTGGGGATAATAGGCGAAAACGGCGCATTAGCCATATCAGAATTACCATCGGCCAAAACCCCTGGATTAAATTTAAAAGATGCACCCGCCCCGGATGTAAAAGTTGGCACCACTGGTGTCGCGGTATTTTCATCTGATCCATATGACAGAAAATTTGTATTGCGCCAATATAAACCAATCCCCGCAACAATCGTATCCGAGGTTCGCGCCGATCCAAAATTGTACGAAAATGGCCGCAATTTGTTGCCTGTGCGCGCAACTGTTGATCGCAATGTATATGCGGATGATGGGCGCACAATCGTAATTCCAACCGGTACATTAATGTTGGGGTATGTTACCGGTACTTTACCGGGACCATATCAAACTGTTGGGCGCATGCAAATAAACTGGTATCAATTCATATTACCCAGTGGTGTGGAATTTAATTTTAATAACGATAGCAGGCCATTTTCCGGTGATTCCCAGGGGCGTGCGGGCGTGCCAGGACACGGCAGTACCGATTATGTTGAACAATTGGTTATGCCAATGATAACGGCAATTGTTCCGGCCGCGGTGAATATGATTGCGCCAATTGCGGATACATTTGTAAATCAAATTGATTTGGATAATAACACGGTGGTACAAAGTGGCACGGTGCGTTCGTCCGAATTGGCAAAACAGGAAATTATTACCGCATGGAACCAGGTTGCACAAAAATTATTGGTTGATGCCATGGATAATACCATTCCGCCATTTTCAATTGCGGCCGGCACGCGCATTACCGTGTATTCACCGAATGATTTGGTCATTACATGTGGATCTGGTAATGATAAAGAATGTTCGGTTGACAATGTAACCTCACAATCCGGCAAAGCTTCTGATAATACAGACAGAAATTCTCGTTTTGAAGGATGGAATGCAGAAAGTATGGTTAATATAGACTATGCTGATGGATCTTGGGTGGGCCAGGCACGTTCATTTAACATGATGTCTGAGTTTTGTACACAAGATAGTAACGGTAAATGGACATTATCAAATGATAAGAACACTAACCAAAGGGTTTATGAAGCTGGTTATGATTACAGAACGGTATTGGCATTCTGTGAATCGTTAAATTATCAGGCAATTAACAATGCGCGCCAGGATGCGCTGTACCAGGATCAACAAAAACAATTCCAAAGTTCATACGAAAATGTGACGAGTAACAATTCATTCCAATCGTATAACAGCCTGTCTGGAATTCAGGGTGATCAAAAGTATAACGAGGAAGTTTTGGGAATGACGTATGATGAAAGCGGCGCGATTCAAAATCCGTTTGCCAGCACATCAACCACCGAAACCGCACCAACCGAAAATGTCATCACGTGCGAGGGCGGTGCCCTGCCCGATGAATATGGTTGCTGTCCGGGTGAAACATATACCGACATGGGCGAACAAGGCTTTAACTGTTGCCCAGAAAACGGTAGCGATTGTTTCCCGCCGATACTGTAGTTGTTAGTTACAGGCTGCTGGTTACTCGTAACTCGTTACTCGTGATTTTTTCCCCGTCGGGGGGCACGCGTCACGGTATGACATGCTAATGTATTCGATGGGGGATTGAAATAAATGGGGGATGCACTATAAATAAATTTGATATTAAAATTATGCGCGCATTGGCGCGCATTTTTATTTGTCATAAAATGGAGGTTTTTACATTTTATCGATTCGTATGACAAAGAAAATAATCCTGTAACGAATCTAAATTTCGATTCGTTATTCAACCGACAGTTGTAACATTTTACACGTTACAATTATTTGTTTATACATATTTCACATAACTTTTTAAACCAAGGGAGATGAGAAAATGACACAACAAAATGCACAACACATCACATCCAATGCGGAAAAATTTCAAAACGCAGAACAATTATGGTTCTGGTTTTTATATTCTAAATCCGTACAAAATGGATTTGCACAAAATCGCGGAATTCAAACACGCCGTGTTTGTGAACTGTTGGACGTGGAAACACTGGTAACCAAATTATATTTATCGGGAAAATTAACAAATGCGGAATTGGATGTTATGAAAAAATTCGGTGACCGGCGGCGCGCACCACATCAATATATTTGGGCGGAAAATCGCGCCGCATCGTTGTGGCGCAGCGCAATGGATACAATTGGTGCCGCCGCCATAAAACGTGGATGGATTGAACAATAATCGCATATTTTTGCGTTGTTGTCCGCGCGCCATGCGGATTTTTTATATCGTTACGATTAATAAAACACAGGATACTGTCATGATTATTGCTTTTTCACCGAACACCGCACGAATTATACCGCAAATATTTTGCAGACACCTGCGACATTGTGCACCGATTATATACGTTTCGCCCAATCGATATGTTATGTATCAATTTGTGCGCCGCGGCCATATTGCATTAATATATTTAACCCCACGTGCCATCAATTTACTGCGTGGGGTTGGATGGCGATTTATACGCGTTCAGAATTTACCTGCTGCGGATTTTATGCGCCATGCATACAAATGCAAATCATGTGTCGCGTTATGTAAACAGGCCATCGGGCTGTATGCACCATGTATATTTACGCCGTTGGGGTTGTATCGATTTCTGGCACAAAAAAGCGCGCCAATGGCGCGCCCAAGTTACGAATAACGAGTTACAAGTTACAAGTTACGAGTTACGAGTTACGAGTAACTTTTTTAATATAATACATTTGACCGATACCGAATATGTTTGACATTGTCCAATACAAAACCAATCCGGCCGGCATCCATGCAAACATTACTGTAAACAGCAATGGCATCCATTTCATAACTTTTTGTGTTTGCGCCGTCACATCGTTTGCCGCCGCACCATTCGATTTGGATACAGATTGCAAATGTTGTTGCAACCACATTGTCAATCCCATCAATATTGGCAATATGAAATATGGATCCATTGATGCCAAATCAGAAATCCACAGAAAATGTGCGCTGCGCATTTGAACCGATATTAATAACGCCTTATACAAAGCAAAGAAAATTGGTATTTGAATTAACATTGGCAGGCATCCAGACATCGGCGATGTTTTATGCGTTTGATACAAACGCATCATTTCCATTTGCATGCGCGCCTTGTCATTGGCATACAGTTTTTGAATGCGCGCCATTTCTGGTTGCATTTTTTGCATGGCCATCATTGATACATATGATTTACGGGTCAATGGCCACATTGCCAAACGCAACAGCAACGTCATGATTATTATTGCCACACCATAATTCATAACCACTGAATTTAAAATGTTTAACAGCCACAAAATTGGTTGCACAAAAAACCAAAACCAACCGTAATCAACCGTTTCATCAATTCCGGTAATTAACGCATCCGCAGATTGCAAAATACGGTGATCGCGTGGCCCCATATACAGGTTTGTTGTAATTGTTGCATCCGCACCCGGTGCAATTTGCACGGCCGCGGCCGACACATCGGCCTGGAATAAATCACCCAACGGTTTTACACGCATTGTTTGATCAGCACTGTTAATTGACATAACAGTTTCCCAATATTGATCAACGAATCCGATAAAACCACTTGCCGTGGAATATGCAAATGATTTATCCGCAATACGTGGCCAATCTTCGTGTTCCAAATCAGAATTAACAAACGCAACCGAACCGGTATATACGCCCGCCGATGATTCCATATCATTTGCACGCACAATTTCTGCATATGGGACAACGGAAATTTCCGTATCAGATGCATTCTTTATCGTATCTGAAACAGAAATTACATAACCATCAATCGTTATCGTACGCGAAAAATCAACACCATCGGAATTGCGCCATGTATACGTATTTCCGTTTTGTGTCCACACGCTTGTTTGCGTTGGTGCGTCTGTGCCATTTGCAATCATGCCGACCAATGCATATGAATTTTCCGTCCCTAATAACACAACCGGTCCCGAATTATCATCGGACGCATCGGATGCATAATTTAACAATTTTACATCAGATATGCGCAGCCCCTGGACCGTGGCGGTTAAATTATCAGATTTTATTTCCGATACCGGCACATCAGATATATCAACAAATTCCAATTTTGTTTCACCCGCATCCGTTTGCGTATTTTGCGGTGCCATCCACCACGACATCAGCCACCATGCCGCCAGAAATAAAATAAACCACCATAAAATACCACCAACGCGCGATTTTTTCGTATTTGCCTCGCGCGCGGCATTCCATTGCTGAAACCCAGAATTATTATTCATATATCGTACCATGATTATTTTCCATTTTTATTTGATTCAACCGAACGCACGCAACGACGACGTGCCAACACAAAATTTAATATTAACCAACCAACGCCAATTACTATGCACATATCGGCAATGTTAAACGCCGGCCAATGCCACCCACCAACATGAAAATCCAGAAAATCGACCACCGCACCAAAACGCACGCGATCAATCAAATTTCCCAACGCACCACCAACAATTAATGCCAACGGGGCACGTTCATATTTTGGGGCACGTGCGAATAAATAATACGCGATAAAACCAATTATAAAACCGGTTGCAATTATGATTATCAATGGTGCAACTTCGCCCAAATTGCGTAACATTGAAAAAGACGCGCCCGGATTCCACGTAAATACAATATTAAAGAAATTACAAACCTGGGTCATTAAGTATGGCACGGGCACCAAATCCCATGCCGCACCAAATAATGGAACCGTGCCGGTTATCAGGTACAGTAATATACCCTTGGTTAATTGGTCGGCCGCAATTGCCGCCAGAATTATTGCGATATATTTCCAAAATTTATTTTTCATAATTTTTCCTGTTTTTCGAAATATAACAATACGCGCCCATAAAATCAAATATAAATGTCCCGTAATGGGACACTTAGTTATATTTGTTATAAAAATGTTTTACGTACGGTCGGCAATTGTTTGTTCCACCCCGGAATAATTATCAGCCCGTAATTTGCCCAATAAATTATCTATTTTGGCATCGGACACACCCAAATGTGACAAAACCCCCGAACCCAAAAAGAATGATGATTCAATTGTTTCGGGCAAAGCCTCGGTCACACCATATTTTAATAATTCCTGGGTATCGGCCAAATTACGCGCACGCGCAAAAATGCGTGCACGTGGCGCGATATTGCGAACTGTTAATATTGTATTCCGCGCGGTTGCAACATTATCCAGCGCAACAACAACCGCACGCGTGCGACGTGGCGACAGTCCCAAATCACGCAACACCGCTTCGCTGCACGAATTGCCATACATAACATTAAACCCGCGTTCACGCCCCATCATAACCGCACTGACATCCAAATCAATTGCAACATATGGAATTTTTTCCAACGTCAACATTTGCGCGATAATTTGCCCAACACGGCCAAATCCGCAAATAACAACAATTGGTTTAATACTGTTATCAATATCTTCGACCGTGCGCATCGGATATTTTGACAATATTTTGCCATGTTTTCGCAATACATCAAACAATGCTATCAAAATAGGTGTTAACATTATCGAAACAATTATGATTGCCGTTAATATTTCCTGGTGTATTTCGGGCAACGCATCTATGCCTGATGTTTTCATTGTTTGCAACATCAATAACCCGAATTCACCGCCCTGGGCCAAAATTAATGCAATCATTGATGCATCCGGCACAGACACATGACGCACGCGCGCCACGATAAATATCGCACAGAATTTTATTACAACCAGTCCCACGACACCCGCCAATATGATATACCAATTTTCACCCAATATCGGCAGATTCAGTCCCATCCCCAGCGCAATGAAAAAGAATGCCAAAAATAACATTGAATATGGCGAAATTTCCGCACTGATTTGATGACGATATATTGTTTCAGACAATAACATACCCGCCAAAAACGCACCCAACCCGGCCGGCAGCCCAATCCAATCCATAACCAATGCCCATAAAATAATATTCAGCATTATGGTTAATAAAAATGCCTCTTTGGATTTCAGACGCGCAACCAAACGCATCAACGGATTTAATATAAATCGACCAACAATCCACACACCCACAACCAATGCAACCGATAAAACCAAAATATCAATTGCCGTTGCACCCAAATTAAAACTTTTACCCGCAAAAACAGGCAACATCGCCAACAATGGAATTGACAGCAAATCTTGGAACAACAAAATTGAAAATGTTTGACGGCCCATGTTTGTATTTAACTGGTTCCGGTCAGTTAATAATTGCATATCTTCGGATGTACTGGACATTGCCAATAATAATGCAACCATTATGCAACCCAACATTGACCATGATGTTAGCCCCGCCAATATCGGAAACATCATAACAGCAACCATTAAAACCTGGGCCGCGCCAAATCCGAAAATAGTGCGCCGCATATCCCACAAACGACGCATGTTTATTTCCAACCCCAACGTGAACCACAAAAACATTATTCCCAAATCACCCAAAAACGTCCATGTGTCC
Source organism: uncultured Alphaproteobacteria bacterium (assembly GCA_944389595.1). Taxonomy (GTDB): domain Bacteria; phylum Pseudomonadota; class Alphaproteobacteria; order Rs-D84; family Rs-D84; genus Enterousia. Next base: position 66,493 of record CALXMY010000001.1, on the reverse strand, counting down.
GTCAGTTTAAATAAATCCAACACATATGGTCCCGACAACAATCCCGCCAATAAAAATGCAACCAATGCGCCAACACGCGCCACACGCAGCACGCAAACCAATACAAACAATATTGCAAAAAATATTAATATCGGTAATGTCATAATCTCTCTCGCCCCGGTTGTATGTTATAATTATAACAAATCGTGTGCCATTTGTGCAAATATTTCCGGATGTAAATCTTCGGCACGTTCGGTTCCATTCAAACCATATCGTGCCCAATCCACACCAGGCATTATGCCACGAATCATTTTACGCCGATGCCCAAATAACTTTGCGGTTATTGTTTCGATTTTTTCAACATCATTAATCATACGAATTTTATCATGATTTGGAATTATACCCACAACAGCACTTTGCACACGTGGCCGCGGAACAAATGCAGTATTTGGCACATCAAACAAAATCCGTGCATCCGCAATCAACGATGTCAACACCGCCAAACGACCATAATGTTCATCGCCACATTTTGCGGTGATACGTTGCGCTACCTCGCGCTGAAACATTAATGTCATTGATTTGATTGGTTCGCCATGTGCGGCACGTATTAACCAACGCGTATATAATTCAGTCCCCACATTATATGGTAAATTAGAACAAATTGCATATTCGCGCACACCCAATGCAGAAAAATCCACACGCAATGCGTCATCATATACAACGGTTAAACGCCCATCTGCTGCGGCGGCAATCGAATCCAGTATTGGTGCCGTTGTGGCATCTTTTTCTATGGCAATAACGCGGCGTGCACCCGCCAACAGCAATGCACGGGTTAATCCGCCGGGGCCGGGGCCAATCTCTATGACATCGGTGTTTTCAATATCGGGTACACTGCGTGCAATACGACCGGTTAAGTTCAAATCAAACAAAAAATTTTGCCCCAAACTGCGCTTTGGTTCCAAACCCGCATTACGCATCATTTCTGATACCGGTGGCAAAGATTGTAATTTGTTTGTCATCATATCTCCCGACGGGCACCAAATGCCAACGACAATGTTCCATCATCCAAATAATCCAAATCACCGCCCAACGGTACGCCCGATGCCAATTCAGAAAAACGCACATTTGGCACCGTCCCGATTACAGACATAACGTAATGTTGTGTTGTTTTACCTTCGACCGTATTTGGCAATGCAAATATTACTTCGGTTATATTTTCATTTTTTACACGTTCTGATAAATTTGCGATATTTAAATCATCAGGCATAGTTCCCGCCGCACCCGACAACAGTCCACCCAAAATATGATAACGCCCATGAAATATTGCGGTCTTTTCCAATACCCAAACATCGGACAAATCACGCACAATACATAATTGCCCATTTGCACGCGATGCATCACGACAAAATTCACACGCGCCCGAATCAATATCCGTCAAAACCCCACAACAGGGACAAGGACGAATTGTTGCCGCCGCGTCCATTAATGCGTTTGCCAAACTTTCCGCACGACCGGTTTTATCCTGTAACAATGATAACACGATACGCTGGCCCGCACGTGCACCCAAACGCGGTAACCGTGCAAATTGCTTAATCAAACGTTCTATTTTTGAATTCATTATAAATTAACCCCGGAACAAAACCCTTTAATGAAAAACATAGCAATCAATACCGGCATTTTGTGCACGTGTGCGAATGTTTTGCGCCGCGCTTTCCGATAAATTATTTACACGTACGCGAAACATTCCATTTGGTGCCGTTTCAATAACCGCGGAAACACCCAACAAATTACGTACATTTGAAACCTGGGTTTCGGCGGCGGCGCGCGATGAAAAAGCCCCAAACTGCACCCCGGCATTACCCGGCGCATTATTTGAATAATCCGCCACCGGGGCCGGTTGTGCCGTTGCGGCATTATATGCGGCACTGAATGTTGTGGTTGTGGCGGTGGATGACACAGGCGCAGAATATGTAACCACGGGTTGCGGGGCCGGCTGTGGCGCGGTGTATGTAACATTTGTTGCAACCGGCGCATTACCAGCCAATATTTCAAATCCCTTGTCCAACATATTTGTTGCAACACTTGCACGTACATCTTTGTTCTGGGCCCCCAAAACAACCGCGATTAAATGATGATTATTTCGTTGCGCCGTTGCAACCAATGAATACAATGATTTGCGGGTATAGCCCGTCTTCATACCGTCGCACCCCGGATATGTTCGTAATAAACGATTACCGTTTGTATACGTTTTGCCATTATAAGTCCATGAATTAATTGAAAAATATTTCCAATATTGTGGAAAATGCTTATAAACCGCCATGGACAACAGCGCGATATCACGCGCGGTGGACATATGGTCATCATTTGGCAACCCGGATGAATTTTCAAAATTTGTTCCGGACAATCCAATTTCACGCGCAACCCGCGTCATTAAATCGGCAAAATTGCCCTCCATCCCGCCCTTAAGATTTTCGGCCAAAACACGTGCAACATCATTCGCACTAAGCACTGTTAACGCCTTTATCGCGTCTTCGACCCGGATTTTACTGCCCGCGGAAACGCCCAGTTTCACAGGCTCTGCCGCCGCGGCCGATTTGGACACAATTAAATAATCATCCAAATGCAAACGCCCGTGTTCCAATGCGTCAAACGTTAAATATAAAGTCATTATTTTGGTTAAACTGGCCGGGTAATTTGGTACCGCGGCATTTTCCTGGTATAAAACGCGGCCGGTATCCATATCGGCCACCAACACCGCGCGATACGGCGCGGCGTACGCATGCGAAAAACACGCAAAAAACAACAGCAAGATTCCCAACAGTCTCTTCATATCAAAACTGATTTTAATAAAAAAACACGGTGGCGGTCAATACAAAACCCGCCACCGCAGACAAAGATTTTTTATTTTTTAACTTAATGTGCGCAAACTGATTTTGTCGTCATCAACAATAACCAATTTACCCGACACCACACCAAATTTATGTGCCGCATTAAATCCATCACGGTGCGCATATAAATCAGTATCAAATACCGGGAACACACCACGCAACATGCATAATTGATTGGCAATGCCCTGTTCGGCGCAAACAGCAACAATTGGAATGTCGGGTTTGCGACACGCAATTTGTGTTGCAATATTCGTATCACGCGCAAAAACGACAATTGCCGCCGCACGATTTAAATATGCCATTGATGCCACACTGCGTGACCAATCGTTTTCAGGCACATTTTCCACACGCGACCAATCATATGGGTTTGCAATTGCATCCGTATCTGCATACGACAATATCTTGTTCATTGTATTTATAACATTCACCGGATTAATGCCAATGGTTGTTTCTTCGGATGTCATGGCGGAATCCGCGCGTAAATATGCCGTGTTTGCAACATCGCTGATTTCGGCACGCGTTGGGAATTCGCTGTTTACCATTGTGCCCAACATTTGCGTTGCCATTATCACAGGTTTGTTCATTTTACGGCATTCGCGAATTATATGTCGCGAAATTGCCGGTACACGTTCAAACGGAATTTCAACCGCCAAATCGCCACGTGCAATCATAATTCCATCGGCCGCAGCGGCAATTTCAGATATACGTTCAACCGCATTTGGGCGTTCAATTTTGGCAACAATCTTTATCGGATGCGATGTACGCGCGGTGATAAAATCGCGAACCTCGGCAATATCTTCGGGACGTTGAACAAATGATATTGCAACCCAATCAGGATTTTTTGTAATTGCATATTCCAAATCCGCCCTGTCTTTGTCCGTTAAAACAGACGTGTCAATTTCCGTATCCGGTAAATTAAATCCGCGGCGCGACCATATTTCATCACCCCGCACCACCGTTGCAACAATTTTATCCGGCGACGTGGAATCCACCGTCATTTCAATTTTGCCATCGTTTAACAAAATTCTGTCGCCAACATTTAACGATTTCATAACATCCGCATCAGGCAACTGTACCCGCGTGGAATCGCCGGGCGTGGGATCAGAATCAAAAGTAAATTTTTGCCCGATTTTTAATGGATATTTATCCTCGGTTTCAAAATTTCCAATGCGGTGTTTTGGGCCCTGTAAATCAATCATTATCGCAACCGGGGTATGTAATTCATCAGATATTTTACGAATCATATCAATTTTTTTACCCTGGACCGCGCCAGTATCATGACTGAAATTCAAACGGCATATATTTACGCCGGCGGCAATCATTTGTTTTAATGTTTTTTTATCTTCGCATTTTGGTCCAATGGACGCAGTAATTTTAGTAAATCTCATAATATACCTTGCTTTTTTGTACTTTTGTTTTCCTTGATTTTTTCGATTTATGATATATCATATAATGCGTTAAAAAACAAGGGGAAAACACCAATGAAAAATGCAAATCATGGCGCAATTGATAACCAACAATTGTTAAGCATTATTGAAAGAATTGAAAAATTAAACGAGGATGCGGCCGCCATCGCCGCTGATATCAAAGAAATTTACAGCGAGGCAAAATCCGCCGGATTTGATCCAAAATATATACGTCAAATGATACGTTTACGTAAATTGGATCCGGACGAACTGGACGAGGCCGACGAACTGACCCAAATGTATCGCAATGCATTGGGATTATAATGAAAAAATTCACACGCCGGGTCGAAGATTTTACATGCGCACATTGTGGCACACATGTTCAGGGCAATGGATATACAAACCATTGTCCAAATTGTTTGTGGTCGCGACATGTTGATAATAATCCCGGTGATCGGGCGGCCAATTGTGGCGGTATGATGTCGCCAATTGCAGTCGAACAATTGGGACATGATTTTATAATAACCCACAAATGCACCACATGTGGCAAAATCATGCGCCAACGCGCCGCCGACAACGATAATATGGATGAAATTATAAAGTTATCAATTAATAATTCATTCATTTTTGGAAAATAAAATCCCCGTTAAAACGGGGTTTTATTTAACAATGTCTATGTTGGGCCGCCGCCGCAATGAACGCATTGAACATTGGGTGCCCACTGTATGGCCCCGATTGAAATTCGGGATGAAATTGTCCCGCAATAAAAAACGGATGATTTTTCAATTCAATTATCTCGGGCAAACGACCATCTGGACTGCGCCCTGATATTATCATGCCGGCATCAGCCAATTTTTGCTCGAACGAGATATCCATTTCATATCTGTGACGATGTCGTTCCGATATTTGGGTGGCACCATATATTTTATGCGCCAATGTATTTGGCGTAATCACGCACGGATACGCCCCCAATCGTAATGTACCGCCCATATCGTCCGCATCATGATCGGGCATTATATTTATAATTGGCGTACAATTTTTTGCAAATTCGGTTGAATCAGCATCGGAAATGCCCAACACATTGCGCGCAAATTCAATTACTGCAACCTGCATCCCCAAACATATTCCCATATATGGCACACCTGTTTCGCGGGCAAATTCGGCCGCCGCAATTTTACCGGCAACACCGCGCATTCCAAAGCCCCCAGGCACCAAAATACCATCCACCGTGGCGGCCGCATCCGCAGAAAAATGTTCCGCATTTATTTTTTCAATATCAACATGCACGTTATTTTGTATACCCGCGTGGAACAAAGCCTCGTTCAATGATTTATATGCATCGGGCACATCAAAATATTTTCCGACCACACCAATTTTAACATGTGGTAAATCAGCGGATAAATATCTGTCAATTTTTTGAAATTTATCCATATTTCCGGCGGCATTTGGTAAATCAAAATAGTCCGCGATTATATCAAACACATGCTGGGCATCATAGGCCAATGGAATTTTATATATATTATCAACATCCAATCCGCTGATAACATTTTTGGCCGGCAAATTACAAAACATTCCGATTTTTGCACGTTCATCTGCGGTTAAAATTCGTTGACTGCGCACAATCAGCATATCGGCCTGGATTCCATTTTCCAATAATTCACGCACAGACATTTGTGTTGGTTTTGTTTTTAATTCGCCACTTTTTTCCAAATATGGTGCCAATGTCAAATGCACAAACATAACATTTTTGCGCCCAATATCATTTGCAAATTGACGTATCGATTCCAGGAAAATTTTTCCCTCTATATCACCGACCGTGCCACCAATTTCACATACAACAAAATCCGTATTTGTCGGCGCGGAAATGTATTCCTTTATTTTATTACTGACATGCGGAATCATTTGAACAGTGGCCCCCAAATAGTCCCCATGCCGTTCAGCGTTTAAAACATCCCAATAAATTCGCCCACCTGAAACAGAATCATTACGCGACAGTTGCACCCCCAGAAAACGTTCGTAATACCCCAAATCTAAATCCGTTTCAAAACCATCATTTGTAACATAAACTTCGCCATGTTGAAACGGCGACATGGTACCCGGGTCAATATTTAAATATGGGTCAAATTTGCGCGCATGAACACTGTATCCACGCGATTGAAGAAGGGCGCCACAACTTGCCGCTGCAACGCCCTTGCCCAAACTGGAAACAACACCACCGGTAATAAAAATATACTTCGCCATAAGTTATTCTCCTTATGGGCTTTCATCATACGAAATTTTTCGTTGCGACGCAATCAAATAAATTCCTATACTTTTTATATGCGGGAATTATGGCAAAACCAATTGGGTAATTTGTTTTTATGGGTGCCGTTTTTGATGGCTTTTGGCGCAGGATTATATTTTAATTTATCGGCCGAGCCAAACATCAGCATATGCATTTTGGGTATCATTTGTTGTATTGCCATTATTATATCTAAAACATATATACCGATTCGCGCAGTGGCGTTATTTATATTTGGATTTTGCTATGCGGCCATATTTACACATATAATTGACACACCAATGATTCCACGCGAAATGCATGGAATTAATATAACAGGCACGGTCGAACATATTGATTACACATCTGACAAGGCGCGAATTTATATCAAAACAGATGCATCACAAATTAATTCTGGCAATGGTGATGCGGTTATTCGCGTATCGGCCAAATCAAATATTACCCCGCCAAACGTTGGCGATAAAATCAGCGCAAATATTGGTTTATTTCGCCCCGATGGGCCGGATGCGCCCGAAACATTCGATTATGCACGATGGGCATATTTTAATGGATTATCGGCAAACGGGTATATGAACGAATATAAAACTGTTACGGCCGCGGATAAAAACAATATTGCCGCATTGCGTGATTACATCCACCGGCATACAAATTCATTTTTGGTTGACACGTTGGTATTAGGATATAAAAACGCTGTGCCTGAAAAAGATTCGCCCATTTGGACCGCAACCGGTGTTGGACACGTATGGTCAATCAGTGGATTTCATATAACATTGGTTTCGGCATGGTTGTTTGCCGTATTTTATTTGATATTCCGTTCCATCAGTCCAATTACAAAACGTTTTCCTGCGCGAATTCCGGCACTGATTTGCGCATGGGTTGGATTACTGTTTTATTTGTTTTTATCGGGCACAGATGTCGCAACAATTCGCGCGTTTATTATGGCAACATTGGTTTTCATGGCATTTATATTTGGCAGAAATGCTATTTCAATGCGTAACGTGTGCATTGCATTCAGTGCAATTTTTCTGATTAACCCACATTTTATAATGCAACCAGGGTTTCAATTATCGTTTGCGGCAATATTTGGATTGGTATGGTTATGGCATACCGTACGTCCCAAAATGCCACGCAATAAATTATTAAAAGTTATTTACACGGCGGTATTAACATCTGTTGTGGCAACAGTATTTACCGCACCATTTGTAGTTATGCATTTTTACAATTTACCTATTTATGGATTAATTGGTAATTTAATATTACTGCCGATATTTTCAATTGCAATTATGCCGCTGGTATGTATCGGGGCAATAACAACACTGTTCGGGTGGTCGTGGCCGTTGGATATGGCGGCGTATATTTATGATATATGTTTGCGCATTGGTGAATATATAATAAATCTGCCGGGCGCAACAATTGATTTGCCGCATATTCCAAATGTGGCAATGGTGTTTATAATTTTGGGCTTTATATCGCTGATGTTTATTCGCAATATACGCGTAAAAGTAAATTATATTTGTGCGGTAATATTTTTCGCGATTGGAATTACGTTAATCGTTGTGCATCCGCGGCCAATATTTTATATAACACACGATCATGAATTGGCCGCATTTATTGGCAAAGATGGAAATCTGGAATTTACAAAATCGCGCGCATCAAATCACTATTTTACATTTGATACGTGGAAGCAATTAAATCATGAACCGGTTGGCACCAAAAATATTCGGCGCAAACCAATCAATGGTGTCTGGATGTATGAAACAGAAAACTTTACATTGGCATATATTCAAAAATATGTACCGTTACAGAACAATATTATACAGTTATGTAATGATGAAAATATTGATTATATTGTGTCATATTTTAATATCGATGCCCCGCAATGTAATCATAAAATATTGCGTGGCGGATTTGTAATTTATCAATCAGGCAAAATCAAATACGTTTATCATCGCCGTCCATGGCATAATCCGCGCGAATGAAATACAGACCACATGCCGGCGCAGTTGGCCCCGCGGCACTGCGATTTTTTGCCGCAAAAATTTCGTCGATATCATATGGTTTACCATGACCAATTTCAACCAACGTGCCAACCATATTGCGAACCATATGATGCAGAAAAGAACGCGCCGAAAATTCAAACACGATTAAATCACCACGTTTGGTAACTTTACATTCGTCCAATGTTTTAATGGGGCTTTTGGCCTGGCATTGGGTGGCGCGAAAACTGGTAAAATCATGATGGCCGATTAATTTTGCCGCCGCACGACGCATTGCGGAAACATTTAATCGACGCGGCACCCACCACACACGATTTTTATCCAACGTTGGTGGCGCACCACGATTTAAGACAATGTATTTATAATGACGCGCAACACATGAAAAACGCGCATTAAAATTGTCCGACACAATTTCACAATCCAATACCGACACGGGCGAATCCGCCAAATAAAAATTTATTGCGCGCATAACTGTATCGGCCGGCGTGGCATTTGGTAAATCAAAATGAGCCACCATGGCAATTGCATGCACACCGGCATCTGTACGCCCGGCGGCAACAATATCAGGACGCGCACCACAAAACTTTTCTATTGCATCACGCAATATAGATTGCACAGACGGCCCTTGGCGATTTTCCTGCCACCCTATTAAATCTGTACCATCATATTCAACAGTTATTTTATATCTTGTCATTATCGGCCCAAGCATTTATCACATTTAGTTTTTTCAAACGTGTACATAATCAATGATTGCATACGTGCATATGTTTTACAACTGTGACAATGTGACCCAAAACACCCCAAGCATTCGCATTTACCAAAATCATTATGAACAGATAATTTTACATGCGCGTGCCACAATCCACAAAACTTCATTTTTATTCCCCGAATTTTATTTCTGCGCCATGCAGACCATTTACAAAACTGCGCCAATCCATAGGCTTTTTACCGGCGGGCTGAATTCTTAATATTTTTAATTCATTGTTTTCAACGCGCGTTTCCAAAATTTTTACATCAATTCCGTTTATCTTTGTACGGCCTGCACCCAGCGCACGTACCTGATTATGTATCGCAACTACATCGCGCGACCAATCTATTACTTCATCATCACTGGTAAATTTATGTGTAAATGTCGGTTCACCGATTTGAGGCACCGCTTTATAGGCAGACGGATTCGATAAATATTCTGTCAGCATTTCCGCACCAATTTTTGATACAACGCTTTCAACATCTTCATTTGTATCATTTTCACCGATGTCAAATTCGCGGCGCATATAAATATCGCCCGCGTCCATTTCAGGAATAATTTTCATCAAACATACGGCCGATGATGCATCACCATTGTAAATCGCAGTGCGTATCGGCGACGGCCCGCGATATTTTGGTAAATCACTGGGGTGAATATTTATACATGGCGCAAAATTTAAAACATTTTCACGCAATATCACGCCATACGACACAACCACCACCATATCGGGCGAAAAATTATAATCACGTATATTTGTATACACGGGCAAATTATGCGATTGCGCCCAGTTATGCACCGGCGACGGGGTTAAAATATGTTTGCGACCAACAGGTTTTGGCGCACGCGTAAATACGGCCATAATTTCGTGACCTGCATTTAATATCGCATCAAAGACTGGCACTACAAAAGCATTTGTGCCCATCAGTACAATTTTCATTTGTGTTTCCGCACCTTTCGCATAACCATTTCACGCCGCACCGGCGACAGATAGTCTATAAACAAAATCCCATCCAGGTGATCTGTTTCATGTTGGACAATACGTGCGGGCAACCCAGACATTTTTGCAGCCATTTGTTTGCCATTTTCATCCGTCCATTCAACTTCGACCGCGGCGGGACGCGTCACATTCGCATAAACAGGCAATTCATCGGGCCCCAACACGGACAGACATCCTTCCTCTATTGTGCAAAGGTCCGAACTGCGCGTGATTATTTTTGGGTTAATCATTTTGAATACAGTTTCAGTGTCTGGATCCATCATAACCAAAAATCGTTTTAATTGACCCACCTGGGGCGCGGCCAAACCAACACCGTTCTGGTCGCGCATCATGCCGACCATTTCCGTCATAACATCCAACAATTCCGGCGTGATTTCAGTTATTGGCGCGCATTTTTCGCGCAAAATCAAATCGCCGCAAAGTTTCATTTGCAACATATATAAATCCTTTTATAATGGATTTTATCAAAGGATTGGAAAATGACAACTTTTATTTTCGTATTATTGGCGGTTATAATTGTGATGTTGATTGCGTTGCTGGTGCGGCGACCGACGGTGGATGTTTCCGGTCTGCGCGAAGATAATGCACGTTTGCGTGAACGATTGGCCGAACGGTTGGGCGCACTTAGTCAAAATGCCATTGAATTAAAAAACATCAGTGCAGATATTGCCAATTTTAAAAATATATTAATGGGCAACAAACAGGCACGTGGAACATTTGGCGAACGCCAATTGGCCGATTTGGTGGCGGATATTATGCCACCAGACACATATTCGTTCCAAACTGTACTGGATACCGGCGTTCGTCCGGATTGCATAATACGATTGCCGTATCCGCCGGGTGATATGATTATTGACAGTAAATTTCCACTGGAAAGTTACACCCGCATGACCGAACTAAATGACGATGGCGCACGCAAGCAATTTGAATTAGATGTGCGGAAACACATTGATGCAATTGCAGATAAATATATTATTCCGGGAAAAACTGCGGAATCGGCCATGATGTTTATTGCATCGGAATCAATATTTGAAACATTGCATCGTGAATTTCCAAACACCATTGATTATGCCGCACGGCGTAAAGTATTTATTGTATCGCCATCCACATTGTGGGCAACATTGAATACAGTACGCGCGGTACTGTCAGACATAAAAATCAAACGCGTGGCCGACAAAATCAAACGTGAATTGGAATTATTATTAACAGACCTGGGGCGATTATCTGACCGTGCGGCCAAAGTACAACAACATTTTTCAATGGCCACCACAGATATCGAACAATTGCAAACATCCATTGGGAAAATCACACCACGCGCAGAAAAACTGCGTGACATGGATTTCGAATCGTAATCGCCGTATCGGGGTTGAAGTTATCCGTGTGTCCCCGCCGGCCAAGTCAGCCCCATCAAGAATAAGGAACTTTGTGTGTTCCGGCTTTTTATTTCTTCCGCAGGATTTTACGTTGCAGTTTTAAAATTTGTGTTTCGCGGTCTTTTATCGTTTCAATTAATTTATTATTTTCCAAACGCAATTTTTCCAAATCATGGCGATTAACCAAAATCTCGTTCGATAATCGCCGTGTTTTTTTGCGGTTAAACACCAACATTATCAGTGCGCCAATAACCGCACCCGCCACACCAACAGTTAAATCATATAAAACATCCGTTATAACCATATTCTGATTTTAACGGATGTGATTTATTTTTGCACTAGGCGGATTTTCTTAACCCGGTTTCACGGTCAATCCAAACCTGTTCGTCGGCAATTTCCATTAATGGCATATCTGATTTACTGTCCGAATACGAACGAATAACATGTGGAATTATTTTATTTTTTTTCGCCCATTCGTCCATGACCAAAACTTTATTTTTACCCCAACATAAAAATTCGTATTTCCATGGTTTCCCATTCACCATGCGCGAACATAAAACGGCATCAAATTTCATATCGCGTACCAATTGCGGTAATAAATAATCCGGACTGGCGGAAATTAAAATCACTGTATGCCCAGCGGCGCGTTCCTTGGCCACCTGGTCGGCGGACCAACCAAAACGTTCGCGTTTATGTTGTTTAATAAAACCAGGGCCAAATTTTTTCACCATATCCGCGGTTAAAAATCTGCGCATGGTTTGCCGCCACCAAACGCCGGCCGGATTAAACATGCGCACAATTGCCGCAATTGCAACCAACGGCAAAAACAACCATGGCCGCAGTGCACGACGAAAACAATATTTTGCAAATTCCATATTTGTATCATGCGCAGACAATGTTCCATCAAAATCAAAAACGACAATGTCTTTTTTAGTCATCATTTAAAATCCTTTGGTTATCAGCAAAATTATAATCATGTTTTTTTGTTATTTGCAATAAAAATGGGGCGTATGTGCCCCATTTGTAATTATTTTTTACGATGTTTTAATTTTTGTCGACCGCGTTCCACCAAACAGAACAATGCCGGCGTTAATACAAACGTAAATATCATACTGGCAAACATTCCGCCAATCATAACCGCGGCCATCGCAACCTTCATCCCATCCGCAGACCATAATTGCGGAATCATACCGGTAATAACCGCAATAGATGTCATTAAAATCATGCCCTGTTTATCTTTTAATTCGGTCCACAATGCAGATTTCATATTTTCGCCATTTGCAATGCGCGTAACCGTTGGTTCCAACACCAAAATGTTGTTATTCACCACCAATCCAACCAACATAACGCATGCCAACATCGCGCCAACGTTCATTGATGCGCCCGACAAAAACATTAATGCAAACACGCCTGCAAAACTGGTAACAATAGATGTCGCAATTGTAAACGGATGTGCCAACGAATTCAATATAGCCGCCAATAACATATATGTCAGAATAATTGCCAACATAAATGCGTTTCCGATTTCAGTTGTGGTTTCACCCTGGATTTCGGACATACCACCAAAGTCAACCCCATAACCTGTATCCCAATCGATTTTGGCAATGGCGGCCTCTATCTTTTTCTGTACGGGCCCCATTGTTGATTTACCCAATGTCACATCAATTTCAGTAATACGGTTTTTATCAATGCGCATAATATCAGGTGTTGCATCGACAATTTGAATTGTACCCAATTCCGACAATGGCACCATGCCGCGCTGGGAATTTACAAACACATTGTCAAACATGCCCATACTTTTGAATTCTTCGGCAAATTCCAAAATGATTGGATATTCTTCGCCGTTTTCTTTGTACTTATAATCATCGTTACCGTACAATGCGGTACGTAATGTTAACCCCGCATATGAATTATTAATACCCCACGAATTCATTTTATCTTCGTTTGGAATAAATTGAGTTTCTGTCGCGGGCTTTTGTTGGGCCAATACAGCGGTTTGAACCTCGGGTAATTGATTTATCATATCCAAGATTTGATTTGCATATGCATTACGTTTCGCGTCATCAGGCCCATAAACGTTTAATACAATATCTGCATTTGACATTCCCGCCGATATTGCCGCACCGGCACTGATCTGGATTTCCACATCCGGTATTTCAGATAACACCGGCATTATTTCACGGGCAATTTCCTGGTCAGATTTACTGCGGTCGGCAATATCAGTCAACGTCAATTTAATCGCGATATTTTGCAATCCGCGATCACCAATTTTTACCGACACAGCCGATACATCGTCAAAATCAGCCAATTTTTCTTCGATTTGTTTGGCGATTTCTGATGATTTTTCATATGTTGCACCCATTGGTGCACGCGCAGTTATATTAATTTCATTTGTATCGGTGGACGGCGCAAATTCATTTCCAACAAAACCCATCAACATGGCTGAACCAACCAAAACCGCCACCGCCATGGCAACCACGCGCCACGGATGCAAAATTTGATAATCAAACCAACGACGCAAACGTGACTTTTTTTGCGTGTTATTTGTTGATTCATTCACAATTGTTGCACGAACAGTCTTTGTCTTTTTTGTTTTTTTATTTTCTGTTAAACGCAAAAACTTTGCAATCATCATTGGTGTTAATGTGAACGAGAAAACCAACGACAACAGCGTTAAATACACAACCGTCAACCCAAATTGATTCATGAATTGGCCGGCAATTCCACCCATAAACGCCAATGGTAAAAACACCACAACGTTTGTACCAACACCCGCCAAAACGGACACACCAACTTTTTTAGTACCGTCGATTGCGGCATCTTCGGGATTTTTGCCGTTGCGCATTTCCTGTAACGCAGATTCTATCAGAATAATTGCGTTTGACACCAATGTTCCCAACGCGGACGAATATGCCAACAACGTTAACGCATTAATTGTAAATCCACTGGCATCCATTAAAAAGAATCCAGCAATCAATGATGCGGGTATCACAACCCCCGCAATAACCGTAGAACGCCAATTACGCGTGAACGCCAGCAATACCAAAACTGTAAATATAACGCCTAAAATAATTCCTTCGATTGTGCCATATGTTTCATCGGCAATCGCGGTTGATGTATCAGAAATTATTTCCATACGGGCATCTGGGAATTCGGATTGCAAATCAGCAATTAAATTCGGCATTTGTTCATGCAATGCACGTGAAACGTTTATTGCATTTCCATCGGATGATTTTACAACAGATGCAATAATAACTTCATTTCCATTATAGCGCGCACCATTTTCCATATCACGGGCGGCATCGGTAACTGTTGCAATATCTGATAATTTGAATCGTTGCCCTTCGACGGTTGTTAATTGTAAATTTGCAATTTCATCAACACTGGAAAATTCACCAACAAATCGCACATTTGATGAATTTGTTCCGAATTCAATTTTCCCGCCCGGAACATTTAAATTACGCGCCCCCAATGCCGATACAACATCCATAACCGTTGCGCCACGTGCCGCCAGACTTTCCGGATTCATTGCAATTCGTACTGCACGTGTTTCGCCGCCAAACACATCTACACTGGCAACACCCGCAATCGCAGTAATTTTATTTGATAATGTATCATCAACATATTCCTGTAAATCACGCAGGTTTTCACCCGTCACCATAATATCGACCACGGGTTGTTCCAATGGATTTAATTTTTCCACCACGGGTTGTTCCATATCAGTTGGAAATTCAGAAATCAATGAATCCAGTTTTGTTTTGACTTCGGTTGCCTTGTCATTAACATCGACACCGATGTTAAATTCCGCCATAACAAATCCACCGTTTTCAAATGCCTGGGATGTAATTTTTTTAATTTCGGAAACTTCGGATATTGCATCTTCGGCACGTTTTATAACCTGGGATTCAATTTCGGATGGGGCGGCCCCGGGATATATAAATGTGGCCGTCACCATTGGTAATTCAACCGATGGCGTGCGTTCAATGTTCATTTTCGGAAACGACACAAAACCCAATACGACAAAAAATAAAACAAACATAACAGTTGTAACAGGTCTGCGAACAAAGAATTTTAACATTTTGGAACTCCCCTAAATATCATTGATAAAAACAGATTATTTTACGATTTGAACTTTGCCACCGGCATCAACATGTGACAATATCACAACATCGCCATCATTTAATCCATCAACCAGTGCATTTTGTGCGTCTGACCGCAATATAGTCACATTACGCGGTGTGGCAACACCATTAACATCCAACATCACAGTACCATTATTTACCGCATATAACGGCACAAAATAACCGTCTGTTTCAAATTCCGCATATTGCAACCCATCTGTTGCACCGCGCGTACGCACAATGTGCATACCGGTATTTAAATCGACATCATGCGATACAGATACAATTTCACCGGCACCAACACGCTGGCCCGATTGTAATTTACCAACACGCACCGACGATACCAATGCACGATTATTTTTTATTTCTATGGGTTCACGCAAAACACCCGTGCCACGCGACATTTTCATTGCATAAACCGGTGCGCCAACATCGGCCGCCACGCGCGCCGGGTTAAATACTGCACGTGCATTTTCCGCACCAATTGCGGCAAACCTGAACACAACCCATCCAACCAGCGCAATTGCACATGCGCCATATAATGCATTTTTTATCTGTTGTGATTTTAATTTGCTTGCTATTTTTTCCATTTTTATTCACCCAATTTTTTCACAGATTCCGCAGACATTAAAATATTATATTTCGCATTCAACAGTGCCATATCCAATTGATACAGACCGGCTGAAACCTCGGCCAATTCAACGGCCGATGTTTGCCCGGATGCAAAACGCCCACTGGAAAAATCATATGCCTTGGCCGCCAAATCACGCGCATTTTCCAATGTTTTTAAATTCCCGCGCAAATGATTATATTGATCAATGGCGCGTGTGTATTCTTCGGTTACTAATTTGGTTGCCTTGTCTAAATCTTGACGTGCCGCTTCGGCATTCATGGCCTCGATTGTGGCATTTGCCATATTTGCACCACCGCTGAATATCGGCACCTGTAACGCCAAACCCCAATACGCAGATTGTGTATCAATACCGTCAAACATGTTTCCCATATTTGGCCCCATTGCAATATAGTTATATGATGCCGTCGCCGCCAATGTTGGCAACATTCCCGCACGTTTTGATTTAGCATTACGTTCATACATTTGAATCTGTTGGTTCAATATATCCCATTGCGGCGTAGATTTTAATTCGCCAACTTCTAATTCAGGAAACGTATCAGGAAATTCATCCGTCAGATTTAATTCCTCGTTAACATCTATGCCCGCCAGAATTTTTAACATTCTGTGCGCAGTGTCACGATTAAATTCCGCATTCGACAGGTTTATTTCCTTGGTCGCGATATCAGATTCAATTTTAACCAAATTGCTGCGATTGGCACGACCGGCGGATGTTAAACTGCGCCGTGCGTCACGTGCCGCCTGTAAATCAGCGCGCGATATTTTAACAATTTCGTCCGTCATTTTTGCGGTCCAATACATATCAACCGCGCTGTATTTTACTTCGCGGCGCGTCATTTCCTGGCTGGATTCGGCCATTTTTATTGCGGCCTTGACCGACTTTACCGCATTGCCGATTTTACCAAATGTATAAATCGGTTGGGTAACCGTGACCCCCGCCATAAACATATTGTCATAAATATCAATTTGTTCCGGCAATTGGATGTTTTTTTCCAAATATTGCGACAATAATCCACCCAATTCCGGCGGCAAATCAACAGTATACGATTTTGTCGGATTTTTCACATTTACCAAATTCATATATGTTGCCGTTCCGTCAATTTTAAACCAGCGATTTGCATTCGCCACATCCAGTGACGCTTCGGCCTTTTCAACATTTGCGGCGGCCTTTTTTAAATCCTGGGATTCGGCCAAAATCATGTCAACCGCCGTATCCAGCGACAAATCCATTCCATACGCATTACCCATTGCGCCAACCGCGCACAATACAACCGCGGCCAATTTGAATTTATGCATTTGTTAACTCCATTTTGGTTAAGATACTGTTAATCGTCTTCATTGCACCCGTTAACGCCATTTCATCTTCGCGTGAAATACCCGCAAATAAATCTTCAATTGCGTTACGCATTACGTCCATCGCCTGGGTCGCAACTTTTTCGCCGGCCTCGGTCACAGAATACCAGGTGTTACGACGATCTTTTTCATCAATTTTACGCAAAACCAAACCGTCACGTTCCAATTTGCGAAACACCGCACACAGGTTTGGTGCAGTCAACATTTCGCGCCGCGCAATTTCCTTTAACAAATCGGGCCCACCCAAATGCAAACGCACCAAAACACTTAATTGCTGGCGCGGAAAACCGGCCAAAAACGCGGGCGCGCGCTTTAATTTATCAGACAATCTGTCGAATAATAAGACGTTTTGTTCAAATAATTTAACAAATTCTTTACGAGCCATTTTATTCCCCCGGGCTGTTAATTATTAAAAACGTGAATAATTATATGTTTTAATAAATAAATTGCAAGTGGAAAAATAATAAATTTTAAAAAAATTTTTACCTGAACAACATTTGATAAAAAATATTATTGCAAAATTATCAAATACATATATAATGCAACTTGCTTTTGGGGTGTCGTCTAATGGTAGGACAAGAGATTTTGGTTCTCTTTATCATGGTTCGAATCCGTGCGCCCCAACCAAAAATTAAAACGCCCCTGTGGCGTTTTTATTTTTGGTTCGTGGCCACGGTTCGTGGCCCGCAACCGACGGTTGCCGGTTCGAAAACAAGTAGATTTGACAAGCACACGCGCAGTCAAATCGTTACGGTTTCCCCGCGGTCGCCCCGCGCCGTGCGAGGGAATCCGTGCGCCCCTGGCATCGTATATTCAAAAGCCGGTTTTATGAAAATTTTCTATTTTGGTGTATTTTTGCGATTTTTATTGTATAATTTAAGCATAAATGCCGGAGTATTTTTATGAACAAAAACGTTTTTTCGAGTGGGATAAAAAAATTAACCACAAAGCGCAAATATTATCACGGTTCCGCCACGCAAATTCATGGTGATTTTTTGCAACCAAGGGAACAATTTAACAGCGTACAAAACAAACGTGTAACTGGCGCATTTGTTACAGATCATGCGGAATATGCCAAATTTTTTGCGTTGGTAAAATGTTTATCCGGCCGGGGCCAAGTGAAGTACGATTATACACAAAAAACGGGGGACAGAAAAATATTTTTCGAGCGTCTGGCAAAAAATATCAAACCAGAATTTTATCTTTATACTGTGTATGAACCAACAAACGCGCCATTTATTCATGACCGGGGCACAGAATATTATTCAACCAAGCCCATTAAAATATCCGGGCGCGAAACATATAATACATTCGCGGAATTAAGAAAAATGGGGTATAAAATATATGAGTTAAACGAACCGTTGAAAAACAAACCCGGCACATCCACAAACGATAATTTACAGTCAGAAATGCGGCAAGCGATATCAGATGGAAAATACCATCGTGTTGATATTGCAGATTTAATAAAACAACAGCCATCAAGGAATATATTACAACGATCATTCAATAAACAAAATGATTAAGTCACCCCTGAATTTCCACACCAATATTTTTCATTAAATCTGGTGATGCGTGGTGTCTGTTCGCATTAAGACCTGATTTGAAATCATTATATTATCCCACGAATCCATCTGTTTGCATATTCCACAATTTTCTGTATGCACCATTTGCACGCAATAATTGTTTGTGGGTTCCGGTCTCGACAATTTTTCCGTTCTGAATTACAACAATCCTGGTCATATTACGCAATGTCGACAACCTATGTGCGATAACTATGGCGGTTTTGCCGTGCATAATACGATTTAATGCGTTTTGAATATATTTTTCACTTTCTGAATCCAATGCAGATGTGGCCTCGTCAAACACCAAGATTGGCGCATCTTTTAATATTGCACGCGCAATCGCGACCCTTTGACGCTGGCCACCAGATAATTTTACACCACGATTCCCAACCAATGTATCATAACCATTTGGCAGCCCCATAATAAAATCATGAATATATGCGTGTTTAGCGGCCCGAATCACATCGGACTTGGACGCATTTGGCGCGCCATAGCGTATATTTTCCAATATCGTTCGATTGAACAATGTCACATCTTGGGGAACAATGCTGATATTTTTATGCAGTGAATTTTGAATCAAATCCCGAATATCCCTGCCATTTATTTTTATTGCACCGGTATCAACATCATACATCCGTAATAACAAATTTATCAGCGTTGTTTTACCCGAACCCGATAATCCAACTATTCCCAATTTTTCATTTGGCGCGACAGTTAAATTAAAATTTTTCAAAACCTTTTTACCATTTTTGTATGTAAATGATACATTATCAAAAACTATTTCAGATTTTTGTTTTACCAAACGTTTCGCATTTGGTTTATCAGCAATTGTTTGTGGAACGATAACGCTGTTATATGCCTTGGTGGCCTCGGTCTTGGTTTCTGAATACGATTGTATTAACAGAAAAACACTTGACAATTGCGACCCAAAAGATCGCGCCCCCGTAACGACAAATACGCCATCAGAAATTGTAATTTGTCCATCAAAAATCATAAATACAGCAAATAATATTATAAATATCTGCATCACCAACCAGATAATATTAGATGGTATAGAACGCAATAAATCCAACTTAAAAATATGTCGGTCTGTTTTTAATAAATCCATTTGTTTTTTCCAAATAAATTTATTTTCATCCGCTGTATTGCCGAACATTTTTATATTCAATGCATTGGTAAGACTGTCTATTCTGTAACCAGAAACCCGGGACTGCTTTTCCACCTGGATTTTTTTCTGTTTGTTTATTTTGCGTTGCATCCATAATTGCCATGCACCGCGAACGGCAACAATGACAAATATTATTAACGCCAGATACACATCCATCGTTAAAATCGTACCCAAAACAAACACCAACGATAAAACAAAGCCAGTTATCTGAATGGCGGTACTGATGGTCAATGATATAAAATTACCGCATATTTTTGCAACGTAACTGGACGTTTGACCTGCGGGTTGGTTAATAAAAAAATCTGTGTCGTTTTGATAAATATACTCGTATAACGTTTGGTTTATATATTTCGACAAATACGGCAAAAACCATCCTGTTAAAAGTTTTTCCAATATCCCAAATATAAGCGTTGCAGCAAACATCCCCACAATTGCCCAAAACACCCAGGAAAAAACACCAGTGGTCGCAGATTCAAACATCTCTACAATCCACTTGTTAACAAAAGGCCAAGATATATTCGTTGCCGAACGATATAATATCGAAATAACAAATAAAGAAATTAACCAAACGGGGAAAGTCTTGAAAATTAACTTAAAAAAACCGTTCAGGCTGGTTGGGAAATTCATGTGGTTTATTATACCAACTTTTCTGAAAGATTCATACAAAAAAATGCACGATGTTATATTCATATAATCACCCAAAGCGGTCAGAATACCATCTGATGTATCAATAAATTTTATATTATGTTGTTTGCATGTTTCCTGGTATTGACCGGAACGCGCAATAAAACACTCTACCATTTACAAAATGGGAAATATTTGTTAAAGATTTGTAAACATCCCAAAAAACATATTGACAAATCTTGTTTTTGTGATATTATGGCCCCAAAATATAATAAAAAAGGATTTGTTATGTATATAAAACGCAAACCAGAAAATTGGCTGTCACCTGACGAGTTAGGATTGTATATTGTTTATACAAAGCAAAGTTTCGATGATTTGCTGAAACGTTATCAAACATATATGCCCAACGTTATTCGCACATGGCTTGTTGACGGCGAATTACATTTGTGTTTACATAAAAGTTTTCTGGATGAATTTTGTAAAATAGCAAAATTACGAAAACACGAAAAACCGTTGAATCCTGAACGCTATATATTTGATGTTAATGTACTGGCAAAATACTATATAAACAGTACCCCCGAATACATCGCCTATACATTGGCAAAACTGTACAAAAGCCGTTTACCGGGGGCAAAAAAAGCCATTACATTTCGGTCGCCATCATATTATGTTTTTGCGGATTCTATCGATTGGTTGCTTGGGAATTCCAATTTGAATCTAAAAGATAATATTGGGGGCCCCCTGACAAAACATAGTGGGCTGACCCCGAACGCTTTACAAAAATATATCCAAGAAGACGAAAGCGTTATTGCAAAAAAATTAAACAGTCTGCAAAAAAATATGCGTGATATGATATACACTATCTATGACCGCAAAGAGGGCATAACATTGGCATTGGATCCAAAGGCATTGGAAAAATTTGTCGCCGCCGCCGGTTTGACATTCAAACCAGATTATTATGGCATAGAGGCAAATATCATAGAACCGTTTTATGTCAAAGAGACCGTAAAACAAATGTTACGTTTATTAGAAGAAAAGAATATTAAACGCTGATATACGCTTAACATAAATGCAATGTTTATAAATCGCCCACATGGGGCGATTTTTTTGCCCCGCAACACCCGCGGGATGCCTATTTAGCACTATGATAACGCAACCATTACCTATGGTTCGTACGAACTGTATCAAAATCAATTGTTTTTTGTTGGCGTTTTTGTAATTCGTTCCGCATTTTATCACGCTCAACACTTATATTGTTATATGCACGACGTGCTTCGAATTTTTCTTCGGGATTGGCGGTATCAGAATCAATAACGCCTTGCAAACGTGCCAGTGCAATATCTGATTCATGGATAAAATCCTGCATTTGCTTTACAGTTAATTTAGACGTGTTGATTTCCAATTTTTTATCGGAATCTTTCTCGGAATTTGCAAAATTATTGTATGCGATTCCACCGGCCGCCAGCACACCCGCAACCAAAGCAGTTATACCAGCAATTTTTAACTTCGTGACCTTTGTTTCTTTTTTCATAATTTAACCCCCCTTGGTAAAAAAATAAAAAAACACTTTTTACATACTTTCAACTTCTTTACCGTTAACTGTTATATCATTAACTTTTATAGCATCAACTATATTTTGCAGATTACCTTTTACATTTCTTTTCATTCCATCCCATGCAGATATCTGCAGATTTATTCCACCCGCGCTGCCTGCGTGATTTTCACCACCAATTATAGGCTTGCCCCATACATGAATTCCCATTATATCACCCTTATTATCAAATATTCCGCCACCAGAATTTCCACCCCAATATTTTTCATTAAATATGTTGATACGCGAAATTATCGCCCCACACACAGCCCCAATACATTTACCATTTGCAAAATGGGAAATAATTTGTAATATATACGGCGTTGGTCCCATCGTCTAGCGGTTAGGACATCGGATTCTCATTCCGGTAACACGGGTTCGATTCCCGTTGGGACTGCCAAAATATTTTTCCCATAACACGAGAAAAATATTTTTTTCATTTTATATATTGACAATATTATATTTTGTACTATATTGTTATGGGAAAAAGCAAAAGGAATTATTATGTCTGAACAAAAAAAATTAAATATTAAAAAGTTCGGGAAACACGTTGCAGGGGCGGCAATGTTTGCCGGCACAACCGTGATAGGTGCGATTGCAATATTCGCGTACGCAACTGATATGCCAGCGAATCAACACGACCTGGATTTAGCGCGCGAAAATCTGTATCATTCGGAAGAGAATTATCAACTGGTGTATGATACGGTTATTAATCGTAGCTATGACACATTAAAACAAGATACGACATACATGAGATTATTAAATCAATTTTATGACGAAATTAAACGTGGCAACATTAATAAAAGCGATTCTCTGGAACGCAAAATTGATTCATTAAACAGCGAATTGCAGAATCAATACATTCATAATAATCGTGATTTGCAAAAAGCAAAACTGCGATTAGATGCATCAAGAAACAGGGTAAAACAAATTGAACAATACTTAAAATATAATGATTCTGTCACATTAGGTCAACGTTGGCGCGAGGCACGGTTAAACGCAAACCTGAATTTGTCCAAATATTTTGACAAGCGTGCTGCCATTGTGCAACAAAAAATAAACGAAAAAGACAGATAAAAAAAAGGACTTAACATGGCGAAAAAAACACCAATGGAAAAATTAGAAATAACATGTTGCATTTTTGCGATTATTGCCATGTTCATTGCGGCATATATCGCATCATATGACGCAAAAAGTTTTGACCAGGGTAAATTGGACCATATGCGTAATACTGTTTTGCCATATGCCACATTGGAATATCAAACAGCATTTAATAACGCGCTGAGATACGCGGACAGCATTTTGCCGCATACCACGGAATACAAAAATGCGATGCAGCAATTATCTGATGCGCGCAAAAAAATAAACGCAACACCAATGGCATCATCTGATAAAACAATTGCGCTAGAGGAAGCAGCAGAAAAATTTTACGCAACGCGCGATTCCATAAAGGATGCCACATATACCACCGCACTGCGCAACAGCCGGCCATTAAGCCACGCAACGGATTATTTACGAAACGTAAACGCCGAAATTGATAATTTGGCTGCGGACAGTGCCGCGTATAGAAAATATTTGGATACGACCACATGGCATAAACGTATACAAAACAACACACAAAAATTCAAAAATGATGTAAACACGACTTTGATGAAATTTTATGAAAAAAGATTAAAAACATTAAAATCCAAACAGGAAAATCAAAAATAAAAAAATGCGCCGTTGGCGCATTTTTTATTAAACATTTTTTAATAAATCGCATGCCTGTTCCAGCATAGATATTGCCGTATCAATTTGCGCGGCGTTTGTATTAGTTTTTGGCGAAACATCCGGCTGGGCCTGCATAACAGATTGCGTTCCACCATCATTTGATGCGGATATAAATTCATCTGATGATGCGGGGAAATTTCCGTCGCGCAATAATTTTTTGACCCCCGCTATGGTCATACCATGTTTATACAACAAATCGCGAATTATAACCAATCGGTCAATCGTTTCCGCCCGATAATAACGTCGCCCACCGGCCCCCGTTGTTGGACGAATTGCCACGGGGAATTGCTTTTCCCAATAACGCAACGTATATGCCGGCACGGACAAACGTTTTGATACCTCGTTTATTGATGCAAAATATTCATTATCCATGCCGACCCCGTTTTTATTGTGCCCCATATTCGGCGGCATCATGTTCAACCTCGGCCGCTTCGCCTTCGTCACTCAGGATTGATATTGCGGATACAACCTTTTCATTTTCGGCCGTACGGAACAGTGTAACGCCCGCGGTGCTGCGCCCAGCAATGCGCACATCGCGCACAGGCGTACGTATAATTTTTCCGCCGTCTGTTACCATGATAATATCGTTATCATCGGCCACCGGGAAAGACCCCGCCACAGCAGTATTTTTTCCGCCCAATTTAATATTCGCAAAACCGCCACCACCACGGTGTGTTGTGCGATATTCGTACGACGATGTACGTTTACCAAACCCGTTTTCAGATACAGTTAATATAAACTGCTCGTCCGCGGCCATTTTTGCCATTTGTTCATCGGTTAATGTTACGTTTGTTACGTCTTCTTCGTCGTCTGATTCCTCTTCTATGCCTGTTGCGGCACGACGTGCGGCACGCGATTGTTTTACATATGCGGCACGCACAGCGGCATCAGATTCACCATGCGTTAACATCGCCATACCAATAATTTTATCGTCTGTGGCCAATGTCATACCGCGCACGCCGGTTGAATTACGCCCCGCAAAGACGCGTATTTCCGACACAGGGAAACGTATACACCGCCCACGATATGTTGCCAGGAATACATCCTGGTCATCTGTACACGGCAGCACAGAAATCAAACTGTCGCCATCATCCAATTTCATTGCGATTTTACCGTTCGCACGAATCGAATCAAAATCGGACATACGATTACGACGCACCGTTCCAGACGCAGTTGCAAACATCAAGAAATGTTCTTTGCCCGATGCACGTGCGGCGGCAACATCTTCTTCGGGTACTGGTAAAATCGCGGTAATTGTTTCGCCGGTTTGTAACGGCAACAAATTTACCAGTGGTCGTCCCTTGGCCGCGGCGGCAGCTTCGGGTAATTTATATGTTTTTAATTTATAGCATAACCCGCGCGAACTGAAGAATAACAGCGGCGTATGAGTATTTGCAACAAACACCTGAATTACATAATCGTCATCCTTGGTGGTCATGGCATTGCGACCCTTGCCACCGCGCTTTTGTGCACGGTATGTATCCAATGACACACGTTTAATATACCCGGTATTTGAAACAGTTATAACCATATCCTCGCGCGCGATTAAATCCTCTATATCAATATCTATTTCGGCATCTGATATTTCCGTGCGGCGCGGGCTGGCCCAATTATCGCGGACCATTGTTGTTTCTTCGCGAATAATTTGAATAATACGCGCATGACTGCCCAAAATGTCCAGTAAATCTTTTATCTGGGCACCTAAATCAACCAAATCCGCATGCAATTTATCACGTTCCAATCCGGTTAAACGATGCAATTGTAATTCCAAAATGGCGCGCGCCTGGTCATCAGACATATAAAACATGCCATCTTTGTATTCCGTATTTGGGTCATCAATTAATTGAATATAGTTTTCAATATCAGATGCACGCCACCCGCGTGAAACCAACGCTTCGCGTGCAGCATCCGGATTTGCACTGGATTTAATTAATTCAATAACTTCGTCCAGATTGCCAACCGCAACCGACAATCCCAACAACGTATGCGCACGATTGCGCGCACGATTTAAATCAAAAATCGTACGACGACGAATAACCTCGCACCGAAAATCAATGAACGCATCCAATACACCGCGAACGTTAAACAGCATCGGCCGTCCACGGTTTAATGCCATCATATTCACCGGGAAATTCGTTTGCATTTCCGTATATTGGAACAAATGATTTAACACAACGTCCGGGATTGCGTCGCGCTTTAATTCAATAACAATACGCAACCCTTCCTTGGATGATTCATCACGAATTTCGGCGATACCTTCGATACGTTTGTCCTTGCTAAGTTCGGCAATTTTCATAATCAATTGCGATTTATTTACCTGGTACGGAATTTCATCAACAACAATTGCCGGGTGATCATGAAAAGTTTCCATATGCGTTTTCGCACGAACAATTATCGAACCGCGACCTGTGGTATGCGCCTTGTACGCGCCGGCGCGCCCCATAATAATCGCACCCGTTGGGAAATCAGGTCCCGGAATGATTGAAAACAATTCGTCATCGGACATTTGCGGATTGTTCAAAATCGCCAAAATCCCGTTGCATATTTCACCCAAATTATATGTCGGCACATTTGTGGCCATACCCACCGCAATACCCGAACCACCGTTTACCAAAAAGTTTGGGAACTTGGTTGGCAAAACAACAGGTTCCTGTAATGTACCATCAAAATTCGGTTGCCAATCAACTGTATCTTTGTCCATATCGTCCATCATGGACGCACCCAATTTTGACAGACGCGCTTCGGTATAACGCATGGCTGCGGCCTTGTCCCCGTCGCGCGAACCAAAGTTACCCTGGCCCTGGACCAACATTTCACCCATGGAAAAATCCTGGCCCATGCGGACCATGGCCTCGTATATAGAACTGTCGCCATGCGGGTGATATTTACCCATAACATCACCAACAATACGTGCAGATTTAACCGTTGGTTTGTTTGCCGGCGCAACATCGTTCATAACGTACAAAATACGCCGATGCACCGGTTTACACCCGTCGCGAACATCGGGCAATGCACGGTCAACAATAACCGACATGGCATAGTCCAAAAAACTGGTGCGCATTTCATGTTCCAACGATGACTGTGGAATTTTGATTTCATTTATTTCATTGATATTATTTGTGTCTGACATACGTAATAAATCCCCTGTTTTTAACAAATAAAGAATAGCAAATTTTTACAGTTTCGGTCAAGAAATAAACCCCAAAAATCACATTGACAAAATATCAATTTGTGATAGCATAAAAATATCATGACACGGTTAAAAAAATTATTAGATGATGCAAAAAACGAAACGAATTCCATGCTGAATTCATGTGGCAAAAACGACGTATGGATACGCGCGCAATTACTGGTAATGCGTTGGAATATTAATCGGCTGCGTAATTTTGCCAGTATGATTTCGCGGCTGCACCATCGAAATAGATGCAAATAAACACAGGGGGCTAAACATGTTTTTACCGTTATGGCGTATGTTTACAGCATTATTTGCGTATTATTTGATGATAGAAGGCTTGA
Source organism: uncultured Alphaproteobacteria bacterium (assembly GCA_944389595.1). Lineage (GTDB taxonomy): Bacteria > Pseudomonadota > Alphaproteobacteria > Rs-D84 > Rs-D84 > Enterousia. The sequence continues at coordinate 38,488 of CALXMY010000001.1, read as the reverse complement.
AAAAACTGGGTTTGGTAAAATCTAAATAAAAATGTTGCGTTTTTCAAAAACCTGTGATTAAATAGGGGCACAAAAGGATTTTATTATGGCAACAAAACGTACATATCAACCATCAAAAACACGTCGCGTGCGTACGCATGGCTTTCGTGAACGGATGGCGACCAAGGGTGGACGCGAGGTTTTAAACCGTCGCCGTGCAGCGGGTCGTAAAAGATTGGCTGTGAATGCAGCAAATTAAAAAAATCGCCAATTGGCGATTTTTTTAATTTGTATTCCATTATTATTGATTATGATTACAATTCTGCCCATGTACAAATTACATCCGCGTGAACGGTATCACCGTTTTTTATTTTATGCCGTGTGATTAATCCATCTATTGTAACATCAACTGCAATTTCCGGCGTATCGGGACTGATTTCTTTTTTGAAATTTAATTCGATGCGACACAATTTATGTTGACTGCGATAAATATACCCAACGCTTTCCGTCGCCCATACGGCATATACCGCATTATTAATATGTTGATTTACATCAATATCATCAAATCGGCATTTCATAGTATGCGTTTTTGTTGGCGTAAAATCAGGAAACTTTTCAAACGAAACATCCCATGCACGTTCCGGTATTATTTCCCAATATGGCAAATTTTCATCCAACTTCAATGGCCGACGACGTGTCATATCAATTAAAATCCATTGCGACGTGGCACGTACCATTAACCGCCCATCTGCCCCACGGATTTCGAAATCACGTGTTGCACGCAAAATATCATGCGCAGACGGCCATGTAATAAACGATAATTCTTCGCCCTCGCGTGGGCTTTCGATTATATCAACCAAATAATGCGTTACCACCCACGCCAAATTATGCGCCAACAAATATGTACGACCACACCCCAAACGTTCGGCATGCGTATCGGCAACGCCCTGTAATTCATTCATTAAAATCAGCGGACGAACATATCCATATCTGTCACATTGATATGCCTGTAACACACGCTTTTCAACCAATTTTTCCGTCATTTATTTTCCCCATTTGTGGCAACCACAACAAAATCAATTGCGTCGCCCAAAACAATATTATTTGCACGTGCCGCAGATTTTATAACACCATGCAATTCATTTGGTGTCGATTGCGGAATTGTTAACGTTTCCAATTTGGCACCATTGCCAATCTTGCGTTCGGTGCGTAAACCACGTACAGATTTCAATATATCCAGCGCAATTTGCATTTTTTCAACATCTGTTTCACGCGATGCGTCAACATCTGGATACGCAGTCAAATGCAATGTATCACCGCGTTCGTACGGTTTATAAATTTGCTGCCATAATTCTTCGGTTTGGAACGGGATAAAAGGTGCATACATACCGATAACCGCACGCAACACTTCGAACAATGTCCATTGTGCAGACAATTTTGATTCATCACTGTATTTTTCAGGCGACCAAAATCTGTCCTTGATAAATTCCAAATACTGGTCGCAAAATACATCGTAAAAGAATGTATCAATTGCCGCACGCGAATTATAGTTATCATATTTATCCAAATGACGGCGCACATCCGCAATTGTTTTATTTAATTCGGACAACACCCATCTGTCTTCGATAAAGCGATTTTCAATTGCGACCGGGTTGGCGGTATTTGGTTCAAAATCCGTCAAATTCATTAAAACATATTTCGCCGCATTCCACAGTTTGGTCAATAATTTTGAACCACGTTTAATCTCGTCTTCGCTGTAACGAATATCTGTGCCAATTGGGGCGGTTGCAATCCAGTAACGCAACGCATCCGCACCAAATTTTTCAACCGCGGTTAATGGATCGGTACCATTACCCTTGGTTTTTGACATTTTTTGTCCCTTTGCATCACGCACCAGGCCATGAAAATTCACCGTTCTGAATGGTATATCACCCATAACATACATGCCCATCATTATCATACGCGCGACCCAGAAAAAGATGATATCGACACCCGTATACAGCAAATCCGTTGGGTAATATTTTTTAAGTTCTGGTGTTTCATCCGGCCAACCCAATGTGGAAAACGGCCACAACGCAGATGAAAACCATGTGTCCAAAACATCTTTGTCACGGGTTAACTGTTTACCCCCAGATTGTGCGATGGCATCTGCCTCGGTTTCGGCAACATAAATATTACCATCGGCATCATACCACGCGGGTATATGATGCCCCCACCATAATTGGCGCGAAATTGGCCATGGGCGAATATTTTTCATCCATGACATATACAGATTATACCGATGTTCCGGCATAAATTTAATATTGCCATTTTCAACAACGCTAATCGCCGCAGTCGCCAATTTTTCCGCATCCACAAACCATTGATCGGTTAAATATGGTTCAACAACAACACCGCCACGTTCAGAATACGGGGTTGGAATTATTTTATCTTCGATTTTAACCAGCAAACCGGCCGCATCAATATCAGCAACAATTTCATCACGTGCCTTGAATCTGTCCATACCACGATATTTTTCGGGCACCACCGGATTATCGTTTAATTTTGCATCCGGTGTTAAAATATTCACAGGCATCAAATTATGACGAACACCAACATCCCAGTCATCAAAATCATGCGCAGGGGTAATTTTAACCGCACCTGTTCCCTTGTCCGGGTCGGCATGTTCATCGGCAATAATTGGTATTTCAATATCGGTCAACGGTATAATTGCCGTTTTACCAATTAAATGTTTCAGTTTTTCGTTTTCCGGATGAATTGCAATTGCCTGGTCACCAAACAGTGTTTCGGGACGCGTGGTTGCAATTTCCACCACCCCACCACCAACCAGTGGGTAATTAAAATAATAAAATTTACCGTGTTCCTCGCGGGTTTCAACCTCCAGATCAGATACGGATGTTTGTTGTTTTGGGCACCAGTTAACCAAACGTTTTGCGCGATAAATCAAACCATCGTTATACATTTTCACAAACAGTTTTACCACCGCATGCGACAGCCCATCATCCATAGTAAAACGTTCACGATGCCACACCGGCGTAACCCCCAATATATGCAATTGGTTTATAATCTGGCCACCTTTGTCGTTTTTCCATTCCCATGCAACTTTTAATAATTCATCCGTGGTTAAACTGCGCGGATTTATTCCGCGTTTTGATAAATCGCGTTCAACCAACAATTGTGTTGCAATTGACGCATGATCGGTCCCAGGCTGCCATAATACATCATACCCGCACATGCGTTTATATCGACAAACAATGTCTGTCAGTACATTATCCAACGCGTGCCCCATATGCAAACAGCCCGTAACATTTGGTGGCGGCATCATTACACAGAACGGCGTTTTCCCAGATTTAACATCGTTGTCCCAAAAATTATTTGAATCCCAAAATTGCTGAATACGTGATTCCATTTCACGCGTGTTTATATTTTTACCCAATTCTGCCTTCATGATTTTTTCCTATGAATGTAAATACCTTTCAATCCTAGCATATTAAAATAAAAATTCAAGTTATCGTTAATAATCAGCTTGACAAAACAACCATTTGTAATATTATAACGTGTATCATGGATTACGATTTATTTCTTTTTTTATGCAGCATAATTCCAAAAAGTTTCGTGTCTGTTTTAAACGGGCATACTATATCACAGTATTCGTTTGATTTTTATGATACCGATGATGGTATTCCGATGCATTTTGATATACGCAGTTTCTTTTCGCATAATGGCGTAACAAACAGTTATGTCAGATATGAACTGTACATTGACGGTGATTTGATATCAACCGATGTCAAACATGTTTTTGATAAAAAAAATACGGTACCTGATATCACAAACAAAAAAATAACTTTATCAAAAAATATGAAAACTGCGGATAAATTGGAACTGTTATTAAAAATGTGTTCGGCAAAAATTATTCGCCAGGAAATAGACAGTCAAAAACATCATATGCTGAAATCATTCATGGACGACAGAAATATACACCAAAGTTAAACCGGGTATTATATCTGTTATATTGCGCGCACAACACGACAAAATGTTACACCATAAACCGCCGTTGCGCCGGCATTTACCAACACACGCCGTAATTCCCCAAACGTTGCACCGGTTGTCATAACATCGTCAACCAACAAAATGCGACGACCACGAATTTTATCGGGCCGTACAACATTGAATACCCCGTGTATATTTTCCGCACGCTGGGCGGCATTTTTATGTCCCATATCTGGGCGATATGCACGATGCACACTGGTTAAATCCATATCAACACCAAACGCATTCGCAATTGGCCGCGCCAGTAATGTTGATTGGTTATAACCACGATGAAACAATCGGCCATATGCCAATGGTACCGGCATAACGATATCGGGCGAAATATCAACATCACGCATTGCCCATATCATGGCACGCGCCATAAATGTTGCATAATTTACACGCCCCGCATGTTTAAACGGCAATACCGCGCCACGTGACGCATCGTCATATGTGCATGCACTGCGAATTAAATCCAAAACGCAACCACCCGCCGCGCAATTTGGACACATTGGATGCAATCCTAAATCTAAATTTGCCGGAAACGGATAGCCACACTGTTCACAACACGGTCGCCCAATCCAATTAAATGCACACCAACAATCCGCGCATAATTCACCATTTGTTGAAACAGGCGTTCCACACAGCGGGCATGTTGCCGGAAATAAAAATTCAACAGAAAAACGCGCGGTATTTTTTATCATATTTCCCGCGCGCGTAATAAATTCGTTTACCACGACATACTTCTGTACGTTTTTTTACTGATTGTATCACCAAATATATTTTGTTGTTGTTTGGTCAACGTTTCATATTGATCCAATGATATCATACGCAGAACCAAACCATCTTCGTCACGCTGGGATAAAACGGGCAATATCCGTTGTTCCGAAATGCCGTTGTCACGCAAAACCTGTTCCACGATTGCCAAACGACGCGCCGCCAATTTACGGTCATCGTCATCCACAGTCACCTTTTGCGGAATTGAAACCTGAATTGCGCGGGTCGGATTACTTAACACAATTCCCGCATATTCGGTTAACAGCGTATAATTATCACGCGATAACGCCGCATCATAATTACGGAATTTGATTTTTATTTCCAATGGACGAATACCACCAGATTCGGACAAATCACGCGCCGATGTAAATCCCGCGGCATTGGCGGTCATATCACTGGCCACATCAAATCTGTCATCAATTTGAAATGTTGATAAATGTTTATTTTCCGATAAAAATGTTTTTCGAAATGCCTTGCGCAATTCGCTGGGACTCATTTTAGTCATATCTTCGCGTACAGAAGTAATACGTGGAGATTCGGCACGTTTAACCGCACGCACAACAACATCATCGGTCATATCATTCATTGGCACAACCATGCGCGATAATTTAATATCGTCATCCGAATCGTCGGCACGCGCAATTGTGGGTGATGCAATCGTTTTTTGAACGGTTTTAGTGGCCGCCGGACGCGCAACGACATTACGCGACGCAACACGTGGTGCCGCCACATTTGTAATTTCACGTGGATCGGATTGCATATTCGCGAAATCATCGCGCACACTGTCATTTGCGCGACGTTGTAATTCATTCAAACGCGCAATTTGTGCGTCCAATTCAGACATTGTCGCGGACACGTCGTACGATGCCTGGGGCGAAACAGATGCCGTCCATGCAACATCGTTATTTGATGTTGTACGTGCCGCGATACGCGTTGGCGCGGCGGAATTTAAACTTTCTTCGGGTAATACGTCATCGGAACGAATAACGGAAAATTCATCCGGACTGGGCAACCGCAATGGTGTGGCGGTGCCGGTTGATGAATGCGCCCATAAATCTGCACTGGGCCGACGGGGCGATAAAACATCGGCACTTGCCATTATCGTGCCACCGGTATCCGCATGTTTTGAATGTGCAATATTGACCGTTTGAGCAGTCCCGCTGCGCGCAACAACATTACGCACACCCGAATTATCAGATTTTTGTGTATCAGAATTTGTCGCAATTATATTTTTTTCGGCACCTTTATTTTGCGCCGACACAACGGGTTCACCAAACGCGGCACGCGCAGAAACACCACCGGCCGCCAAATTTACAACCGGCATACGTGCCCCGGCAAATGCCGGCAACGCAATAAACAGTGATAACACAGAAACTGCAATCTGTCGCATTTTCCTTTCCTTCCTGATTCAATCATAGAACAAATGACGAATCGCAAGCAAGCAGAAAAATGCATAAATTAATTATTTTGTTATTTCATCGCAAATTATTTGCACCGCATTATTTTCAACCAGTGCCTTTTTCGCCATTTTTTCCAATCGCGATGGGTTATCAAATAATTCATCCAGTGTCGCCGCCAACCATTTTGGCGTGAATTTTTCCTGTGGCACGGCAAAACCGCCGCCCGTTTTTGCAAAACTGGCCGCATTGGCCGCCTGGTCCGGATTTATATTTAATGGCACCAATATCGCACCGCGACCAATCGTTTCCAATTCAACAACTGTGCTGGCACCACTGCGACCAATAACTAAATTCGCATCAACAATCGCACCCGCCATATCATGAATAAATGACAAAACGTTCGCACGAATTTTATTGTCTGCATATAATTTTTGCAACCGCGCAACATTTTCAGGCCGTGTTTGATGTGTTACAAATATTTTTTTATTTTTCATTTGTAAAATTGCAGCCGGAACAACATCGTCCAAAATTTGCGCACCCAACGAACCGCCCGTTACCAATAAATTTGCGCCACGTGGTAATGGCGATGCATGCGCCGCCAAAATTTCATGTCGCACGGGCAACCCGGTATACACAACACGCACAGTGGTATTTTGTGGAATGCCATCAACATTTGGGAAACTGGTCATCAGCGTTTTTACCCATCGCATTGTGAATTTATTTGCCCGCCCAATTGCAGCGTTCTGTTCATGCAAAAACGTTGGTATATGCCATACATGCGCGGCAAATACCGGCGCAACGGATGCGTAACCACCAAACGCAACCATGGCATTTGGACGTGAAAACATAAAACGCAATATCAGCCATGCACCCGACACAGCAATTTTTGCCAATGCGGCAAATTGCCGCATACGACTTTTTGCGCCAACCCCAGATGCCCAAACAAATGCGATATGCGCACGACGCGGTGCACCATCACGCACCATTTTTTTTGTGCGACCATCGGTTGAAATTGTAACGCGATGTCCACGCGCCGCCAATTCATCCGCCACGCTTAATGCCGGAAAAACATGTCCGCCAGTCCCCCCCGTTGCAATCCAAATTTTCATTTTTTATTTCCTTGGTTCATATTATTTCCATTTATCTTCGCGTACGATTGCCATAATAAATCCGAATAATACGCAAAATGATATCAGCGAACTGCCCCCATATGATATAAAAGGCAACGTCATGCCCTTTGGCGCAAACAGATGCAGCGTTGACATTAAATTTATACATACCTGGGTTCCAAACAATGCCGCCGCACCACCAGTTGCATAAAACACAAATCTGTCACGCGCACTGGTTGCATTAACAATTAAACGACGCAAAACCAACATTAAAAACACTATTAATGCGCATGCCATAATTGCACCCGCATCTTCGGCAATGGCGGCAAATATAAAGTCCGTATGTGCATCGGGCAAAGATTGCTTTACAAACGAACTGTCGCCCTGGCCGAACAATCCGCCATTTTGAATCGATTGAATTGATTGATCAACCTGGTACGTGTCACCTGTTCCGGTAAAAAATGATATTATTCGATCGTGCACGTGCGACATTGTAAAAAATGCGACCGTTAATAACCCCAATCCCGCCAATCCAATTACCGGAATAATAACCAATGGCAACCCCGCAATAAACAACATCGCGCACAATACCGCCAAATATAAAATCGAAGTGCCCAAATCAGGATGTTGAAATATAATCAAAATCGCCACCGCAAACGTTGCCAAATATGGCCACCATGACATCCACCGTAATCGCCATGCGTTGCGGTTAAAGAATATATCATCACCATATGTATCGCGCATTTTTGATAAAAACCACGCTGTAATAATTATAAAACCGGGCTTCATAATATCAGCCGGCATAACATTTGCCAACCCAAACAGCGACACAAACCGATCAGACCCATTAATAGTATGCGGCATAACCAATGTCACCAATAACAATAACAGTCCGCCAATAACATCGGCCCACGAAAGCAACATTACCCATTTTTTGTTTAACATACTGGTGCCCAGCAACAGCAACGTTCCGACAATATAAAACGGTATAGCCTTTATAATATAATAATTCCACGGATGTCCCAAACGTTCGGCGGCAACCGAACCGGCGGAAATCATGCATATAATGCTGATGACTATCATCGCCAGCACATAGACCAACAATTTGCGGTCTATTTCGAAATACCAACTGGTAAGTTTGCTTTCTTCGGTTCGTAACATTTTATTTTATGCAAATTTCAGCAATATTAATGCCAATCCCGAAAACAATATCGAGGCAATGAAAAATCGTTCCACAATTTTTGTTTCCGGCCACCCTAATTCTTCGAAATGATGATGCAATGGCGCGCGCAGGAAAACGCGTCTGCCGGTTCCGGTTATTTTACGTGACAATTTGAAATACATCGTTTGAATAAATGACGATAACAAAATCAGCACCATCATACCCGCGGCAATTGCCATTATAACTTCGGATTTTAACAGCATCGCAACCGTACCCATAAATCCGCCCAACGCCAGTGATCCAACATCGCCCATAAATATTGATGCCGGCTTTGCATTATACCACAAAAATCCCAACACTGCGCCAAACGCCGCGCCCAGCACCGCATACAATCCACTGGCGGTCGGTAAAAACATAACAGTATCCATGAACCCGATACGTGTTGCGCCATATAATGCGACCACCAACACCACCAATACAGGCATATACAGTTTTGCCAACATGCCGTCCAAACCATCGGTTATATTTGTGGCGTTGGCACTGCCCGCGATTACAAAATATGCAAAAACATAATACCACAACCCCAATGAAAAAATTATTCCAAACGGCAATGCCAATGACAATTCCGGAATATATAACGGTATGGTTTTATTTATTAAATATGCCAATATTATTACACAGAAACCCTCTGCTAATAAACGTGTTAATGGCGACAAACCATTTGATGACTTTTTTGATTGACTGACAACCTTTTTATAATCATCAATAAAACCAATTATTCCAAACATAATCAATGATAACAGCGCAATCCATCCGGTTGGATTATCCAATGGCATAAATAAAATACTGGCGATTATAATTGCCGCAATTATCAGCAAACCACCCATTGTGGGGGTGCCGGCCTTTTTACGGTGCGCATCCGGCACATTTTCACTGATTGGCTGACCACGTTTTTGTATTTTATGCATTAATTGTATAAATGGCCGACCAAACAACCATAAAATCAAAAAAGCCAAACCAAATGCCGCCGCAAATTGTGTCCATCCACTGGCAAAAAATGTGGCACCGCGTTCCAAAAACAAAGATGTCAGCATAAAAATTCTCCTTCTTATGCTGACATTTTATCACATAAATTTTCCAAAACAAAAATTATTTAATTGTGCACGATATCGGGGCACCATCATTTAAAAACATTGTCCAGTCCGGACCACTGTTCCACAATGTAACAATTGCGCCATTTAATTCACCAACATAACGCGCCCCCGACCCAGAAATTGCGATATTCAATGTCACTTTATCGCCATTTATTACGGCACTGATGGCATCGCCATTATTTATAATGTCATATTTTACATCATATTCGCCACATACCATTTTGGTTGCATTTTGGTCGCATGCCCCCAATAAAATCGCCGATATTAACAGTAAAAGTTTCATATGTCCCCCCATTAAAATACGCCGCCAACCACGGGCCCACTTTGTGATTTATCTTTTTGCGGGGCCGGATTCGGCTTTTGCCCTGGTTTAAATGCCTCGGTAATAATTGTGCCATTTGGATCATCCGATGCCGCCGCCCCAGACATACGATTAACCCGAACAAATGTTAACCCGTCTGGCACAGAAAATGGCTGATTTTTTTCACCCGCCAATGCCGTTTTCATAAAATCAGCAAACACGCGCGCGGCCATGTGACTGCCCGCGCCACGCCCCAATGGGGCCGGCATATCAAAGCCCAAATAAACACCTGCGATTAAATTTTTTGAAAAGCCAACAAACCAAATATCTTTGACATCATTTGTTGTACCCGTTTTTCCGGCAATTGTATGCCCAGGCACACGTGCCTGTTTTCCGGTTCCGCGTTCAACCGTTCCCTGCAATATTGACACCATTTGATACAAACTTTGCGGGTCGGATAATGGTTGGGCATCGGATACCCTTTCTGGGGGCAACAAATCAGGTTGCCAATTAATCAGTTCGATTGTGTTTCCATCCAATGTGCGTCCATAACGGTCCTGGATATAATCAACCAATTTTGGTTGAATAACGTACCCGCCATTTACAAACGCGGAATACCCCGACACCAAACGCGCCAATGTTGTTTCGCCCGACCCCAATGCCAATGACAGATTTATATTGTCCAAATCCATTGGATACACACCGAAACGCTGGGCAACTTCGATGGCGTTTTCAACCCCCAAACTTTGCACCATACGTACCGCCGGGACATTACGCGATGTTTCCAATGCATAACGCAGTGGAATATCACCCAGAAATTTTTTATCATAATTTTCAGGCTTCCATAACGTATTATCTTCGCGCCATCCGACGATTGGTGCATCCAAAATTAATGCCTGGGGCGAAGTGCCGCGTTCCAATGCGGCCAAATATACAAAAGGTTTTATCGTACTGCCAATTTGGCGCATTGCCTGGGTTGCGCGATTAAAAGAACTTTCACTGAATGCGCGCCCACCCGCCATCGCAACAACACGCCCCGTATGCGGATTCATTGCGATAATGGCACCCTGTAATTTTTGTTCGTTTTCGCCGCGTATGGAATTATAGTTGTCCAGTTCCTTGTTCAACGCCGCACTGGCCGCATGCTGCAATTCCGGGACAATTGTTGTTTTTATATACAACCCATCGTTATACAGCGTTTCACGCCCCAGTTCATTTAATAATTGACGACGCACATCTTCGGCAAAATATTGAAAATCGGCATCCATTTGTGCGGTAAAGCCGCTGTTTATATTTAATTGTTCGGCCGCCGCCGCATCAGCATCGGCCCGTGTTATATACCCTTCGTCAACCATGCGATTTAAAACGTAATTGCGACGTTGGATTGCATTGTCACGGTTATTGGGTGCCTTTGGCAAAGCGGCCAAAAACGCGCATTCCGATAATGTTAATTCTGATACGGGCTTGTTAAAATACATTAATGCCGCCGAACCAACACCATATGCGCGCGCGCCCAAATAAATCTGATTCATATACAGTGTTAAAATATGTTCCTTGGAAAAAGTGCGTTCCAAACGCAGGGCTAAAATAGCCTCTTTGATTTTACGGGAAATTGTACGTTCGGATGTTAAAAAGAAATTTTTTGCAACCTGTTGTGTAATTGTTGATGCACCGGAAAAACGCGCATCGAATCCCATCATATGCAAACCATTATTTACCAATGCGCGCATAATACCCTGGACATCAATACCCGGATGCGTCCAGAAATTTTGATCCTCGGCCGCGATAAAGGCGTTTACCAATTGCGGTGGCAAATCGTCAAAATCAATAAAAACACGACGTTCTTCGGCGTATTCGATTAATAAACTGCCATCTGATGCGTACAAACGCGTTGCCACCGGTGGGGCATATGTTGCCAATTTTTTATAATCCGGCAAATCATTACCGTAAATAAAAATCAACACCGCCAATGCGGCAATGCCAAATGTAAAGCCCCAAAACAGTATATTCAGAAAAATACGCAGTATTTTTTTAAATTTCATAGCCTTTGAATCTTAGGATATTTATTACATGTTTGCAAGTTTTGTGTTAATTGTTTTTATGTGCGCCTGTACTTTATTTTATAGATTTTTAAAATAAAACATGATATAATTGTTGGGCATTCAGAATTAAAACTGATGCGGGGCATCAAAACCTCTTATTAAGCACGCACCGGGTTGCGTTAAAATCCCGCCAACCATATTGGGTTGGAGGGGAATGAATACATTGAATAAGTTCCGCTATTGCTTAATATAGTTTTGAACCTCCAACCGCCATAATTTTTTAATTATTGCGGTAAAAAGTGTTTGTAAAAATGGGAATGCCCGTCTTATCTCCACATAAAAAAAATGGCATTCCCACCCATTTTTCCTGTGGCCCGGGAATTATTTTTTGACCCGGCAGAAAATGGTGTGTGTCGTCATATTTTTTTCTGTTTTAATAACAAGAAATAAAGATGACCCCCAGGGCCATCAAAAAATCCCGCATGTGCGGGAAATTATAATAAACAGTTATTTATAAAACAACCCGACCATTTGTGGCAACCAATTCGGCCCCCATCTCAATTTTTCCGCCGGCCTCGCGTACCAATAAATCGCCGGCCGCAATTTCGGCAAAATCCAATGGGTCTGATACAAATGCATCAAATTTGCCGGCCGCAACCCACGCCAAATCCAGTGCCGGGCACCCGGTACGACGTATATCGCCAAAATCACCACAAAGTGCAGATGTATTACACGCCACAGTCAAATCCGCCGGTTCGGACAAATTCGACACACGCACACGCGCGGAATGATATGTTGAATATGCATACGCGCCACGTTCAGATTCGGCATAATATAAACGTTCATCAATTGGCGAATATACCAATGCAATTTTTGTTTCATCATTTGAACGTAATGCCAATGATATTGCAAAATGTGGATTGGCACGAACAAAATTTGCCGCACCCGATAAAGCCAACACAAATTCATCACGCCCGTCACCGGTATGCGACACATTCGGTGTTAACAGCCCGGCCGATGGGCGCACCAACAATAAATCCCCCAGAATGCTTTCCTCTATTCTGGCGGCGGCCTTTTTAACAAAATCACGTGCACCATGCAATGATTGCTGCAGATTTTCAACCTCGCCAAAATCGTGGCGCAACCCGGATGCAGTCCGTTGCAGTGCCATAAACATTTTGTTTAATTCGGTTGAACCTTTGATCAGCAATTCCATTGCCATGCCCCATGAATATTAAAATTTGAATCCGGCAAATTTACTTTTAAATTCGGCGGCACGCTGGCCCTTTTCGCCGGCGTTGTTGCGTTGGCCCGTAAATGCGGAATGATTCAAATTATCTGTGGATAACACCAAATCTTTCTTTTCCGAAGAATACATAACAATTGTTTTACCGTCTGTTCTGGTCACATTAATTGCGTAATATTCTGGATGAATGCCTTTTTTCATCATTTTACCCTTTTATTAAAATTCATAAAGCCACGAAATTATACAAGTATTTTTACAGAAATCAAGCAATAATAACACATTAATACCGCCCAATACACCCCAAATATGAATTTCCCGTTGATTCCAATACATTTATAAATTGGGACTGATTTTTCCCCGCAAACAATGCCAAAATAGTCCCCGCATCAGTTGCCAACATATCCGCAACCGTTGCAATTCCGGAATTCATTTTCTTAAAAAAACCGCTGGCCGGGTATATTTCCGCCGCCAACAGTTGATGTTTGCCGCCACGCGTGGATGTTGCGTTTGTCATTTTTGATGATTCGATTACCATCAATTGACATTCCGGGGATATTATTAATTTATCCGTTACAATGGCATCGCCGCCCAACAGTTCCCCCCACCATCCGGTCGATTCGCAAAACACAGGATAATAAACCGTGGCATTTGGATTTTGTGCCAATATTTCAACTATATCGGTTGGGCCGGTCAAAACATCCGGCATGACACCGGTTGTGTTATTTATAATCTTGCGCGCCAACTGGTAATCCGGGTCGGCGGTGGTTTTGCGTGGCCAATAAAGAATCGGAAACTGTTTCATTGCTATGAATTATATCAGATTCGGACGACACAAAAAAGGGGGGCACGTTAAATAAAGCACTTGATTTTTTATTTTTTTAGTGATGTGTACCATTTTTTCATGTTTCCCCACACAATATTTAAATTTTTCTTGGTCGATTCGTAGAATGTATTCGGAATTTCCACATTGGTAAATATAGATTTTACCAGCGCAGGTATCATTGTCATAAACATTGCAAAAAACAGCCCCATTAATAAGATAGTGATAATACTGTCATTTCGCATTAACAAACCATCCATCAAAATTGTCGAATCGTTTTCGGCCAATGCCAGGGCCAATCTGTCCGCGCCGCGCCACTGGCCAAACACGGCGTTTAAAAACATTACCGAAAACGTAACAAAAACCCCGACCATGGCGATGCCAAGGGTGCCCTTTATCACATCATTTATCATATTTTTTATATTACGGCCGCCCTTTGGAAATATGGCCCATCCATCAAATAACCATGACAACAGCATAAATGGCAACATTACCAAATCCATGGCCAGTTTTATAAAAACCTCCAAAAAATACAGGGGAACTGGTAATAACGCGAAAAAGAATACAACCAATATTAATAACCCGGCAAAGAAAATCGGCACATTTGGAAATATTGGGATTACCCATAAAATATGATGCATATATTCGTCATTAAATGCCATGTTCAGCATTGTCCACCCGACCGTCATTCCCAATCCGGTCATTTGATGCATGTTTGCAATTTCACATGTCAAATTATGGCGCAATTGTGGCGAAAACGCGCCCGATGATGCGGCATCCACACTGGCGGCGGTCGGATCTGCCACCGCAGTCGCAACAACACATTTTGCAAATTCGTCGTTTCCGGAAACAATTCTGTTTAACGACAAACCGACATTAAATACCGGTTCAATTACAATATCAGTCAATAACCGTGGTAATGGAATTAATAACAATGCCGAAACAAAAGCCAATTTTATAAATTTCGTCCCAAAATCGCCAACCAACGACCATGTTTCATCCATTTTTGTATTTATAAAACCAGACAGCAATTTCCATGCAAACCATATTGCCATTAATACCGCCGCAAACGGTATAATAACGCCAGCCAACGCATCATACACCCGCGGAACCAATCCGGACATTATTGCAATTATGTCCGAAAACATCTGGCACGACCAGCAACTGGAAAAAAAATTCAATGAATCTGCCATATTTACCGGGGCGGCCGTTCTGTAAATCGAAAATCCGGCAATAACCCCCAATCCCGCAATTGCCCCAATAACCAACGGTGCCGCGGCACCCGCCGAAAACGGCAGGAACGATAAAAAAATAATCCAGAATTTTTTTAACTTGCTCATTGTTTTTAAGTATATCATATTTTGCCCTAAATGTGATATAATTGAAAAGACAAAATAATACCGAGAGAATGTTTTTTATAAAATCGATAGTTTATAATATATTTATTCGCGCAATACCATTGGTGGTTTTGGCCGTGTTTTTGTGTACCCCGATTGATGCAAATGCCGCCCAATATGCAATTGTTGATGCATTGAATTTGGCACCATTAATTCCAACAATATTGGATGCGTTGATGGCGGTCGCAACCGGCGGATATGAATTTTTTGTCGGCAATGGCGACGGTATTATTTATATTTTAGTGTGGGGATTTTTAATCGTATCAATGGCAATGTATTTGCTGAAATTATATTTTCCGAAAACATGGGTCGGTTTTTTTGGATTTTCTGGTGGTGGCGAAATGGCCGATGGTATCAGCGGTATGACAATTGCAACAAATATGTTAAAACCGGCAATTCGCGCCATTATCGCGGTAACTATTTTATTGCAATTAAAACCTGTGTATATGACAGAATGGCTGATTAACCCATTTCTGCAATTTGGCGCATATTATACCGAAAGTATTACCAATACAATTAACGAGGCCGGCGTATCGGGTAAAAAAATAGAATGTCCGCAATCAATAATCCAAGAAGGCTGGATTACACGCGAAAGTTGCGAATTTCTGGTCCAACCGGTATCCGATATATCAAATGCCAACAATCAAATAATAAAACGCGGATTTGATTTTGTAACATCCGGATTGCGCGGGCTGATAACGCTGATTCCACATGGTGGCGAAGACTTTTTAAACATTGTCACAGGAATAATTTTAATATTCACATTTGTGGCCAGTAATTTATTTATGGCATTGCTGATAATCCAGGCAATATTTAATTTTGGCATGGCATTAATAATGTATCCGTTTCAGGTTTTAACATATGTGGTAAAATCAAATGAAAAATGGCTGGACATATGGCCGGCATTCGGCGGCATAACCAAGGCATTACAAAAAATCGTTATAACAACAATCGCATGCGCATTTATATTATGCGTAAATATTGCGATCGTAAAATCGTTATTCCGATGGAATTCATCTGTATTTGTTGTTGCGGCCGGCGGAACATCGACATCAAATGTACCATCTGTGGCGACCAATGCATTGGGATTTGGTGAACATTCAATATTATGGCTGTCTGCGATATTAACATTTTATTTAATGTTTCGTATATTTAATCTGACACGCGAACAATTGGATTCATACGTGGGCAAGGGAATGGATAATTTATACAACCAGGTCAAAGGCGACACAAAAGTATTACAGAAAAACGTTAAAAATTTGGGCAAAACACTGGGAACCGCATTTGGATGGATTAAAAAGAAATGAACGATTTTATGAATTCTTTGGTTGATTCTGCGGTGCAATGTTGGGGTTGCCCGGTATTTGACCGTTTGTTTCAAATTGTATCTGATGCGGCCGCATCAGTATATAACCAATTTGCAATTTTCTGTGCCATTCTGTTTTGCATATTGTTTGCATTTTATGTAATAAACGCTGTATGGAAAAATATCAAAGGTGGAATAACAGATCCATGGTATCAGAAATCTTTAAAGCCACTGTTAATAAATTCATTGGTTTCGTTAACATTTTTAAGCATGGGGGTAATGCTGCCGCGCTTTATTACGACAATAACTTTTGAACCGGCGGCAAATATCGCACTGATTTATACGCACAGCATGTTAAACACTGATAACGACATCGTTAATGAAAAAGTTACATATCAACCAATGCAAATGTCCGATGATGGATTTTATCGTCCACAATTGCGCGATACTATCATTATGTTGATGAAAACAACAATTACACAATTTCAATCATATATGAAATTGGGTATTGCTGTTATGGACAAAGCTTTTTCATTAAAAGCATTGTTTGGCATTGGTTCACTGATTAAACATATTATTTTATTTTTTATCGGGCTGTATCTGTTTTATGGATTTTTCAAATTATTTGTACGATTTTGCTTTTATTTTGCCGATATCATTGTGGCAATGACGTTTTTCGCATTCTTTTTCCCATTGTCATTAATATTGGTCGCGTTCAAGGGCGATGATGCCCCAAAATGGATGTCTGGGTTGGGCAAAGAGGTTGGCACCAATCAATTTAAAAAACTGATAAATGCAATTATCGCATTGGTATCTGCGGTGCTGACATATACAATTATTATGGTGATAATTGCAAAATTCTTTTCTGAACCGGGGCAAAGTGTGAACGAAGTTATGGATTTAATTACCAGTGGCAATATTTTCGCAGAAGATTTATCAGATGATAATTTGGCCGCAATGACTGTTGGTGGATGCATAATATTGATATATGTGTTAAACTTTATATATGGACAAATTCCCCAGGTTACATCAATGGTATGGGAATCGTTCGGCGTGTCGCCTGATAATAAATTAAGCGAACAATTGGCTGACGACGCAATGAAATTGACAACAAATGTTGTAAATGTCGCCAAAAATATCGGTAAAAATATATTGAATGGCGGCGAAAAGAAAGACGATAATAAAAACCAAAGCGCAGAAAAGAAGTGAAAGCAAAACTGATTATGATTGCCATACAAATTGCCATGGCGCTGATAGCAATCGGCGTTGGTATATGGTATTTGACATCAGCAATCAGTGGCGATGCAATAACATATACCAGTATGGATGGCTTTTTAAACGCAATTGGTGCGGGTGACGGCGATATTGCATCTGCGAATGGATGTTTTCTGTGCAAATATATCGAGGATTTATTTGTTGTTATCGGTAATGCGGCCGAAATGTTTTGGACCGCCATGGTTGATAACATTTGGATTTTATTGGCCATTGGATTCGGATTATTTTTATTCGTGCACACGGGGCAATATATTTTTAATGCGGCCAAAGAAACAGCAAAACTGGATGAAAAAGAAAAAAAACTGGAATTGGCCGGCTGGTTTGACAAAGTATGGCGACAGGGTGCACGCGTATTAATTGTTGGCGCACTGATGGGTGCACTGGGGATGGGCGGCACGGCGGCATTGCGCACGGTTGCGAACATTACAATTACACCGGTGTTATTTGTTGGTGCCGAATTATCAATGGCGGCATCTGGGGTATCGGATGCCGCGCAATGTGGTGCAATTGATGCCGCGAATGCATCTGATAATGTATTGGCACCAATATTACAACCTTTTATGTGCGTTATGGGAAACATTAACAGCGTCATGTTGGCCGGCGCGGCGGGCGGTTTTTCGTTAATGAATTATGCATGGTTGGATTTGGGCGGTGGCGTATTTACATGGCTGGCCGGATTGACATTGGTTTTGATGTTTTTGATAATCGGATTCGATTTAGTATTCCAGGTTTTATCAGTAATATTTAAATTGGTGTTTTATATCATATTTTTGCCACTGATATTGGGGGCGGCGGCATTTGAACAAACATGGTCTTTGGCCAGTGGGGTTGTAAAAAATGCAATTAATAAATTGGTGGAATCCGCTGTTCAAATTATCAGTATTACTTTGAAAGTTATATTAACGTATGCCATCGTTGCATATGCCGCTGATGCGTATTTCCCGGGGCCTGTGGACGGATACAGCGCGATTTTACCGCCAATGATGGGGCGCACTGTTGAAAATCCTGATGCCCAAACAATGTCGATAATAAATGTATTTTCCACATGCGAACAGGTCGCAACCGCTGACGGTGAAATGGATGCCGATAAATTCCGTGACTGTTTTACCGCGCAACGCGCAACAATTGAACGCGAATATCCCGGTGCATTTGATTTTATGCGCGACGGATGGGATTTTCTGTTGATGATGATATTATTATTCGCATTGTATTTTTGGGCCATTAAACCAAAAGTTTCCGCCATATTCGGATTGGACAAGGCCGGTAAAGGTGAACAATTTGATTTTGGAACATGGGCAAAAGATTTAGGTAAAAAAATATGGAACACACCAAAGCAAATATTCGGTATCATATCAAATGCGGTTGGTAAAAAGTAATGAAAATACTGAAACGCATCTTTGTAAAAATTATTATGGTTGCAATCGCATGCATGTTTATTATGCCGTATGCAATCGGGGCCGAATCAAATTTACCATTAACAGAAATCGGTGATTATGGCAATTGGATGACCGATGATAATATGGCGCAATTTAACATGGCAATTGGAACCGATATGGTTGAATTTCAATCCGGGTTCCAAAATGCACAATCCGTACCTGATTATGTTCCAATCGAGGCGAAAATAGGTTTGGCACTGATTAATGCGATGTCTGTTATTGCGGATATATTGGATGCATCGTTGGTACGATTTGCAATAATATTCATGATTATCGCGTATGTATTCTGGTTAATATTTGAAACATATAACATGATGACCAAAGGCACCAGTGCAATGGATTTGGGTGAAAATCTGGTAAAAAAGGGCGCGGTAATTGCAATTTGGTCGATTATATTGGCATTCGGACCCGCACAATTATTTATGTGGATTATGGGGCCGATTATCAGTATTGGTACATATTTGTCTGATTTAATATTAAACGCGGTATCAAATACAATCGGATTACAAATTCCGGATACGTGCGGGGCAATACATGCATATACTGCACAACACGTATCTGAAAACATGATATTGGATGCCGAAGCCACCGCAAATATATTATGCGTTCCAACACGATTATCTGGATTTTTCACAACCGCGATTTCAATTGGGTGGAAATGGATGATTTCTGGTATTGGGCACAGTGCGTTTACAATGCTGGTTGGATTAATATTTATTGTTGTGTTCGTATACAATGCCTTTAAATTTGCATTAATGGGATTGGGGGTAATTATTGATTTATTTCTGGGGGTTGCGATGTTACCGTTTACCGCCATTGCCGAAACAATAAACCAAACATCGTACAAGGGTATTGTTGGTGATATATACAATGGATTTTTGGGCCTGTTCAAACCAGAATCATTATCAAAACAAATATCCAGATTCATAGATGCAGCAATTTATTTTGTATCGTTATCAATTGTAATTGCGCTGTGTGCCGCACTGTTATCAGGCACAATCAGCGTGGATGCATCCGCATCGGTTCCAACATTGGAAAATTCCGGATTTATGATAACATTATTAACCGGCATATTGGTTGCGTATTTGGCCAGTCGCGCAAATGAAATTGCGGAAAATCTGGGCGGGAAAATCGATAAAACATTCAGTCAACAATTTAGTAATGATATCAAAAAAGTTTGGGGTAACGTTACCAAACAAGGCAAAGATATTATTAAAACCATTCGTAAAAAAAACTAAAATTTTAATCAACAAAATCGATATATTGCCGGGCAACTTTCTTGATACCGCGATTTTTGAATGCAACGGTTAAAATATTGCCCGCGTCTTCTATTACAACGCCGCCCCCCATTTCTGCATGTGATACCAATCGCCCGACCGCGGATTTGTGTTCAACATTTTCACGCCGTGTGGCGGAATGTGTATATGATGCGCCACGCAAACGATTATGCGCATTTGTTGCATCCGTGCCATATGAACGGCGTGGGGCCCCGCCCTGGAAATCCAAAAAACGGTTATCCATTTCGGTAATAAACCGACTGGGGGAATTATATTGACGATTTCCAAACACCATTCGCGACATGGTGTTAATTATTATTGCGCGCCGACGTGCACGCGTAATCGCAACATACGCCAGACGGCGTTCCTCCTCTAGTCCGCCGGATTGCACCGCCATATCATTTGGGAATATGCCCTCTTCCCAGGCGGGTAAAAATACCGTATCAAATTCCAATCCTTTGGCCGCATGAATTGTCATGACACTGACGGCATCAGTTGCAGGCGACGCATCATCAGAATCGTTATCATCCGTCATCATCAATGCCGCATGTTCCAAAAATTCTGGCAATGTATCATATTTTGAAATGACGTTCATTATTAATTCACGAATGTTGTCCAATCTGTCGGCGGCATCAACATCACGCGATTCGCGCCACATTTGTATATATCCCGCATTATCCAATAATTTTTGTGCCGCATCCATCGGGGAAATTGCCATCCAATCAAAATCAAATGCCGTTAAAAATGCATCTGCGGCAATACGCTGTTTCCCGGTCAGTGTCGATTTACGCAGACCATCCATTAAATTTTCCCCGCATGCGCGCAACTTTGCAATTGCAGACGGGCCAAATCCGCGACGTGGTTTTCCAATTATGCGCATAAATGATATATCATCAAATGGATATACCAATAAACGCAAATATGCAATGGCATCACGTATTTCCGCACGATCATAAAATTTAGTTGCACCAATTAATTTATACGGAATGCCGCGTGATGTAAATTCTTCTTCGAATAAACGTGATAAACTGCCCGCGCGAATCAAAACCGCAAAATTTGAATACATTTCGCCTTTGTCCCGACGCATAATAATATCAGACACTAAACGTGCCTCGTCAAAATCCGACGGAACTGTTAAAACATATACCGGTTCACCCATCGGCATATTTGGCCCTGTTCGCAAATCTTTGCCCAATCGACCCGTGTTATGGCGTATCAGTGAATTTGCCGCACCCAATATATTTGGTGTACTGCGGTAATTTGTTTCCAATCTGATTATTTTTGCGGTTGGGAATGTTTTTTCAAAATTTAAAATATTTTTAATTTCTGCACCGCGCCATGAATAAATTGATTGATCGTCATCACCAACACAGCAAATGTTTGGGTTATCAATTCCACGGGTTAGCATTTGTAAAAATTGCATTTGCGCGGCATTAGTATCCTGAAATTCGTCAACCAGAATATATTTAAATTGCCGTTGATATCGCGCCAAAACATCTGGGAACGTATCAAACAGTTGTAAAACTTTTAATATAATATCACCAAAATCCACCGCAGATAATCGCGCCAGTTCCGCATTATATGCATTTAAAATTTTTGTTTCGATATCTGATGCATGCCCGGCGTTGTTTAAACCTTTGTCCTTGATTGCGGAAATTCGTTCAATCCAATCCGACGGATTAAAATCTTTGACATCCATTCCCATTTCATTCAAGACGTTTTTTAAAACGCTTTTTTGTTCATCTTCGCCGTATATTAAAAAGTCGCGCCGCAATCCAACAGCATCCGCATTTGCGCGCAATATACGCAAACAAATTGAATGAAATGTTCCACACCACACATCACCAGCATACCAATTTGCGCCATCGGAAAAATTTGCCAAACGCGCTTTCATTTCATTTGCGGCCTTGTTCGTAAATGTCAGTGCCAAAACCTGCCACGGGGCGGCCAGCGCATTATTTAATATATACGCCACACGCGTGGTCAACACACGCGTTTTGCCGGTACCCGCCCCCGACAGCACCAGTAATGGCCCATCGGTTGTTTCAACCGCTAATTTTTGTTCAGGATTAAGATTTTCTAGCATTAAATTCACCATCGCATTATAATACACAAAACGAAACTTTACAAAACTATATTTTATGGGGACAGGCATGGGGCGTATTATTTGTTTTGATATTGAAACAACCGGTTTTGAATATATGCGTGGCGATCGTTGTATTGAAATTGGTGCGGTTGAAATGATTGATGGCACAATTACTGATAATACATTTCATGAATATATTAATCCCGATGGCAAAATAATTCCGCCCGAATCGTATATGGTTCATAAAATTTCCAATGCTTTTTTAGAAGACAAACCAAAAATGGCGGTTGTTGCGCCACGATTTTTGGAATTTGTTGGCGACAGTCCGATTGTTGCGCATAACGGATTGGATTTTGACTTTCCGTTTATTAATCATGAATTACGTATGATTGGGCTGCCGGAAATACCACGTGCACAACAATTGGATTCAATTGTAATTGCGCGCAACCGTGTTTTTGGTCCCAAAAGTTATACATTGGATGCATTGGCCAAATGGTACGGAATATCATTAACGGCGCGTGCGGATGCGCACGGGGCATTGATTGATGCCGAAATTCTGGCCAAGGTATATAAAGAATTGGAAAACACTGCGCCCGCCCCGGATGCAAAGGAAATAATTGAACAGCAACACGCCGCATTTTTGGCACACCCCAAAATAGGCGCAAATTTTCCACACCGTGAATTTCCCGCACACGCGGATGAATTGGACGCACATAATAAATTTATGGAAAAAATAACCGCATAAAAAAGCCCAATTAATTGGGCTTTTTTTAGGCACCAGACCCAGATGTATTATCCGCAACGCATAAACCATTACGCATTGTGTATCCGGTTTTGCACACACATTGCCCGTATGCATTCCTTTTAGGTTCCGCATTATCCGGGCATTCACGCAAACATTGTGTACCGGCCCACGGGTCATAACCAGACAAACATTCACACATATCATTAACACATGATGTTCCCTCAGTATTAATCTGGGTTTTACAACTTGAACTATACTTTGAATTATCCGGGCACAATAATGATTGATAGAACATTTGCGATATACTTTCTATGCATGTGTCCTCTTGACCTGCATCGTCTGGACAGCTGGCAGTATCATTGGCAAATACTGCATATGCACACGTCAATGCCACATTACGACATGCACCACGCATAACATTATATATACTGCTTACACTGGCACTGGTGGACCATGCGTTTACCTGTGTTACCTGTTGATTATAACAGTTTGCAACATCCAGCATACAATTTGACGCATAATCAGATATAATCTGACGCTGAGCCGCCTGGATATTCACCATTGCACGCTGGATATAATTTACAACTATATCATTATATTTCTGATACTTACCATCTTCATCATATGTATATGCCTGGCATTTATCCAAAACAGGACGGCATAAACCTTCGGCGGTGCTGTCTTCTTTGGTACCGATTTTCTGCAACAGATACTTTACAACACAACGCCCATCATTACCTTCGCCGGCACAATATTTTTCGTCAAAGTACGTTTCACTGCCGTATGACTCAGACAAGAAATCCGAAACAATATTTGCATTATTATAATCTGCCATAAAATCCAAAATATTGGTAATATCCTGGCCCAAAACAACATTGCCGTTTTCATCAATATATCGCTTGGTCGGATCCAGACATTTTGTATAATCCGCACCACAAACCATTTCATCGGTCATACATGTATCCAATGCCGCAATACATCCCTTGGCATCGTATTGATTTTTATTTTGCAACACTGCCAATCGCGCCTTTTGCAGCATCAAATTCGCACTGCGCACATTTGAAACCAATGTTTGGTTCATTTTGGTCAGGCCCTGTTCATACGCAATGCAATCCTTGTCAATTGCCAAATCGTAATTTGCGGTGATTTGATCAATATTTGCGCCGGCCTCTTCGCATTGATTCAAAACAACCCGACAACGATTTTTTGCCGCATTATATAAACTGGTTCCGCGCAGGTTTGAAAAACTGCCCGTGTTTAAATTCAGAAAATCCAAATTAAATATATCGGCAATATCGGATGAAAAATCCAAATCCATATCCAAACCCAATGACACCGAATTTGACGAATATGTCGAACTGGAACCCGATGGATCACGAATTAATTTTTCGATTTCTTCCAACATATTGCGTGTTTCCGATGTATCCTTGGCCCCGGACAAGGCCGCTTCGGCCTCGGTCTCGCTCATAATTGCGCGTATTTCATCCGCTGTTAATCCGACATAGCGAATTTGTTGGGCAACCTCGTTCAATTTATTATTTGCATCGGTTACGGCCTCTTCTACATCGGTGTAATTTGCCAAATTTGCCGAACATGAACAACGTCCCTGGTTTGCATCAATAACATTACAGAATTGATCCATGCAATCATTGTATTGCTGTTGACATGATGCATTTAAGTCAGATGTTAAATCCAAACGTTCTTTGGCCTCGGCAATGGATTCAGTGGTTGGTACATTTGTGGCCGCACGTGTTTGCACACCGCGAATTTGTTCGTCAATGTTTGAACCTGTTTGTATATCTGTGCCCGCAATTGTGGCGCGACCGCCAACCTCGGCCGTGGATGGGCGCAGTGTTAACCCGGCACGACGCACCGCGGGATTATTATTTATACTGGCCGCCTCTACCCGTGAATTACGACCAACGGTATTGACCGTTGCCTCCAGATTTTCGCGCGCGGTATTTGTGTGTACCTGGGCCGAACCAACACGCGACGCGGCACCAGTATTGCGCACATTTGTTGAACCACGCCCAGACGTTGTTGGTGTGGATGTGCCGTTTATATTCAAAACACGCGAGCCAACACGTACAACATCAGATTTTGAAACATTATCAGATTGTGTCGCACCACTGCGATTTACCACCGCACGCGCAGATGTATCACGCGCTGTTACCGTATCCGTATTTGTTGCAGGCGGTGTCACAGACGAACGTGTTGTTTTTACACGCGCCGCGATAACGGATGCGTCACGCGAACCAGTGGAATTGGCATTGTCACCGGTCGATACACCCAACGACGGAATCACGCGCGATGCCCCATTGGCAACAACCAACGGCGCAAAACACGCGATTATAAAAAGACACAATGATAATTTTTTCATACTTGTTAAGTAATTATATCACAACTGCGGGCCGCATAAAAGATGAAAATTCGTAACAATTTGCGATTTTAACCGCATATGTGATAATCCGATGTTCAGCGCAGTTTCCCCAATTAAACAACACCAGTTGGGCGGCACGCTTTGCACGCGATGACAATGGGAACCAGTTACCAAATTACGCACTCTCTTACCACCCCGCCGCCCCCGACGGATGATGGGGAGTACGAGTAACGAATAACGAGTTACCAGTAACTATTTACGCCCTGAAAAAAAACGCCCCGTGGGGGCGTTTTTTATTTTACCTGGTCTTCGGGTATGACGGAAACAGTTTTCCGATCGCCCAAACCACGTTTAAATTTCACAATGCCCGCAATTTTCGCAAACAGTGTGTGATCCTTGCCCATACCGACGTTCAGACCAGGATGCACAGATGTGCCACGTTGGCGAATAATGATGTTGCCGGCAATAACACGGCTGCCACCGGATTTTTTAACGCCCAAACGACGGCCCGCCGAATCGCGTCCGTTGGTGGTTGCCGAACCTGCTTTCTTATGTGCCATAATTAAACTCCTTATATCCGGGGATTAACCCTTGATTTCCGTAATTTTCAACACAGTGATATACTGGCGATGGCCACGTGTGCGACGATAGTTGTGACGGCGTTTTTTCTTGAACACCAAAACCTTGTCCCCACGTTTTTGTTCCACAACCTGGGCCACGACGCGCGCGCCGTCGATAAACGGTGTGCCGATTTTGTCGTCCAGCATTAAAACCTGGTCAAATTCGACCGTGCCGTCGGCATTCAGGCGTTCAACCTTTATAACATCACCCGTTTTCACGCGATATTGTTTGCCGCCGGTTTGAAAGATTGCAATATTGCTCATGTGTCTTTCTCTTGTTATTGTTCTTGTTCATTTTGTCTAAAGTTTTCTACAAAATTAACATTTTTTTATAAAAAGTCAAGCGTTTTGCATAATTTTTTCAACAAAACACATCGATAACAAGGAAAGACACAAGCGTATATTCTTGAGTTCTCTTACCACCCCGCAGCTTACCACCCACGCAAACAAAGTTTGCGTAGGTGGAACGTGGGGGGGCGTGCTTTGCACGACGGGGGTATCACGAGTAACAAGTTACGAGTAACCAGTAACTATTTACTCCCCTAAAAAACGCCCCGGTGGGGCGTTTTTTAACATCGGAATTATTCACCGGTACCGGGCGTTGCAATCGCCACACATGTGTTACCATTCAATTCATATCCGGCAACGCAGGTCCGCGCCAAACACGCGCCATACGTACTGCCATTCCATGTGCGAAATGCCGTCGCAACATTTGGATCGGTATGTTTACAACTGGTTTCGCTGGCCACGCATCTTTTATCCGCCGTTAATGCATAATCGGCTTCGCATGATGTGGCCACGCAATCACCCCAGCGTCCACTCGCGGAATCATATTGTTGCACAGCATTTGCAACATTCGGATCAGAATGGGTGCACTGGCGTGAATTACTGATACATTTGCCATTATCCAATACATATCCGGCAATACATGTACGAACCTGGCACGGGCCATATTCTTTTGTTTCCTCGTCCCATTGTTGGGTTCCGGTGGCTGCATACGGATCACCACTGTTACATACCCGAACCTTGGCTATACATTTACCATCACTCAATACGTAATCTAACCGGCATGATTGCGGTGTACATGCACCCCAACTGCTCGAATTCCATGTTTGCGTTGCTGTTGACACATTTGGATCGGTGTGCGTGCATGATTTAGTATTCGGTACACATGCACCGTTTTCGGTATGGGTATTTTCACCGCATGGTATGCAACGTCCATTTGATGCATAATAATCACCCTTACATTCTGTTAACACACACGGTCCCCAAGTTTCCTTAACAGAATCCCATGTTTGAACCCCCTTTGCTGCATTGGGATCTGTAAATCCAGTGGCATCACATTCCTGTGTATTTGGCACGCACGCACTGTTCTCTTCGTGTGTACCATCCGGGCACTGTGGGCTGGTCCAGCCAGCATCATCACTGGTATTCTTGCTGCGCCATGAACGAACACCTTCGATATCAATCGATTGCAGACATGCCTCGCGCAGGGCAACTGACGAATCCTCTACCGCACCTTCAGCATATGTGCCACTTAAGATTTCAGACAGTGTTATGATATTGCGACATGTATTAGTGTCAAAGTCAGTTGAATTCGTACACTTCTTGGTTCTGTCGTCTTCTTTGTCAATAACGGCCTGTAATATATTGTTCGGGGCACTGCAAATCATTTCTTCATAGCAATGCGGAACATTTGATACCTGGGCGCAATATGTTTTGATGCGGCTGGTACTCCAGTTCGGCTGCGCCGTTTCCTGGGTTGTATAGCAATCATACAATTCGGCCAAGCATTCATTAAAGTTATCACGCGCAGCCTTGTAATCTGATGCGATGGTTGTTTCTTCCTCTTGGGCGAATTCCAAACGTTTTTGTTGCAATGCCTGTTGTGCGGCAACCTTTTGATAGCCAATATTTTGGGCGGCCGTACTTAATTGTTCACCATATGCATCGCAATCGGCATTGGCATCCAACGCATATTTTTGCATAATGCTGCGACGTGCATCCGCCACTGGACCACGCAAATCTGCATACGGGTCACCGGATGCGGTTGTATAACCAAAACACGTTGCCGAATTAGATGCCGTATATCCCGTATTTGGTTCAATAAAGTTCAATTCATATGTTCCAGTATTTGATACAGATATATAACTGTTGTAATTATACGGACATTGTGAACGGCCGTTGCCACATTTTGCGCCACCGGTCGGTGGGGTACCGCACGCTTCGTATATGCCGTTAAAGCAAGAATCCAACACGCGGTTACAAACGTTATTGTGCGCGTATTCAAATAATTCATAGCCCCATGTTTCAGCCAACGAATCCTTTAGATCACCAGAATCTGCAAAAGCACCATCAATGCCGGCCAAACTGCCCACAACACTGGTCAGGTTTTCAAATGCCGATGTCAAACTGTCTGTATCATCGCTAATAATTGTTAATGTATTTTCCTTTGCATCGGCCCATGATTGCAGTGATGCCAAAATATCACTGCTGGAGCCGTCTATATTTGCAATATCAAATCCGAATGTATTACCCGATGACGAACAATATGATGGCTGGCCGCACGGGCTTTGTCCTTTGCCATTGCCGTCATATATACCATGGTTAAAGCACCAATCCTGGGCCTCTTCAGAATCAGTACCATATTTATCGGTTGTTTCCTTCCATGAAACACAGTTCATAACCTTTTCAGCGTCTGTTAATTGGAAAGCCTGGCTGATATCTTTGCCCTTGGTTGCTACCAACAACGCCAATTCACCGGAAACCTTGATTAATTCCTCGTTCGCCTGTTCCAGTGCGGCTTCGGCCTCGGCAAATGCCTTGACACGGCCGGCACATGCACAGCGACGTTGTGCCGCATTACGTGCGGTACAAATTTCATCCATACATGCATAATATGATTCCATACAGTTATTATAAGCCTCGGCCGAAATCAGACCGGTTGAC
Source organism: uncultured Alphaproteobacteria bacterium (assembly GCA_944389595.1). Lineage (GTDB taxonomy): Bacteria > Pseudomonadota > Alphaproteobacteria > Rs-D84 > Rs-D84 > Enterousia. Next base: position 8,998 of record CALXMY010000001.1, on the reverse strand, counting down.
GAGTCAATAATATTTGAATAATTACCCGTATATAATTTGCTTTGCAGATATGTGTATGTATTGGAATTCACGGCGGCCTTGCTGCCACGGATTGCACTGCCCTGTAATGAAATGCGCGATGGCGTTGTCGCCGTGCGTGAACGAACACTGCGTGCTGTATTATTCGCCGCCACACGCGAAACCGTATTTGATGCGGTACCACGTGATACAACCGCACGTGATGTTACCCCACGTGAATTTGCGGCCGTTGCCGCCGCGGGGCGCGAAACCGTTGTACTGGGCCGACCCGATGCCGTTGCACGCGATGCCGTTGTTGTATTAACCCGCGATGTTACCGGCGTGGTCGTACCGCGCGAGACAATTGCGCGTGATGTCACCCCACGTGATGGTGCAACATTTTGTGTTTGTGCCGTGCCACGCGATACAACGGATGACGCTGTGCTGCGCGATGATGCCGGACGCGCAGATGCGCGTACCGTCCCCGATGTACGCGGCGATGCAACCGTCGGTGCCGATACCGTCATGGTCGGCGCAATTGGATCAGCAAACACGGCGCGCATCGACAATAATGTCGAACAAACAAAAAACGCACCCGCCAACAGAAATACTGTTCCCATCGCATTTTTTATGTGATCTGCGAAATTACGGCTTTTCATAAAACTCCCCCTGTAGTCCGGAAAGGCCCGGAAATTCCGTTATTTTATGGCGCATTAATGTACAATATGCCCACTTATTTTCTTTAATTATAACATTTTTAGTGCGGTCTGTAAATAAGAAAACCGGATGTTAACATGCGGAATTTTTTATTATTTTTTTATTTGCAATTTTATTGTATAATTCGTTTCAAATGAAAAAGTACATCGCGATATTTTTATCACTGATTATCACACCCGCAATAGCAAACGATGGGTATAACCCAATGTTTGGAACGGGAAACGAAAATTCAATTGCGTTATACGCCGCCCAGGGCATTGGACCGGGGTCTATGTTCAAATTGGTTAACCCGTTTTTATGGGAATTTGAACCGATGACTAATTTGATGGTGCAATACAGTCAACCAATTGATATTTTCAGATTACCATCGCGAATGAATGTGGCATTTGTTCAAAATTTCGGTTATCACCATGATCACGATTTGTCTTTTATGGCAATTGGTGTGTCGTGGGATGTGGCACTATTAAATTGGCGCGGTTTTTATTTTGGAATTGGTGTTGGGCCATATATGCGTGATTCACGCGATCGGTATGTCGAAAGCCGCCTGGTATTCGGCGAACGCGTTTTTATTGGTAAAAATATCGGAAACGATTGGCATATTGAATTATTTACCCAACATTTTTCAAATGGTGATTTTACAAACATAAACCGCGGATTTAATTTCACGGGATTGGCGATTCATTACAGTTTCTAGGTTACCAGTAACGAGTTACGAGTAACAAAAACGCCCCATCGGGGCGTTTTTTTTACTTGTTGCGTGGGAATTTAACCGCCGCCTGGGCCGCCGCAAGGCGTGCAATTGGCACGCGGAACGGACTGCACGAAACGGAATCAAATCCAATGCGATGGAAATATTCAACAGATGCCGGATCGCCACCATGTTCACCACACACCCCCAGGTGAATTTTGTCACCTTTGGTTCGGCGGGCTTTATTAACCGCATCTTCGATTAATAATCCAACGCCGGCCTGGTCCACAGAGGCAAACGGATCCGCAACATAGATACCACGTGCACGATATTCATCCAAAATCTTGCCCGTGTCATCACGCGACATACCCAATGTTGTTTGTGTCAAATCGTTTGTGCCAAATTCAAAGAATTCGCAACTTTCCGCGATTTGATCCGCCAACACGGCCGCACGCGGCAATTCAATCATGGAACCAACACTGTATTCCACACGATCGCCGGTTTCTGCAAACAACGATGCCGCCGTTGCATCAATTACGGATTTAACAATGTCGACCTCTTTTTTCGATCCGACCAATGGAACCTCTATTTCAGGGAACACACGGATACCTGCGTTTTTGCATTCAATCGCAGCGGACAAAATCGCGCGTGTTTGCATTTCACAGATTTCCGGATATGTAATCGCCAATCTGCACCCACGATGTCCCAACATCGGATTTTGTTCATGCAACGCGTCGGCACGCGCCTTGACAAATTCGACCGATTTACCAATATGCGCCGCCAATTCCGCAATTTCCGCATCAGTATGCGGCAGGAATTCGTGCAACGGTGGGTCAATCAGACGAATTGTAACTGGCAATCCATCCATAATTTTAAACAATTCAACAAAATCGGCCTTTTGATACGGCAACAATTTTGCCAGCGCAGCGCGACGGCCATCTTCGTCATCGGCCAAAATCATTTCGCGCATATCCTGGATACGTGCCGGGTCAAAAAACATATGTTCCGTACGTGCCAAACCGATACCTTCGGCACCGAAATCGCGCGCCTGTTTGGCATCTTTTGGTGTTTCGGCGTTGGCCTTGACCTTTAATGTTTTGATTTCATCAACCCATTTCATTAATGTGCCGAAATTACCAGTCAATTCAACCGATACAGTTGGAACCTGGCCGGCGATAATTTGACCCTTGGCACCATCAATGGAAACCCAATCGCCTTCGTGGATAACAACACCATCGGTTGTTTTCATTGTTTTTGATTCATAATCAATTTTAATATCTGGTGACCCAGATACACATGGCGTACCCATACCACGCGCAACCACCGCCGCATGCGATGTCATACCACCACGCGCAGTGATAACACCCTGGGCCGCGTTCATACCGGCGATATCTTCGGGTGATGTTTCAACGCGGATTAACATAACCTTTTTACCGGCCGCTGCCCAACTTTCCGCATCATCGGCATTAAATACAGCCTGGCCGACGGCGGCACCCGGGGATGCCGGCAAACCAGTTGCAATGACTTTCTTTTCTGCCTTGGGGTCCAGCGTCGGGTGCAACAGGTGATCCAATTGATCCGCACCAACACGCAGGATGGCCTCTTCTTTGGTTAACAGGCCTTCTTCGACCATTTCAACCGCCATGCGAACCGCGGCGGCCGCAGTACGTTTACCATTACGGCACTGTAACATCCACAATTTTCCATGTTCAATTGTGAATTCCATGTCCTGCATATCTTTATAATGTTTTTCCAATTTTTCACGAACGTCACACAATTCCTTGTATACCGCAGGCATTGTTTCCTCTAATGATGGCCGTCCGGAATCATCGCGACTCATTGGTTGCGGTGTACGGATACCGGCAACAACGTCCTCGCCCTGGGCATTAATCAGATATTCACCATAATATTTGTTTTCACCGGTGGCAGGGTCACGACTGAAACATACGCCAGTTGCAGAATCATCACCAGAATTACCAAACACCATTGCCTGGACATTCACGGCCGTACCCCAATCGCCCGGGATATTATTCAATTTACGGTATGTGATGGCCTTTTTGCTCATCCAGCTGCCAAACACGGCACCGATACCCAATTTCAATTGTTCCCATGGATCCTGGGGGAATACCTTGCCAATTTTCACACCGATTTCTTTGAATTTTTCGACCAATTCTTTTAAATCATCGGCGGTCAGTTCGGTATCAACCTTGTAACCTTTGTCTTCCTTCATACGTTCCAATGTATGTTCAAACAGGTCAATATCAGCCCCCAACACAACATCGGAAAACATCATGATAAAACGACGATATGAATCATATGCAAAACGTTCGTTGCCTGAATGCCGTGCCAACGCCTTGACCGTTTCATCGTTTAAACCCAAATTCAAAACAGTATCCATCATACCCGGCATGGAAACACGCGCACCTGAACGCACAGAAACCAATAATGGGTTTTCATTATCGGCAAATTTTTTGCCCATGATGTTTTCAATATGCGCGATACCATCGCGAACCTGGTCCATTAAATCATCGGGATAAGTCTGGTCATGGTCGTAATAGTAACTGCAAACCTCGGTCGTGACGGTAAACCCCGCCGGTACAGGCAATCCAACCAAATTCATTTCAGCCAAATTGGCCCCTTTGCCCCCCAGCAGGTTGCGCATGTCGGCCTTGCCCTCTGCTGCACCATTGCCAAAGGTATATACCCATTTATTACTCATTATGGTTTCTCCTTATGCTTTAATTAAAAAACGCCATTGGATTTTGTTGTATATGTCGTATAAATGCAAGAAAAAAAGCACCACGATTTTTAAACTTTTAACTTTACAACGTGTGTTTTTGTGTTTATTTTGGTGAATATGACAAATTTACATGATGCAATATTTATTGCTGAATTAAACAATCATTTAAAATCTGGTGGCGTGATTGCGTTCCCAACCGATACAGTATGGGGACTGGGGGCGTTGCCGACACGCGCGGGGGCGGATGCATTGTTTGAAATAAAACGGCGGCCCGCAAACAAACACCTGATTATAATGTCGGACAGTTTGGAACATATTAAACCATACATGGCAAATTATCCGGCACGTGCATTTGAATTGGCACAAAAATATTGGCCGGGGGCACTGACCATTGGTGTGCCGGTGGCGGGGACTGATTCCATGGTGTTTGGTGGGGTACGCGTGCCAAACTATAAACCATTTATGGAACTGTGCGGTGTGATTGATGGGCATTGTTTGGCAACAACATCCGCAAATATATCGGGCCAACCAACATTACAATCGGCCGACGAAATTCGTAAAACTTTTCCGAACATAATTGTAATTGATAACGCATTTGAACCAATGGGTGGCGCGCCCAGTACTGTTGCGGTATTGGATGGCGAAAATATAAACATCGTCCGTGATGGGGCAATAAAAATAAACTAAATCGGTTTGCTGATATATGGGCTGTTTGCAATTGCAAATCGATACGGCAGTTGTGCATCCGCGCCGGCGTAATCAACCCCGATACGCGTGCCAGTTATAATTTTTGGATTAACATCACGCGGTTCAATCCATACGCGTTTCCCCACGGTTAAATCCAGTTTATTATCTGTGCGCGTAATATTTAATGTTTTACACAATTTACCGGGGCCATTGCAATTATCATATTCCAGCGCACGTATCAACACCGCCGCAGGCATTCCCGCCGGCCCCAATACAATATTTAACATATTATGTAATCCATAACATAAATATACATACGCATGACCGCCCATCATAAACATTGCATCATTACGCGACGTGCACCGTCCACCAAACGCATGGCATGCTCTGTCGTTTTCCAGATATAATTCCAGTTCGCATATTGGCGCACGAATAAATGAACCATCAGGCATTTCACGACACAAATACGCGCCCAACAATTCATGCGCGGCATCCATCGGGTTTTGCAAATAAAATTCGCGTGGCAGTATCATTATGATTTCTTACCTGGGGTAAATATTGTTACACAAATGATAAAATAATACATATGGTACGCAAGAATAATTTTAAATCCGCCGGCGCAATCGTATTGGGAATGCATGATGCATTAGTATCACTAACCGGCTTGATTTCAGGCCTGGCCATAGCAATGGCCGACAGATACGCAATTATATTAACCGCGATAATTGCATCCATCACGGCCAGTCTGTCCATGGGTGCATCAAATTATTTGGCGGTGCGGGCGGGTGGCGGTCGACGTGCATTTATATCGGCATTGTATACAGGCGGCGCATATATGGCGACATGCGCATTATTAATATTACCATTTTTTATATTTTCAAATCGCGTGGTGGAAATGATTGTAATGTTCGTTATCGCGGTCGCCGAAATTTTTGGATTCAATTATTATTTGGGACGCGTGAACCAACAGCCATATATGCGAAGTTTTTTTGAAATGCTGGGCGTATGCGTATGTGTGTCAATCGTTGCTTTCTTAATCGGTCTGTGCGCCCAATATTGCATGAATGTAACAATATAACAAAATCAGCGCACCCGTTGCGGCAAAATTATTTTATGATAAATATTGGTAAAAACATCCGATGCTTTATCAAATAAATATGGATTTGTTTTACCCTGTTCAATTTGTATAATCGGACCATTATTAAATGATACAACATATATTTGTTTTGGGTATGCCGATGGAATATATGAAAAAACAACATCATTGGAATGAATATTATACATTGCGCCAACACGCGAAATTTTAACGCGCCCAATATTTTGCGCAACCCTATCCAGCGCAAACCATGCGTGAATTTCAGAATCTGTCATTGATTCTAATTTATAATTACGTGTCAAATTATCTGATAATTTTTGAAAAATATTACGCACCCGATTACGACGATTATATTTTCCATATGCATCGGCCAACACACGCAACGCGCGTTGTTTGTTTTTTATATCATCGGACAAATCAACCGGTTTGCCACGAAATAATAATTTTATATCATCCGGTCCAGTGGTACGCGTTAACACAATATCTTTTATAAACACATTGTCATTTTTAATAATCGCATCACCAACATTGCGATGCGCAGATTTTAAAATATAATTAATTTGCCGATGGGAATATTTCATGTTCGCCCTTTGTTATTACAAATTATTATATTAAAAATATTTTTTGTCAACATGCGCTAATTATTTTTGTTATTTTTTACCATTTACGTACAAGTCGCGCAATTTTTTATACGTATCAATTTTATTATATTCGGCCGGGGTTAAAATTGCGGTGATAACATGCGGAATTACATCATCAAAACGAAACTTTACAATACTACCAACATAAATATCAGGTTTTATATACCTTAATTCCTGTAATCCGGGATCAAAAGCACGCAGTTTACCGTTTTCGTCACGTACGGCAATAATTTGATGGCCGTTGATTATGCGTTCGGCGGTCGCGGCCGCATGGTCATCCGCCGCGCCCGCCAAATCCGCTACACGCGCCGTAGTTAAAACAAAAAAATTCAATCCAGCATCTGTGGCGTATTTACAGAAAACTTTTGCGATACCAGTGCACCCGGCAACCATACGTGGAATTTTTTGATTTATAATATCTTCGGCTGTCAGTGAAAAATGCCAATCAATTCCAGACACATTTTTCATACGCATATATTCGGCGCGATTATTTGGCCCAACCGCACCATCAAACATCGTATGCATTTTATTCAGTATTGATTGTATTTGCGCATCCTGATGCATATACCCACCCCCATAAATTAATCAAGGCAACAAAATTATCTGTTATAATTTTTTAACATGGCGTATATTTGTCTGCCGACCATTTGCCCCACAGACATGCCATATTTTTGGGTTGTTTCCGGGCTAATATCGACACCATACCCTAAAATTTCGCCGAGCAGCCCCTCGTTTGAACGCGCATACGGTGCAACCGCACGAACTATTTTTTGTTCTATATCCCTGTTTCTGGCAGATAAATAAATGGTCACAGGGTCATGTCTGGTTATGGCCTCGTCATAATAATCGCTTTTTGGAAATTTATAATATTCGATATATCTGCCGGCATCCTGGGCCAATACATCATCCAGTGCCTTTATCAGCCCTTCGACGATATTAACATTCAAACTGATATGATGTATGTCCCGCTTAGCATGCGGTTGTTGAACCCGCGATTGACGCACCCACGTCCATTGTTGATATTGCGAAACATCAATATAATCATTCGGCGTTTTCCCGTACGCAACGGCCTTGTTAAATTCATCCCGACTTAAATTATATTTTTTCTTTGTATGTCGTATCATATTGTAGATTTGGCCTGGACTGATATTATCCTGATTGTCAACAATCTCTTGTATCACAGAATCCGACAAATACGGATATTTATTTCTTATTGCGTTAAACTGCATCACCTTGACCTTTGCAGTTGCCCTTTTGAATTCACCATGGTTATTGGTTTTGGAAAATTGCATATATGGAACACCACGCTCCATTTTTTCGACAAACTTTACGTTTTTTTCACTTAACAGGTCATTCAGTTCGCGCCATTCCCTGTCGCTTAGTCTTTCCTTTGGCAACATATAAACATCCGTGCCATTTAATAAAGCGTTCAGATATTTATCAAAACTTTTACTGGCACGATTTTTTAATTCGTTAAAACGCATCATCTTGATTTTTGCCGCCGCATTTTCAAATGTATCATGGTTATTAATTTTAGAAAATTGCATATATGGAACGCCACGCTCTATTGTTTCAATAAACTTTACGTTTTTTTCACTTAACAGGCCGTTCAGTTCGCGCCATTCCCTGTCGCTTAGTCTTTCTTTTGGCAACATATAAACATCCGTGCCATTTAATAAAGCATTCAGATATTTATCGAAATTTTTACTGGCACGATTTTTTAATTCGTTAAAACGTTGGATTTTATTTTGGTCCATTATAAACACCCCTTTTCAGGGGTATTTTATCAAAAAATGTCCATAAAATCCATAAGTTATCTGGTTGCTTGTTTCGTAATCAAATTGCGAACACAGTCAATAACCCTTTGATCATTATATAACTGATGTGCGGTTTCGGCGGCTATATTCGTTGCGGCATCAAACAATGTCATATATAATTTGTTACAAATCCAGCCTGTTTCGCCAACATTGAATTTTATATTATACCATGCGACACGATTTTTCCGAACATCACGAGTTGCAATCGGTGTACGACGCGTTTGCCATTCAAAATTATACGGCACCGAACTGTTTGCAGCCGTTTGAACGCGAATTTCCTGTAATTCCAACGGCACCCCATTAATAGTCTGATGATTCCAAAACTGCTTTGCATGTTCAAAATAATATGAAATCATACTTAATTTAGTTTGCTGATATCCATAATAATAACGATTTCCACGCGCATCATCTGAATAAACACCATTTGAATTTATAATCACTTTCTGTTGCCTTGCACTGGGTATCATGATGTAAAAAACTCCTGTATTTTGGGTTAAAAAAACCGCCCGTGGGCGGTGAATTCGGTTTTTACATCAGAATTACACTTCGTTAAAACTTCGTGTAATAAACTGGATTTATTCTGGCGACGACCTACTCTTCCGTGGCTTAAGCCAA